>NZ_CAACVB010000344.1 GCF_900659635.1 Actinomadura roseirufa | reverse complement strand
CCGGAGGTCCCGGGGACGGCGCCGCTGCGGGCGCCCTGGCCGGTGCGGGGCCGCGACACCGCGCGGGTCCCGGCGGGCTACCAGGCGGGCCGGTGGGCCGTCCTCGCCGGGGTGTCGATGCTCACGATCGCGACCGTGACGGGCGCGCTGCTCGCCGCCGCGGAGGGCCTCCCCCACTGACCTCCCGGCCGATGTGACGGACACCACTTCCTGACGCGGCAGATAACGGACCGTCATCCGGTTGAAGCCTCTCGGAGCCTCTTCTTCCCCGTGGCTCCCCGCCCGACCGAGAGGTGAACTGATGACCACGATCGCGCCCGAGGGGTCGCTCGCGCTGGACGAGAGCGCCCAGGACCTGCTGTTCCGCGAGGCCCGCACGGCCAACGCCTTCACCGGCGCGCCGGTCACCGACGAACGGCTCCGCGCGATCCACGAGCTGATGAAGTGGGGCCCGACCGCGATGAACTCCCAGCCGCTGCGGCTGGTCGCGGTGCGCGGCGCGCAGGCGCGCGAGCGGCTCGTCCCGCTGATGAACGAGGGCAACCGCGCCAAGACCGCGACCGCCCCGCTGACCCTCATCGTCGCCGCGGACGAGGACTTCCACGAGCACCTGCCCACCGTGATCCCGACCAAGCCGGGCGTGCGCGAGGCCATGGAGGGGAACCCGGGCCGTCCGGCGATGGCGCGGCTCAACGCCGCCCTCCAGCTCGGCTACCTGATCGTCGCGATCCGCGCCGCCGGGCTCGCCGCCGGGCCCATGTCGGGCTTCGACGCCGCCGCCGTGGAGCGCGAGTTCCTCGGCGGTTCGCAGCGCGCGATCGCGGTCGTCAACATCGGCGAGCCCGGCCCCGGCGCCTGGGCGGAGCGCAACCCCCGGCTCGCCTACGAGCAGGTGGTCACGACCGTCTGAGCCCGTCGCGCCCGGCCGCCGCGCCCCGCGGCCGGGCGGGCTCGCCATCCCCCACGGAGAATTTCATGGCCCAGGCGGCACCCTCGTCCGATCCCTCGACCCCGAAGCCCCTCTCCCTCCCGGAACGCCCCGTCCCCGGCCGGTTCGGGTCCCCGGCGTCCTCCTCGCCGGCGGCGCCCGACCGGCGGCTGGCGCTGCTGCTGATCCTCGGCGCGCTGACCGCGGTCGCGCCGCTGTCGATCGACATGTACCTGCCGGCGCTGCCCGATTTGGCCGGTGACCTGTCGACCGGGGCCGTGCAGGCGCAGCTGACGCTGACGGCGTGCGTGATCGGCCTCGCCGCGGGGCAGATCGTGGCCGGGCCGCTGAGCGACGCGCTCGGCCGCCGCCGCCCCCTGCTCGTCGGCCTGGTCGCCTACGCCGCCGCGTCGGCGCTGTGCGTCGCCGCGCCGACCGTCGAGACGTTCATCGCGCTGCGGTTCGTCCAGGGCGCGGCGGGCGCCGCCGGGATCGTCATCGGCCGCGCCATCGTGCAGGACCTCTACGACGGCGTGGCGGCGGCCAAGTTCTTCTCCCTGCTGATGCTGGTCAACGGGCTCGCCCCGATCCTCGCGCCGGTCCTCGGCGGCCAGTTGCTGCGGCTGATGCCCTGGCCCGGGGTGTTCGCCGTCCTCGCCGGGACGGGGGTCGCGCTGTTCTTCGGCGCGCTCCTCGGGCTGAAGGAGACGCTCCCCCCGGGCCGGCGTGAGACCGGCGGCGCCCGCGCGACGCTCGCGACGTTCCGCGCGCTCGCCACCGACCGGACGTTCGTGGCGTACGGGACGGCGGTCGCGCTGGCGTTCGGCGCGATGTTCACCTACATCTCCGGCTCGCCGTTCGTGCTCCAGGACATCTACGACCTGTCGCCGCAGGCGTTCAGCGTCGTCTTCGGCGTCAACTCCCTCGGCATCGTGGCGGTCGGCCAGCTCAGCGGAAGGCTCGCCGGGCGCGTGCCGCTGGCCCGGCTGCTCGGCGCCGGGCTGGCGACCGTCGCGGTGGGCGGGGTCGGGCTGCTGGCCGCGGTGCTCGGCGGCGTGGGGCTGGCCGGAGTGCTGCCCGCGCTGTTCCTGGTGACCGCGGGGCAGGGCCTGATCATGCCGAACGCGACCGCGCTCTCGATGTCGGGCCGCCCGGCGCGGGTGGCGGGCAGCGCGTCCGCGCTGCTGGGGCTCGTGCAGTTCGCGGTGGGCGGCGCCGCGGCTCCGCTGGCCGGGGTCGCCGGCTCCGGCACGGCGGTGCCGATGGCGCTGACGATCGCCGCCCTGTCGGTGCTCGCCGTCGGCTGCGCCGCGCTGGCGACGCCCCGCGACAGGAAGGGCCGCGAGGCGAAACCGGAGGCCACCTCCGTCGAGTGTCCGGCGGAGCCGGCGCGGCGCACCTCCGACGTCAAGGACTAATTGCCGGAGACCGGGAATCATGGGAGGAACCAGCCCGAGGAGGCATGCCCTTGATCCAGGTCCCGGAGCACCGCGGGCTCCGCGCCGCGATCCTCGTCCTCATGGCCGCCCTGGTGGCCCTGCTCGCCCCGGCCTGCCGCCCGGTCGGCGACGGCGGGCCGCGCGACGCCCGGCCGACGATCGAGGCGACCCGCCACCACGCCCGGCCGAGCGGACGCCGTCCCGGCGTGGTCAACATCGACTCCGAGCAGGGCCTGAACAGCGCCAGCGCCGCCGGGACGGGCGTCGTCCTGGACGCCGCGGGCCTCGTGCTGACCAACAACCACGTCATCCAGGGCGCGACCTCGATCACCGCGACCGACACCGACAACGGCCGCGCCTACCCGGCGCGGATCGTCGGCTACGACAGGACCGGCGACATCGCGGTGATCCGGCTGTCCGGCGCGGCCGGCCTCAAGGTCGCCGCTTTCGGCCCGGCGTCCGCCGTCCGGGTGGGCGACCCGGTCACCGCCGTGGGCAACGCGGGCGGCAAGGGCGGCGCGCCCACCGTCGTCACCGGCCGCGTCACCGCGCTGGAGCAGGCCGTGACGGCCCGGGACGAGAGCGGCGGCGGCGCCGAGCGGCTCTCCGGGCTGATCGAGACCAGCGCCCCGATCCGGCCCGGCGACTCCGGCGGGCCCCTGCTGGACACCCGGGGCCGGATCGTCGGCATCAACACCGCCGCGTCCGCCGGGTTCGAGCTGAAGCGGGCGGGCGCCCACCGCGGCTACGCCATCCGCTCCGACCGCGCGCTGGAGATCGCCGGGCGGATCCGCCGCGGCGACGCGTCCGGGGGCGTCCACATCGGCCCGACGGCCCTGCTCGGCGTGAAGGTCCGCGGCGGCGGCGGGCACGGCGCCCTGGTCGCCGAGGTCGTCCCCGGGACGCCCGCCGACACCGCGGGGATCTCCCCCGGCGACACCATCGTGTCCCTCGGCGGCCGTCCCGTCGGCTCCGCCACCGCCCTCACGGACCTGATGCTCACCCACCATCCCGGCGACGACGTCCGCATCGAGTGGATCACCCCGCGGGGCGTCCGGACGGCCGCCGGCCTCCACCTGACCGACGGCCCGCCCCAGTAGGCGCCGCGGGCCGCCGCCGCGCGCCGGGCGCCTCGGGGCGTCCGCTGAACGGAACGCCCGGCGCCGTCCTCCCAGGCGGGACGTGCGACAGTAAGGGGACGCGACCCGAGCCCCCGAGGATGTGAGCGATGAGCCGGAAGGCGCCCGCCGACGACTCCGACGACACCGGCATGCAGGTGTCGAAGCCGAAGACTTGGGCCGCGGGCGTGCCCGGGGTGACCGCCGCGCTGCGCCAGTCCTACGACCAGATGGGCGTGGGCCGCACCGCGCTGACGCTGCTGCGCGTCAACCAGCGCAAGGGCTTCGACTGCCCGGGGTGCGCCTGGCCCGAGGGCGAGCACCGGCACGTCGCCGAGTTCTGCGAGAACGGCGCCAAGGCCGTCGCCGAGGAGGCGACCACCCGCCGCGTCACCCGGGAGTTCTTCGCCCGGCACACCGTCGCCGAGCTGGGCCGGCGCTCCGACCACTGGCTCGGCCAGCAGGGCCGGCTCACCGAGCCCATGCTGAAGCGCGCCGGGTCCGAGCACTACGAGCCGGTGTCCTGGGACGAGGCGTTCCGCCTCCTCGCGGCCGAGCTGACCGCGCTGGACTCCCCCGACCGGGCCGTCTTCTACACCTCCGGCCGCACCAGCAACGAGGCCGCGTTCGCCTACCAGCTCTTCGTCCGCGCGTTCGGCACGAACAACCTGCCGGACTGCAGCAACATGTGCCACGAGTCGTCCGGGTCGGCGCTGAACGAGACGATCGGCGTCGGCAAGGGCTCGGTGCTCCTGGAGGACCTGTACCGGGCGGACCTGATCTTCGTGGTCGGGCAGAACCCCGGCACCAACCACCCGCGGATGCTGTCGGCGTTGGAACGGGCCAAGAAGGAGGGCGCCCGGATCGTCGCGGTGAACCCGCTGCCCGAGGCGGGCCTCATGCGGTTCAAGAACCCGCAGCGGATGTCCGGCGTCGCCGGGCGCGGCACCGCGCTGGCCGACCGCTTCCTGCAGATCCGGCTGAACGGCGACCTGGCGCTGTTCCAGGCGCTCAACCGGCTGCTCCTGGAGTCGGACGCGCCGGACGCCCTCGACCACGAGTTCCTGGCGGAGCACGCGCACGGCTTCGAGGAGTTCGGCGAGCACGTCCGCGGCCTCGACTGGGACGAGGTGCTGGAGGCGACCGGGCTGACCCGCGCGGAGATCGACGCGACGCTCGGCGACGTGCTCGCCGCGAAGCGGATCGTCGTGTGCTGGGCGATGGGCCTCACCCAGCACCGCAACTCCGTCCCGACGATCCGCGAGGTCGTCAACTTCCTGCTGCTGCGCGGCAACATCGGCCGGCCCGGAGCGGGGGTCTGCCCCGTCCGGGGCCACTCCAACGTCCAGGGCGACCGGACGATGGGCATCTACGAGAAGCCCGCGGAGGCGTTCCTGGACGCGCTCGCCGCCGAGTTCTCCTTCGATCCGCCGCGCGAGCACGGCCTCGACACCGTCGACGCGATCCGCGCCATGCGCGACGGCCGCGCGACGGTGTTCCTCGGCATGGGCGGCAACTTCGTCCGCGCCACCCCCGACTCCGCCGTCACCGAGGCCGCGCTGCGCCGCTGCCGGCTGACCGCGCAGGTGTCGACGAAGCTGAACCGCTCCCACGCGGTGACCGGCGAGCAGGCACTGATCCTTCCCACGCTCGGCCGGACGGAGCGCGACGAGGGTCCGTCCGGGGCCCGATTCGTCTCCGTCGAGGACTCGATGGGCATGGTCCACGCCTCCCGGGGGCGGCTCGCCCCCGCCTCGCCGCTGCTGCTCTCCGAGGTCGCGATCGTCTGCCGCCTGGCACGGGCCGTGCTGCCCGGTTCGCCCATCGGCTGGGAGGCGATGGAGGGCGACTACGACGTGATCCGGGACCATGTGGCACGGGTCGTCCCCGGCTTCGCGGGCTACAACGACCGGATCCGCGAGCCGGGCGGCTTCACACTGCCCCACGCACCGCGCGACGAGCGGCGCTTCCCCACCGCGACCGGCAAGGCGAACCTGACGGTGAACCCCCTGGAAGTGCTGCGCGTCCCCGAGGGGCGGCTGCTGCTGCAGACCGTCCGCAGCCACGACCAGTACAACACCACGATCTACGGCCTGGACGACCGGTACCGCGGCATCAAGGCCGGCCGGCGCGTGGTCTTCGTCAACCCCGGCGACCTCGCCGGCCTCGGCCTGGCGGACGGCGCCGTCGTCGACCTCGTCTCGGAGTGGACCGACGGCGTGGAGCGCCGCGCCCCGGAGTTCCGCGTCGTCTCCTACCCGACGGCCAGGGGCTGCGCCGCGGCGTACTTCCCGGAGACGAACGTGCTCGTCCCGCTGGACAGCACCGCCGAGGTCAGCAACACCCCGACCTCCAAGTCCGTGATCATCCGCCTCGACCCCCGCCCCGCCGGCTGACCGGTCAGGGGGTCGGGGGGCCGGTCAGGAGGCCGGTGACCAGGGCGCGGAGGCCGTCCAGGTAGGTGTCCTCGGCGGTCAGGGCGGCCCAGTCGCCGCCGAGTGCCGCCAGCCGCGGCAGTTCCGCGGCGTCGAGGCCGGCGAAGACGCGCTCGCGGTAGGTCGGCCGGTCGTCGCGGGCCCGGCGGCGGGCCGCCGCCGCCCGCACGAGGATCTCGCCCGCGGTGTAGTACCAGACGGCCCGGTACCCGTGGACCGCCCGCGCCGGGGTCAGGCCCCCGGCGACCAGGGCGTCGACGATGTTCTCGGCGAACCACAGCGCCGACTCCGCCATCAGGTCGTCGGCGGTGAGGACCTCGACGATCCAGGGACAGTCCCTGAGCGCCTCCCGGATCGCGACCGCGAGGGCGACCACCCGCTCGCCCGGATCCGCGGGCAGGTCGGGGCGGCGCAGCGTGCGCGCGGCGTAGTCGTCCAGCAGCAGGAGCAGCAGCTCCTCCTTGTCGCGCACGTGGTGGTAGAGCGCCATCGGGGTGCTGCCGACCTCGGTGGCCAGCCGCCGCATCGTCAGCCGGGAGACGCCCTCGGCGTCCACGATCCGGCGGGCGGTATCGACGATCTCCGCGAGGGAGATGCGGGGCGGCCGGCCCCGGCGCGGCTCGGTCGGTTGCGGCATCCCCCCATTCTCGCCCATCGGCGACTGGACCGCGGGCACCGTCGCGAGCTATTTTCTTTACATGTATAAAAAATCGCGACCAGGAGTGGTGCTGGCGGCGGCCGCCATCGCCCAGTTCGTCGTCGCCCTGGACACCTCCGTCGTCAACGTCGCCCTGCCGGCGATCCGCTCCTCTCTCGGCTTCTCCCCGGCCGGCCTGCCCTGGGTCGTGCACGTCTACGCGCTCACGTTCGGTGGGTTCCTGCTTCTCGGCGGGCGCGCCGGCGACCTGTACGGGCGGCGCCGGCTGTTCGTCCTCGGCATGGCCGGCTTCGGCGCGTTCTCGCTCGCCGGGGGGCTGGCCCGGGCGCCCTGGCAGCTCGTCGCCGCCCGCGCCGGGCAGGGCCTGGCCGCCGCGGCGGTCG
>NZ_CAACVB010000343.1 GCF_900659635.1 Actinomadura roseirufa | reverse complement strand
CGGTCAGATCGTGATCGTGGGCACCGAGGGCTCGGGCGAGGACGCCAAGTTCACCTTCAAGGGCGTGCCCAAGCCGTCCACCGTCCCCGACAGCCCGCCCCCCATCGAGGGCGCGGTCAACTTCAACAAGGACTGAGGTCCACCGCGAGACCTCGGCGAAGCCGCCCGTGAGGGCCGCTCAGGCGACATGGAAGGGCCCGTGCCGGGCTTACCGGCACGGGCCCTTCCATGTTTCGCGGGACCGGGTCCGCGGGCGCGTGCGGCGCGGAGAGCGTCCTGTGGCCGGATGTGGCGTGAACGTTCGCCGGTGCGTCGTCCGCCGCTGTAGCGTGCCGTTTCATGGTGACGTGGCGCGGAGCGCGCTCGGGGACGGTCGTGACGGTGGCTCTGGCCGGAACGGTCCTGGCCGGGACGGTGCTGACGGGAACGGTCCTGGCGGGGACCTCGTCCGGCCGGGACGGCACGGCCCGTCCGGTGGCGGACACGGGACGGGCGGCGGCCGGGCCGCTGTCCGGCAAGGTGATCGTGATCGATCCCGGTCACAACGGGCTGAACTACCGCTACCCCAAGGTGATCAACCGCAAGGTGAAGGCCGGCCCGTTCAAGAAGGCGTGCGATACCACCGGGACGTCGACCGCCTCCGGGTACGCCGAGCACGCCTACACCTTCGACGTGGCGACACGGCTCGCGGCGCTGCTGCGGGCGAAGGGCGCGACGGTGCGGCTGACCCGCCCGAACGACCGGGGCGTCGGGCCGTGCATCGACGAGCGCGCGGCGATCGGCAACCGGGCCCACGCCGACGCCGCGATCTCGATCCACGCCGACGGAGCGCCCGCGTCCAAGCGGGGCTTCCACGTGATCCTGCCGGGTTACCTGAAGGGTTACACCGGGCCGATCGTGGCGCCGTCCAAACGCCTCGGATACGACGTCCGCGACGCGTTCCGCAGGGGCACCGGCGAGCCGTACGCGAACTACGTCGCCAAGAACGGCATCGACGTCCGCACCGATCTCGGTGGGCTCAACATGTCGAAGGTGCCGAAGGTCTTCATCGAGTGCGGCAACATGCGCAACGGCACCGACGCCGGGCGGTTGAAGAGCGCGTCGTGGCGGCAGGGCGCCGCCAAGGCGCTCGCCACGGGCCTGGCCCGCTACCTCGCCCGGTAGCCCCGCCGGACCGGGGAGCGCCTCAGGGGGACGCCAGCCAGGCGGTGATCTCCCGGTGGAGGCGCTCCTTGGTGGCGCCGGGGGCGAAGGACGCGTCCACGCCGGCGCGGGCCAGGCCCGCGAGGACGGCGTCGTCGTAGCCGAACGCGTCGCGGACGCGCGCGTACTCCCGCGCCAGCGGCGTGCCGATCAGCGCCGGGATGTCGGTGTTCAGCGTGACCAGGAGGCCCGCGTCGCGGAGCCTCGGCAGCGGATGCGCGGCCAGCGACGGCGCGAAGCCCAGCGCGACGTTGGAGGAGGGGCACACCTCCAGGGGGATGCGCCGCTCGCGCACCTCGGCGACGAGGTCCGGGTCGTCCAGGACCCGGATGCCGTGCCCGAGCCGCTCGGTGCCGCCGGGGCCGATGGCCTGCCGGATGCTCGCCGGGCCCTCGCCCTCCCCGGCGTGGTGGACGACGTGGAGCCCGGCGTCGCGGGCCGCCGCGAACACCTCGGCGAACGGGTCCCCCGGGAACGACTCGTCGCCCGCGAGCCCGACCGCGACGACGTCCTCGTGCCGGCCGGCCAGCTCGACGGTCCGCCGGGCGCGTTCCACGGGGCGCCGCCGCGAGTGGTCGAGCAGCAGCCGCACCTCGATCCCGAACGCCTCGCGGCCCGCGGCGAGGCCCTCCCGGACGGCGGTCAGCGGCATGTCGAGGTCGCCGAGCCGCTCGCCGTGCGCGGCGGCCGTGAACGACGCCTCCGCGTACCGGGTGCCCTGCTCCGCCTCGTCCTGGCAGAACTCGTAGGCCATGCGCCGGAAGTCGCCGGGGCGCCGCAGGCACGCCCGGACGAGGTCGTTCCGCGCGAAGAACGCGGCGAAGCCCCCGAACGCGGCGACGTCGTCCGGCACGGTGACGCCGTTCGCGGCGCCGAAGTCGCGGAGGGTGTCCCGGCGGATCGTGCTCTCCAGGTGGACGTGCAGGTGGGCCTTGGGCAGCTTCAGCAGATCGCGCACGGCGGTACGGTACGGCCTCGCCGGAACGGTCCACCACCGATTTCCGCGGCGCCTGAGCGGGCCGGCCGGGGGAGGGCGGGTCAGCCGGGCAGGGCGTAGCGGCCGTCGTCGCGGGGGTCGACCAGGCCGTCGGCGATCAGCGCGTCCAGGGCGCGCTCGCGCTGGACGGCGTCGGACCAGACGGCGTCCAGCGCGGGCTTGCCGACCGGGCCGTCGGCCTCGCGCAGGACGGCGAGGAGGCGGCCGCGGCACTGCCGGTCGGTGCCCGCGTAGGTCTGGCCGCGGCGCGGCGGCCCGTCGTGGGCGGGGCGGCCGTCGCGCTGCCAGGCGCACCGGTCCAGGACGGGGCAGTCGACGCAGCGGGGCGACCGGGCGGTGCAGACGAGGGCACCGAGCTCCATGGCGGCGACGGCCCAGCGCGCGGCGGTGGGCGGGTCGAGCGGCAGGAGCGACTCGGCGAGGGTCAGTTCCGCCTTGGTCTGGCTCTTCGGCGGGTACTCGGTGCCCGACATCAGGCGGGCCAGCACGCGGCGGACGTTGGTGTCCAGGACGGCGTGCCGCTGCCCGAACGCGAAGCTGGCGACGGCGGCGGCGGTGTAGGCGCCGATGCCGGGCAGGTCCAGCAGGTCGGCGTGCGCGGCGGGGACCTCGCCGCCGTGCCGGTCGGTGATCGCGCGGGCGGTCGCGTGCAGGCGCAGCGCGCGGCGCGGGTAGCCGAGGCGGCCCCAGGCGCGGACGGCCTCGCCGGACGGCTCGGCGGCCAGCGCGGCGGGCGTGGGCCAGCGTTCCATCCAGGTCAGCCAGACGGGCAGGACGCGGACGACGGGCGTCTGCTGAAGCATGATCTCGCTGACGAGGATGCCCCAGGGGGTGGCGCCGGGGGCCCGCCAGGGCAGGTCCCGGGCGTTCGCCTCGTACCAGGCGATGATCGGTTCGGTGTAGACGGCGGCGTGGACGCGCCTGGAGGAGCCGGTGGAAGTCGCACCGTTGGAAGTCGCATACGTGGAGTTCATGGCGGTCCGTCATTGTGGCATGTGGCGGGCTGCGGCCACGACCGGTTCCGGACGCCGGTCCGATACCGGCCCGGTGGAGCACCCCTCGGGCCGGTATCGGCGCGGCCGTCAGACGTAGCGCTCCAGGATCGACGACTCCGCCAGGCGGGACAGGCCCTCGCGGACGCTGCGGGCACGGGACTCGCCGACGCCGCCGACGGCCTGGAGGTCGTCGATGCTGGCGGCCAGGAGCTTCTGCAGGCCGCCGAAGTGCTCGACGAGCCGTTCGACGACCGTGCCCGGCAGCCGCGGGACCTTGGCCAGCAGCCGGAACCCCTTGGGGCTGACGGGCAGGTCCAGGGCGTCCGGCCCGGCGAAGCCCATGACCTCGGCGACGGTGGACAGGTCGAGCAGCTCGTTGGCCGACAGCACGTCCAGGGCGGCGAGGACGGCCTCCACGCCGCGGGCGCGGGCGTCGGCGGACGGGTAGTCGCGGACGATGAGCTCGCGGTCCTCGTCGACCCCGGAGACCAGCTCGTCGAGCTGGAGCGACAGCAGCCGGCCGTCGGTGCCGAGCTCGACGACGTAGCCCTCGATCTCGTCGGCGATGCGGCGCACCATCTCCAGCCGCTGGACGACGGCGCTGACGTCCCGGACGGTGACCAGGTCCTCGATCTCCAGCGCGGACAGCGTGCCGGACACCTCGTCGAGCCGGAGCTTATAGCGCTCCAGCGTGGCCAGGGCCTGGTTGGCCTTGGAGAGGATGGCCGCGGAGTCCTCCAGGACGTAGCGGATGCCGTCGAGGTACAGCGCGATGATGTGCATCGACTGGCTGACCGAGATGACGGGGTATCCGGTCTGGCGGGCGACGCGTTCCGCGGTGCGGTGGCGGGTGCCCGACTCCTCGGTGGGGATGGTGGAGTCCGGCACGAGGTGGACGGCGGCGCGGACGATGCGGCCGTGGCCGCCGTCCAGGACGATGGCGCCGTCCATCTTGGCCAGCTCGCGCAGCCGGGTCGCGGAGAATTCGACGTCGAGCTCGAAGCCCCCCGTGCACAGGTCCTCGACCTGTTTGTCGTAGCCGAGCACGATCAGTCCGCCGGTGTGGCCCCTCAGGATCCGTTCGAGGCCGTCCCGGATCTGGGTGCCCGGGGCAACCGCGGCGAGCGTGGCGCGGCGTCGTTCGTCGTGACCCTTGTCGTGTGATGGCACCTGGCCCCCGGAGGTCGCTGGACGGCGTCAGTTTACCGAGGAGGGCCGCCGGTCGGTTCCTCCCCTGGTCGCAAGCGCGGGACGCGTGGCGTAATACTCTGGCGCTACCCGCGTTTCGGCGCCGTAAAGGCGCGCCCTACGGCGCGGTGAAGGCGACCTTCAGCGCCTGCTGGAGGCTGTCGACCTCCATGACCTTCATGCCCTCGTAGCTGGACAGCTGCGGGTCGGCGCGCTTCAGCGGCGATCCGTCGGCCAGTTCGAGGGAGCCGCGCGGGACGACGGCGTGCTTGAAGCCGAGCCGGGCGGCCTCGGCCAGCCGCCGCTGCACGCCGGGCACGACCCGGACCTCCCCGGCGAGGCCGACCTCGCCGAGCGCGATGAGGCTGGTGGACAGCGCCTGCTCGACGGTGGAGCCGGCGACGGCGAGCGCGAGCGCGAGGTCGACGGAGGTCTCGCTGAGCCGGACGCCGCCGACGGTGGAGACGTACACGTCCTGCTCGTGCATGGAGATCTTGCAGCGTTGCGCGAGGACGGCCAGGACCATCGAGACGCGGGAGGTGTCGAGGCCGGACGTGGCGCGCCGCGGCGCGGGCAGGTGGGACTTGGCGACGAGCGACTGCACCTCGGCGACGAGGGGGCGGCGGCCCTCCAGCGTGACGGTGACGCAGGTGCCGGGGACGGCCTCCTCGCGGCGGGTGAGGAACAGCCCGCTCGGGTCGGGCAGGCCGACGATGCCGACCTCGGACAGGTCGAAGCAGCCGAGTTCGTCGGTGGGCCCGTACCGGTTCTTGACGGCGCGGATCATGCGCAGCCGGGAGTGCCGGTCGCCCTCGAAGTACAGGACGACGTCGACGAGGTGCTCCAGCAGGCGCGGCCCGGCGATCGCGCCCTCCTTGGTGACGTGGCCGACGAGCACGACGGTGATGCCGCGCTCCTTGGCGACGCGGATGAGGTTGGCGGCGACCTCGCGGATCTGGGTGACGCCGCCGGGCGCGCCGTCGGCCTCGGACGTGCCGATCGTCTGGATGGAGTCGACGACGAGCAGCGCGGGCTCGACGGCCTCGATGTGGCCGAGAACGGCCGACAGCTCGGTCTCGGCGGCGAGGTAGAGGTGGTCGGTGATGGCGCCGACCCGGTCGGCGCGCAGCCGGACCTGCTCGGCCGACTCCTCGCCGGTGATGTACAGGACGGGGGTTCCGGCCGCGCCGGGACCGGCCTGCCGGGGCACCCGCGCGCCGTCGCCGTCGCCGTCGCCTCCGCCGTCACCCGCGGCCGGGGAACGGGTGGAGGCGAGCGCGGCGACCTCCAGCAGGAGCGTGGACTTGCCGATGCCGGGCTCGCCCGCGAGCAGCAGGACGGCACCGGGCACGATGCCGCCGCCGAGGACGCGGTCGAGCTCGTCCAGCCCGGTGGGCCTGGTCTTGGCCGAGCGCACGTCGACCTGCCCGATCGGCCGGGCGGGCGCGCTGACCGCACCGGCGCTGACGACCCGGGCCGGGGTGGCGGGCGTCGCCTCGGTGACCGTGCCCCAGGTCTGGCATTCGCCGCAGCGCCCCACCCACTTGGAGGTCTGCCAGCCGCAGTCGGAGCAGCGGTAGGCCGCCTTCGCCGTCTTCGCCTTCGCCATGCGCCGAAGCGTAGGGCCCGGCACCGACAGTGCGGTGCCGCCGCACCGGATCGGAGGCGCCCGATCGGTACCGGATCGGGTGGTCAGGCGGGCAGCCGGGGCGGGAGGGCCGCGCGGGCGCTCTCGATCAGGTCGCCGAGGTGGGCGGTGACGACGCCGGGCCGCTCCATCATCGCCATGTGCCCGCAGGCGGGGATCACCTCCAGCCGCGCGGACGGCGCGCGGGAGGCGATCCGGACGCTGTGCCCCACCGGGGTGAGCCGGTCGTTCTCCGCGCCGATGACCAGCGTGGCGGCGTCGCCGAGGGACGCGCACTCACTGATCACCTCGGTGGTGATCATCGAGTGGAAGAGGCCGATCAGCGCCTCCATCCGGGTCTCGGCCATCATCCGCTCGGCGAACGCGACCGCGGCGGGGCCGGCGTCCGGGCCGAAGGCGATCAGGTCTTCGAGCAGCATCGCGCCGTCCCGGCCGAGGTGGCGGACCCGCTCGGCGGCGCCGGAGCCGGCGCCCGCCGCGCGGAGCGCACGCGGCAGAACGCGCCGGGTCGCGCGCGCCAGCAAGGCGGGCATGCCGAGGGTGACCTCGCCGAGCCCTCCGGAGGACGTGCACACCAGACCGGTGGCGACGACCTTGGTGCCCATCAGGCCGGGGTTCTCGTCGGCGAACCGCAGGGTGGTCATGCCGCCCATGGAGTGCCCGACGAGCACGACGGGCGTTCCGGCGGGGACGGTCGCCTCGATGACGGCACCGAGGTCGCCCGCCAGGCGGGAGAGCGTGTAGCCGTCGCGGGGGCCGGCGGCGGAGCGGCCGTGCCCGCGCTGGTCCCAGAAGACCAGCCGGGCGCGGCCGCGCAGGGCCGCGCGCTGGAAGTGCCAGGAGTCCAGGGTGAGCGTCCAGCCGTGCGAGAAGACGACGGCGAGGTCGGCGCGGCCGTGCCCGTCGACCTCGGCGTGCAGGACGGTGCCGTCCGCGGCGCGCACCGGGACGGCGCGGCCGCGCAGCGCGCCGAACCGCTCGCCCGCGTACGGGTCGGGGCGCCGGCGGAGGCG
>NZ_CAACVB010000342.1 GCF_900659635.1 Actinomadura roseirufa | reverse complement strand
CCCGCAGGTCGTGGGCGAGCAGCGCCGCGTCGAGCGCGGCGTCGAACCCGGCCCGGTCGCCCGGCCCGGCCGTCCACGGCGTGCGCAGCGTCCACCCGCAGTCCGCGCACCGGTCCGCGCCGGCGGTGGACGCCGCGCAGACGGGGCAGCCCCCGTTACCCGAGCTCATCGGGCACGTCCTCGGCGCGGAGCAGGTCGGGGTCGGCGGCCGGGTCGAGATGGGTGCGCGCGGCGATGCCCGCGTCCATCTCCTCCAGCAGGGTGCGGACGCCGCGCGCGTTCCCGAAGTCGGGCGCGCGGCGCGCCCGGTCCAGCAGCGCGGCGGCCCGCCGCACGGCGCCGTCGTCGAGCGCGTACCCCTCGGCCGCCGCCATTCCCGCCAGGATCTCCAGCAGCTCCTCCAGGGAGTACGGCGGGAACGCGACGCGCGCGCCGAACCGCGACGCGAGCCCGGTATTGGCGTCCAGGAACCGCTCCATCTCGGCCGTGTAGCCCGCGGCGATGACCACGACGCGGCCGCGCCCGTTCTCCATCTCCTGCGTCAGCGTGTCGACGGCCTCCTGCCCGAAGTCGTCCCTGCCGTCCCCGGAGCGCGCGAGGCTGTACGCCTCGTCGATGAACAGCACCCCGTCCATCGCCTCCTCGATCCGCTCCTTGGTCTTCACCGCCGTGTGCCCCTGGTACCGGCCGACGAGGTCCGCGCGGCCGACCTCGACGACGTGCCCGCGCCGCAGCAGCCCGAGCGCGGCCAGGATCCGCCCGACCTCCCGCGCGACCGTCGTCTTGCCCGTGCCTGGCGGCCCGAGGAACAGCAGATGCGGCGCGACGATCCGGTTCCGGCGGCGGCGGCGCGCGTGCTGGATGCGCAGCACCAGCTTGCGGACCTCCGCCTTGACCGACCCGAGGCCGGTCATGGCGTCGAGCGGGCCGAGCAGCACGTCCGCTTCCGGCGGCGCGGCCAGGCCGGGCCCGCCGCCGGGCAGGTCCGTCACGTCGAGCGGGAGGTGCCGCTCGTCCTTCACCCGCCGCGCCCACCGGCCGCTGGTGTCCTCGACCAGCTCCCGCATCGCGCGGGCGTTGCCGAACCCGCGGTCCCGGCGCCGGTGCAGCTCCTCCACCGACGCCTCCAGCGCCGCGTCGAACCCGGGGCCGCGGGCCAGCCCCAGCTCGTCCAGCCGGGCGCGGGCGATGGCGGTCAGCGTCGCCGGGTCGTAGTCGGGGAACTCCAGCACGTTCGCCTCGGGGAAGCGGCTGCGCAGCCCGGGGTTGGCGCGCAGGAAGTCCCGCATCTCGGCGGGGTACCCGGCGACGATGACGACGAGCCGGTCACGGTCGTTCTCCAGCCGGGTCAGCAGCGTGTCGATCGCCTCCTTGCCGAAGCCGTCGCTCTGCTCGCTGAGCATGTACGCCTCGTCGATGAACAGCACCCCGTCCATCGCCGAGTCGACGAGCCGGCCGGTCTTCAGCGGCGTCTCCCCCACGTGCTGGGACACCAGGTCGGCGGCGCTCGCCTCGACCACGTGCCCGCGCCGCAGCAGGCCGAGCTCCAGGAACACCTCGCCGGCCAGCCGCGCCACCGTCGTCTTGCCGGTGCCGGGGTTCCCGGTGAACACCATGTGCCGGGCGGCGGGCTCCCGGCCCCGCGGAGGCAGCCAGCGCAGCCCCTCCAGGTGCTCGCGCACCGCGTCCATGCCCTGGAGCGCGGCCAGCCGTTTCCAGACGTCGCCCTCCGGCAGGTCCGGGCCGGTCAGCCAGCCCTGCTCGCGCAGGCTCGGCACGCCGAACGGCCGGCCCAGCCCGCGCAGGTACTCCAGGCGGCCCTCCCACACCGTCAGCGGGAGCTGCTCGCGGACCATCATCCGGACCGTCCGGCGGAGCCCGGCGAAGTCCTCGACGGCGAGCCCGGCGCCGATCCGCGCCCGGTGCACGAGCATCGCCAGCTCGTCCTCCTCCGGCGCGCGGAGGAACCCGGGCGTGCCGGGACGGCGCCGCTCGGCGGCGACGGCGTCGGCCAGCCCGGGCAGCGTCCGGCAGTCGTCGGTGAACCGCTCGACGTCGGTCAGGGTGCCCTGGTTGAACACCAGCACGCAGGTGTTCCCGCCCCGGGACCGGCCGTCCAGCCAGGAGTTCAGCCACACCGCCAGCTCCCGGTGCGAGGCGAGGAAGCCGTCGATCAGCTCCATCTTCTCCAGGACGACGGCCGTCCGGACGTCGTGCCGCGACATCAGCGACACGATCATGCGCTGCGCCGCGTCGTCGGACATCGCCGCGCCCGGCGCGGGCCCGGCCGCCGCCGCGCCGGTCGGCCCGGACGGGGCGAGCCGCACGGCGCCCATCGGCCCGGCGATCCGGTTCGGCCGCCGCTCCGCCGGGTCCGCACCGCCCCCGCCCCCGGCCCCGCCCCCGCTCACGGCCCCGCTCGCGGCCATGCTCCTCGCGCCCAGCCGCGAGCCCGCGTCCCGGACGGTGAGCATCGTCTCCAGCGAGAAGAACACGACCCGCTCGAACCCGGCGCACGCGAGCGCGTCGTGCAGCGCCTGCGCGAGATCCGCCCGCCGGCAGGCCCCGTCGACGAAGGCGTCCCGGGTGCCCGGCCCGTACAGGATCAGGACCGGCTCGCCCTCCCGGGCGGTCGCGCTCAGGGGCCCGAGTCTCGCGGCGACGACCCCGGTCATCTCACCCCCCGTCCCGGCCCGCCGGCGCGGTCCGCGTCCGTTCCGCGCCGGCCCCGGCGCCGCCGTCCGCCCGCCGCGCGCGGAGGCGCCCGAAGTCGCGGTCCTCAGGCGCGGGCTCCACACCGAGGTCGGTGGGCCGGCCCACCGGAACACCGTCCCGGCGCAGCACGGCGAGCATGTCGTCGGCGCGTTGCACGCGCCTGGTCTCCGACCGGTCGTCGTCGTAGGACAGCAGCCGGATCGCCATCCCCGTGTCACCCTCCGGCGCGATCTCGACGACGATCTCGTTGTCGTCGCCCAGGTGGCGCACCTTGCTGTAGTGCGCCTCCCGGAAGTCCTCGCCCGCGTAGGTCTCCTCCACCAGCGCGTACCCCTGCACCTCCAGCGCGCCGATGACACGGTCGGCGGTGTTGGCCCGCTGCTGGGAGGCGTAGAAGCGGCCCCCCGCCCGCTCCACCAGGCCGTCCAGCCGCTCCTCGAACCCGGGGGCCTGCTCGCGGACGACGGCGCGCAGCTCCGCCACGGTCAGCGGCGAGTCCGGGTCGCCGGCCGTCCGGGTCCGCTCGGCGATCTCCGCGCGCAGGGCGCGCAGCCCGCCGTCGGTCCAGAAGTCGACGTCGACGTGCGCGCCCGCGAGCGGCGTGCCGTCAGCGTCCATCACCGTGACCTCCTCCCGCGCCTGCGCGCGCGCCGCGATGCCTCGCAGCGCGCCGAGCGCCTCGGCCTGCGCCAGCCGCCACTCCTGCTCGGCGAGCTGCACCTCGGTGCGCAGGTCGCTCAGGTCGAGGTAGATGTCCTGGACGCGGCCGAGCGAGTAGGCGCCCTCCTGGACGCGCAGCGTCTCGCCGACGTCGGCGAGACGGTGCGCGAGCCGGTCCAGGCGGCCGGGGGCGAACCGCTCGTGCGGCAGGTCCAGGACGGCGCGGTGCATGATCCGCGCGTCCTCGAAGGTGGCCCGCGCCCGCGCGGACGCCTCGTCCCGGCCCGCCTTGAGGTCGGTGACCCGCTCGTCGAGGCGCTGGATCTCGCGCTCGCGGTCGGCGCGCTCCGCCGTGATCTCCGCCCGCAGCCTGCGCGCCCGCTCCCGGGTCTCCTCGCCCAGCTCCGCCAGGCCCTCGGCCTGCTCGCGCAGCCGCCGGCTGGTGCGCTCCTCCAGGTCCCGGGTGTAGCGGCTGAGGCCGCGCAGCGCGCCGTCCATCCGGTCCTGCCGGCGCGCCACCGCGCCGACGGCCCGGTCGATGTCGGCCTGGTTCTGCCGCCGGACGCCCTCCAGCATGCCCGGCAGGTCCCGCTGCACCTGCCGGAGCCGCCGGGCCGCCTTCCGCGCCTGGTTCCACTCCCGCTCGTCCACGCTGATGCGCTTCGCGCCGCTCATCGCCCGTCCTCTCCGATGGTGTTCCACGCGGCGACCGCCGCGGCGGGCGGCACGCCGACCAGCAGCGCCGAGGCACCGGACAGCCGGATCTCCGCGCGGCGCGGACCGGCCTCCAGGTCGTGCCCGCGGAGCCGCCCGGTGAGGTGGTGGACGCGCTGGTTCGCGCTGCCCCGCAGGCCCCGGCCGTCGTCGCGGGCGGCCACGTACCGGCCGTCGATCAGCACGTCCGTCTCGGCGAGCAGCGCGGCGACGCCGGGACGGCCCGCGAGCCGCTCCAGCCGGTGCCCGGTGAAGCAGATCAGCGTGAGGTCCCGGACGCGGCGCGCGGCGCGGACGGTCGCGGCGAGTCCCGCCGCCTGCTCCATCGGCTCCCCGCCGGAGAACGTCAGCCCGGTCACCGCCGGGTCGCGCAGCAGTTCGGCGGCGAGCTCCGCCGGGGTCATCCGCCGCGCGGGCCGGTCGGGGATCCAGTCCGGCGCGATGCAGCCCCGGCAGCGGAACGGGCAGCCCTGCACCCAGGCCACCGCGCGCAGCCCCGGCCCGAGGGCGCGGGTCGCGGGGCAGACCTCCGCCACGTTGAGGTCCCGCACGTCCGGCCCACCGGGGCGCGGCCCATCGGGGTGCGGCCCATCGGGGTGCGGCCCATCGAAGTGCGGCAGGGCGCCCGTCACGACGACCTCCAGCTCAGCAGCGCCTTCAGGCTCCGGCGCCGCGGCGGGAGCTCCGGGTACGCCGCGGGCAGCGGATGGGCGTGCCGCTCGGACTCCGGCCGCCCGTCCGCCGGGAGGCCGCCGGGCGGGAGGGGACGCCCGGCCGCCTGGCCCGCTCCGAGGTCCAGGCGGTTCTGGATGTCGTCCAGCTCCCGCCGCCGCCACTCGTCGAGCATCTTCTCGGCGATCTCCCGCTCGACGCCCGCGATCCGCTCCGCGACCTCCCGCAGCCCCCGCTCCCGCTCGTCGCGCAGGACGTTGCTGTAGGACAGCTCGGCGGCGTTGCGCTGCATCGCCATGGCACGGCGGTTGCGGGCGGCCTGCCGGCCCAGCTCGACGCCCTCCCGCTCGAACTCGGCGAGGACCCGCTCGTAGACGCCGGGCCTGCCGAGCATCGCCATCACCTTGACGAACACCGGCAGGCACTCCAGCGCGGTGATGAGCAGGAAGAGCATCGCGCGCGCCCACCACAGGGTGGCGTCGCCGTCCGCGGCCTTGTCCAGGGCCCGGATCCGGATCAGCAGGCCGGTGTTCTTGGCGTTGGTCTTCTCGGACTGGCTCTGCTCGTCCTTCTGCAGGTCGCGCAGCCGCCCGAGTTGCTGCTGCACCGGCTTCAGGTCCCGGTTGGCCTCGTCGAGCGTCCGGGCGCGGCTGGTCTGCGCGTCCTTGCGCATCTCCGTCTCGCGCTGGGCGATCTGGCCGTTGATCTTGCTGATCTCCCCCTCGGCCCGGCGCTGCTTGGCGAGGTAGTTCTGGTACCGGGGACCGGGACCCGACTTGTGGCTGGTCCCCGTGCACTTGTCACCGGTCAGCTCACAGGTCGCCTTGTCGGCCCACTGGTCGCGCTCGGTCTTGAGCGGCTCCAGCCGGGCCCGCATCGCGACGATCTGCCCGTCGGCCTCGACGTTGACGATCGCGCCGCCGCTGCGGACGGTCTCCAGCAGCGCCGCCTCCCGTTTCTCCAGCGCCTGGATCTTCTTGCCGACCTCCCCGCTCTGGATCGTCAGCTGGGTCCGGTCGCTCTGCTCGATCCGGAGCCTGGTGATCTCGTCCTCGACCTCCGGACGGAAGATCTGCAGGGTCAGCGGCGTGGAGATCACGGCACCGAACAGCAGGGCCAGCACGATCCGCGGCGCCGCCGACCGGAGCACGCCGAGCAGCCGGGGGCTGCGCTGCAGCGAGACCATCAGCCAGCGATCGAGGTTGAGGATCGCCAGGAACCAGACGGCGGCGATGAGCAGCGCCACCACGGGGTGGGCCCGCATCGCCATGCGCATCGCGAAGAACATCGACAGCGCCGCGAGGGTCGCCGTGGTCAGCACCGCGCCGCCCATCCCCTGGTACTTCGCGCGGTCGGTGGCCGCGTGCTCGAGGACGTCGGGATCGGCCCCCGAGAGCCAGATCAGCAGCGACCGGCGTCGTCCCCGCTCGGCGTCGTCGTGGAGCGGCTGCTCTGACATGCACCGCGTCCTTTCGTTCGGTCCTAGCGGCCACCGCGCTTCGGCTCGTGCCGGGGCGGCCGGTCGTCCAGCAGGGCGGGGGGCCGGAACCGGCGGATCGCGAACCGCGCCCGCCGGAGGCGCGGGGCGCGGGCGCGCCGGATCAGCCGGTGGACCCGTCCGCCCCGGGCGCCGAGCGCGTCGAGCCCGGCGGCGAGGGAGCCGATATCCGGTGGCGGCACCGCCGGAAAGATCGGATATCTCATGCGGGTGACCCGCGGCCCGATGAACCGCCGCGGGTCCTCGGGATCGAACGCCCCGTCGTCCCCGTCCCGCACGAGCGCCCCCGATCACGCCTTTCCGTGTCGCCCCGTCGGACGACATCCTAACGGCGCACAGTAGCTTTCTTCACCCTTTTTTGACGTTAATCATGGAAGTCATTCAATCGCAACCATCAGCTTTCCAGTGAAATTCATAATCGACTGGAAGAAGGACACGGAGATCATTCCAGTGAATGGCGCCGAGGCGCTGGAGAGCGCTCGGCGGGAAGGTCACGGCGCGCCCGCCAGCCCGCGTCCGGTGGCGGCGACGGACAGGACCGCCCGGCGGGGGACGCGCGCGTCCCGCCATGGCGCGTGCGCGAGTTCCCCGCAGGGCACCAGCACCACCCGCCGGACACCGGCGTCCCCCGCGAGGCTCGCGTGGCCGTCCCCTGCGCCGAGGACGGCGAACACCGGCTCCAGCACCACGGCCCAGGCCCGGTCGAGGAGGCCGGGCTCGTCCGCCCGGCCCGCCGCGCAGGTCACCAGCCCCGGCAGGACGAGCGGACGCGGCGCGCCGGCCGCCGGCACGACGTACTCCGCCCCGTTCAACCGGCTCGGCGAACTGCGGCTCGGGGATCGGATCCTCATCGACACCCGCGACGAGCAGTACGTCTACAAG
>NZ_CAACVB010000341.1 GCF_900659635.1 Actinomadura roseirufa | reverse complement strand
GCTCGTTTCAGCCTCCCGTCTCCCCGAACCAGCCGGCCAGCTTGCCTTGCCGGCTGACCGCGCGCAGGCGGCGTTCGGTGGCCTCGCGGTCGGCCTCGGCGCGGGCGGCGTCGCGTTCCTCGGCCAGCGCGCTCAGCGCGGCCTGCTGCTCGGCGACCGACTGCGACAGCTGGCGGAGCTGGACGGACTGGTCGTTGACCTTGGTCGCCAGCTCGTCCCGCTCGGCCGTGGCGGCGGCCGACTTGGCCTGCGCGGCGTCGCGCTCCTTGCCGGCCTCCTCGGCGCGGGCGTTGGCCCGTACGAGCTCGGCCTCGGCCTCGGACTGGGCGCGCAGCGCCGCGGTGCGCTCCGCCTCGGCCTTGCTGGCGGCCTGCATGGCGCGCTGCCGCTGCGCCTCGGTGTCGCGCATGGCGTTGCGGAGATCCTCGGCGCCCTGCCGGGCGACGGCGGCCTCGACGCGCTGCGCCTCGACCGCGCCCTCGGCCTCGGCGAGCTTGGAGTGCAGGGTGACCAGTTCGGCCCGCGCCGTCTCCAGCGCGGCGAGCAGCTCGGTCTCGCGGGCCGCGACGCGGTCCCGCTCGCTCTCGGCGGCGAGCTTGGCCGTCACCGACTGCTGGGCGATCTGGTGGGCCTCCTCCCACGCCTGCTGGGCGGCGTCGCGCTTGGCGGTGGCGAGCTTGGCCTCCTCCCGGGCCTGGGAGGCGTCCTTCTCGGCGCCGTCGGCCCGGTGGCGGGCCGAGGACGCCTCCTGCCACGCCTCCTCGGCCTTGCGCTGGGACGCGTCGCGCTCGCTCTGCGCGATGGCGAGCTCGCGGGCGGCCTCGGCGCGCACCTCGGCGACGCGCCGCTCGACGCCGGCGACGCTCAGCTCGGAGGTCAGCGAGTCGGCGAGCAGGTCGGCGGCCGTCTCCAGGCGCTCGACCATCTCCCAGGTGGAGGCGACCTGGCCGGTGAGGCCCGGCGCGTCCCGGCCGCGCTCGCGGCGGGCGCGCGCCTCCCGCGCGCAGGCGCCGTCGTTGTCCATGCAGTAGCGAACCGAGCGCACGGCGCCGAGGGGCTGCGGGACGGGACGCCCGCAGTTGGCGCACGGCCAGACCGTCACGGGATCGCCCATCCGGGCCACGGCCGTCTCCGCCGAGCCGGCCGCCCCCGCGGCGCCGCCCTGCGCCCCCCGCGAGCCCTCCCCGTCCGTGGCGCCTCCGGGCGTCCCGGGAGGCTCCTCCCCAGGTCGCACGCCTTCGGAGACCGCGGCGTCGGGAGTCGCGGCCGTCCCCTGGGGGCCGCTATTGTCGCGCTCTTCGCTGTTAGGCATGGAATGAACCATACGCACTAGTCGCCGTGACCGCAGAGACTTGCGGGGTACATGTGGGGCCGCCCACGCCGTCCTCAGACCCTCCCGCGGAACCGGTCGGTGGCCTGGACGAGCAGGTGCCGGTTGCCCGGCTCGGAGCCGCCGTGGCCCGCGTCCTCGGCGATGCGCAGCTCCGCCTCCGGCCAGGCCAGATGCAGGTCGTAGGCCTGGCCCGGCGGGGTCTTCACGTCGTACCGGCCGTTCACGATCACCGTGGGGATGTGGCGGATCCGGTCGATGCCCGCCAGCAGGCCCCCGGCGGGCAGGAACCCGCCGGCGGCGATGTAGTGGTGGGTGATGCGCGCGAACGAGACGAGCACGGCGTCGTCGAGTTCCGGCGGCGGCACCGGCAGCAGCGTGTTGGCCGCCAGCTCCCAGGCCATCCAGGCGCGCGACGCCGGAACGTGCACCGCGGGGTCCGGGTCGGTGATGCGGCGGCCGTAGGCGGCGACCAGGTCGTCCCGCTCGTCCTCGGGGACGGCTCCGCTGAACGCGGCCCACTCGGCGGGGAACAGGTGCGCCGCGCCCGCCGGGGTGAACCCCCACGCCTCGTCCTCGGGACGGATGAGCCACACGCCGCGCAGCACCATCTCCGTCACCCGGCCGGGGTGGGCCTGGGCGTAGGAGAGGGCGAGGGTGGTGCCCCAGCTGCCGCCGAACACGAGCCAGCGGTCGATGGACAGGTGCTCGCGCAGCCGCTCCATGTCGGCGACGAGATGCGGGGTGGTGTTGTGCTCCAGCGACACCGCGGGGTCGCTCGCGTGGGGCAGGCTCCGTCCGCAGCCGCGCTGGTCGAACAGCACGATCCGGTAGGCGGACGGGTCGAAGAAGCGGCGGTTGTCGGGCAGCAGGCCGCCGCCGGGCCCGCCGTGCAGGAACACCGCGGGCTTGCCCCCGGGGTTCCCGCAGACCTCCCAGTGGATCCGGTGGCCGTCGCCGACGTCGAGCAGCCCGGAGTCGTACGGCTCCACGGGCGGATAGAACTCCCTGAGACCCATGTCCCCCAGTCATACCCGAAAGACGATCATGGTGGGAATCGGATGGCGGAACCGGCGTCCAGCACGCGGCCTCGATCCCGGCCCCGGTCCCGGTTCCGTCAGAGCTGGGCCATCGCCTTGCGGATGCGCTTGTCGGAGACGGGGAAGCGCGTGCCGAGCTGCTGGGCGAACAGGCTGACCCGGAACTCCTCCAGCATCCAGCGGACCTGACGCGCCGGCTCGTCGTCGCGGCGGGACGGATGCAGCCGCTGCAGCGCCTGCCGGTACTCGCCCTCCAGCGTCTCGGCCTGATGGGCGAGCATCCGGTCACGGCCCGGGTTCTCCGGGAGCTTGTCCAGCCGTATCTGCAGGGCTTGCAGATAGCGGGGGACGTCGGCCATCCGCTGCGCCCCCGTCTCGGTGACGAAACCGGGATGGACCAGGGCGGCCAGCCGCCCCCGCACGTCGGTGAGCGCGGGGACCAGCGTCAGGCTCGCGGTGCCGCGCACCCGCCGGTCGATCTCGTGGGAGGCGGCCAGGACCCGCTCGGCCTGCGCGACGATCGCGGCCGTCGCGTCGTGCAGGTCGGCCCGGACACGGTCGTACAGGGCACGGAACCCGTCCTCGTCCCAGGCGGGTCCGCCCGCCTCGGCGATCAGCCGGTCCGCGGCGGCGGTCACGCAGTCGTCGAACAGCGCGGCGACCGAGCCGTGCGGGTTGTGGCTGAGCGCGAGCTTGCCCTGGTTGGTGAGGCGGCCCTGGATGAGCTTCACCGGGGACGGGGCGTTCATCAGGATCAGCCGCCGGGTGCCGCGCCACATCGCGCGGCGCTGCTCGGCCTCCGTCTCGTACATGCGGACGGCGACGGAGTCGCCCTCGTCGGTGAGCGCGGGGAACGCCTTGACCTCGTAGCCCGCCTGGGCGCGCTCGTAGGTGCGGGGCAGGGTGCCGATCGTCCACTCGCGCAGCCCGGACCGCTCGATGGTGGACGCGGCCTTGGACAGCGTCCCGCGGACCGTGCCCGCGAGGCGGCGTTTCAGCTCGTCCAGGTCGCGGCCCTCGCCGAGCGTCCGGCCGCGGTCGTCGCCGACGCGGAACGTGACGCTCAGGTGGGCGGGCAGCCGGGCGGGATCCCACGCCTCCCGGGCGACGGTCACGCTGGTCATGGCGGTCAGCTCGCGCTCCAGGGCGTCCAGCAGCGGCTCGGTGCGCGGGGAGACGCGGCCGAGGACCTTGCGCGCGTAGTCGGGCGCCGGGACGAAGTTGACGCGCAGCTGCTTGGGCAGCGACCGGATCAGCTCGGTCACCAGCTCCTCGCGCAGGCCGGGGACCTGCCACTCGAACCCGTCCGGCCGCACCTGGTTGAGGATCTGCACCGGCACGTGGACGGTCACGCCGTCGGCGTCGGCTCCCGGCTCGAACTGGTAGGTCAGCCGCAGCCGGAGCGGGCCCTGCCGCCAGGCGTCGGGGTAGTCGGCCTCGCTGACGCCCCCGGCGGTGTCGTTGATGAGCATCGACTTCTCGAACCCGAGCAGGTCGGGCTCGGTGTTCCGGGCCTTCTTCCACCAGGCGTCGAAGTGCCGGCCCGACACGACGTCCTCGGGGATTCGCGCGTCGTAGAAGTCGAAGAGGGTCTCGTCGTCGACGAGGATGTCGCGGCGCCGCGCGCGGTGCTCGAGCTCCTCGACCTCGTCCAGGAGCGCGCGGTTCTCGTGGAAGAACCGGTGGTGGGTCTCCCAGTCGCCCTCGACGAGGGCGTGCCGGATGAACAGCTCACGGGACAGGGCGGGGTCGATCCCGCCGTAGTTGACGCGCCGGTCTGCGACGATCGGCACCCCGTACAGGGTCACCTTCTCGTGCGCCATCACCGCCGCCTGCTTCTTCGACCAGTGCGGCTCGCTGTAGGCGCGCTTGACCAGGTGCGCGGCGAGCGGCTCGATCCAGTCCGGCTCGATCTTGGCGTTGATCCGCGCCCAGAGCCGGGACGTCTCGACCAGCTCGGCCGACATGACCCAGCGCGGCGGCTTGCGGAACAGCGCCGACCCGGGGAAGACGGCGAACCGCGCGCCGCGGGCGCCGACGTACTCCTGTCCCCTCCGCTGCGGTTTCTCCTTCTCCCCGCCCCGGCCGGCCTGGGCGGACCGGCCCGGGGAGTCGGCCAGCCCGATGTGCGACAGCAGCCCGGCCAGCAGCGAGACGTGCACGCTGTCGGGGGCGGCGTCGGCGGTGTTGAGGGTGACGCCGAGGGACTTGGCGACCTGCTTGAGCTGGCCGTGCAGGTCCTGCCACTCGCGGACGCGCAGGAAGTGCAGATACTCGTTCTTGCACATGCGGCGGAACGCGCTGCCCGACAGCTCGTTCTGCTGCTCGCGCAGGTAGTTCCACAGGTTCAGGAAGGCCAGGAAGTCCGAGGTCGGGTCGGTGAAGCGGCGGTGGCTCTCGTCGGCGGCCTGCTGCTTGTCGGCGGGCCGCTCGCGCGGGTCCTGGATGGACAGCGCCGCGGCGATGACCAGCACCTCGCGGACGCAGCCGTTCTTGTCGGCCTCCAGCACCATCCGGGCGAGCCGCGGGTCGACGGGCAGCTGCGCGAGGCGGCGGCCGAGCGGGGTGAGGCGCTTGCGCGGGTCCTGCTCGGCGGGGTCGATCGCGCCCAGTTCGTGCAGCAGGTCGACGCCCGCCTTGACGTTGCGCCGGTCCGGCGGCTCGACGAAGGGGAACGCCGCGATGTCGCCGAGGCCGAGCGAGGTCATCTGCAGGATGACCGACGCCAGGTTGGTGCGCAGGATCTCCGGGTCGGTGAACTCCGGCCGGGACTCGAAGTCCTCCTCGGAGTACAACCGGATGCACACGCCCTCGGCCACGCGGCCGCAGCGTCCCTTGCGCTGGTTCGCCGACGCCTGCGACACCGGCTCGATCGGGAGCCGCTGCACCTTCAGGCGGTGGCTGTAGCGGGAGATGCGCGCGGTGCCCGGGTCGACGACGTACCTGATGCCGGGGACGGTCAGCGAGGTCTCGGCGACGTTCGTCGCGAGGACGACGCGGCGTCCGCGGTGCGGCTGGAACACGCGGTGCTGCTCGGCCGCCGAGAGCCGCGCGTACAGCGGCAGGACCTCGGTGGCGGTGCGCCGGCGCTGGAAGTGCTTGCCCAGCGCGTCGGCGGTGTCGCGGATCTCCCGCTCGCCGCTGAGGAAGACCAGCACGTCGCCGGGGGCCTCCCGCTCCAGCTCGTCGACCGCGTCGAGAATGGCCTGGACCTGGTCGCGGTCGGGGTCGGCGGACGGGTCGTCCGGGTCCGCGACGGGCCGGTACCGCACCTCGACCGGGTACGTGCGGCCCGACACCTCCACGATCGGGGCGTCGCCGAAGTGCGCGGAGAAGCGTTCGGGGTCGATCGTCGCCGAGGTGATGATGATCTTGAGGTCGGGGCGGCGGGGCAGGATCTCCTTGAGGTACCCGAGCAGGAAGTCGATGTTGAGGCTGCGCTCGTGCGCCTCGTCGATGATCAGGGTGTCGTACCGGCGGAGCAGCCGGTCGGTCTGGATCTCGGCGAGCAGGATGCCGTCGGTCATCAGCTTGACGAGGGTGTCGTCGCCGGCGCGGTCGGTGAAGCGCACCTTGTAACCGACGGTCTCGCCGAGCTCGGTGCCGAGCTCCTCGGCGATCCGGTCGGCGACGGTGCGGGCGGCGAGCCGGCGCGGCTGGGTGTGCCCGATCGAGCCGAGCACGCCGCGGCCGAGCTCCAGGCAGATCTTGGGGATCTGCGTCGTCTTGCCGGACCCCGTCTCGCCCGCGACGATCACGACCTGGTGGTCGCGGACGGCGGCGAGGATGTCGTCCTTCTTCTGCGCGACCGGAAGCTCGGCCGGGTAGGTGATCGCGGGCACGGCGGCGCGCCGCCGCTCGACCCGCCGCTCCGCCGCGGCGACCTCGGCGGCGATCTCCTCGATGACCTTGTCGCGCCGCCCGGCGTCGCGCATCTTCTGAACGCCGTCGAGGCGGCGCCGCAGATGGTGCCGGTCGCGCGACATGAGCTCGGGCAGGCGCGCGCGCAGGTCGGCGAGCGGCGATCTCACAGGTGTCCTCATAACCATTCACAAGGATAGGGTTCCGGGCCGGACGGCCGAGGTCCCCACGCTTCCCCGGGCCGGTGTCCGGCGCCCTGCGAACCCTCGCAGCAAACCTTCGCACCGTAGCCGGAACACCCCACGCGGGGCGATCCATTTTCCCCGCGCCCTTTGCTCCAACGTGTCTTCCGGGAGCGGAATTCCAGACCGCGCGGCCGATCACCCTTCGACGGGCGCCCGGAGCACCCGATCACTCAGCCGAGGGCCCCGCCGGACGCTCCCCGCCGGCTACCGGCCCGGCCGGACGGCGCCGGGCCGGGCCGTCCCGGAACGCGCCGGGTCCGGCAGGGCGTCGTGCGGGGTGCGCGGGACGAGACGCAGCGCGAGCCCGGGGCAGACGGCGACGGCGCGCCGGGCGTCGGCCTCCAGCCGGGCCGGGATGGGCTCGGCGGGGATGACCGGGTAGCTGTACTCGTCCATCCGCACCGTCCCGCGCAGCACGTCGGCGCACAGGCCGTGGCCGTCGCAGCGGCTCCAGTCGACCTCCAGGCGCAGTTCCGCCGCCTCCGTCCCGGCGGGCAGCACGCCGAGGACGGGCCGGCCGCATCCCCCGCCGGAGACGTGCCGTTCGACGTCGTCGGCGAAGACCTCCAGGGCCGACAGGACGAACCGGGCGGTGCCGTCGGGGTGCGCGCAGGCGCCGCGGCCGGTGACCATCCGGGCGGCGCGGCCGGCCGTGTCGCGGGCGGCGGCGGCATCCT
>NZ_CAACVB010000340.1 GCF_900659635.1 Actinomadura roseirufa | reverse complement strand
CGTCGGCGCCCACGTCTTCGTCGACGCCGACCTCCCCCGCCTCCGCGACCACGGCCACGACCACGGCCACGATGCGCCACGGAACACGGTCCCCGTCCCGCCCGACTGGCCCGACGTCCCCTGCGGCTACCTGCGCACCGGCACCTCACCCGCCCACGACCCGGCAGCCAAGCAGGCCCGCCTAAGAGGCTGGCCGGTCACCGAACACCCCGAACGAACAAGCCTGGCCCAATCCCTAACAACCCTGATAACGACCCTCTAAGACCCCACACCCGCGACAGCACGCACACCCCCGCCTCGCGGCCCCGGCAACACCCGCACGCGGCTCCATCACCCTCCCCGCCCTCCCAGCGGCGACCCGAGCCGCCACGCGAGCGCGCTACCGGCCCGCTTGAGGCAAAGCCCGGAGAGGCTGGACGCGTGGTTCTGCATGCGGGTGAGGCTGAAGCACGTCGCAGGCTTACGGCCGCGGCAACGGCCGTAAGCGGCCCCTCTGCCTTCCGTGGGCTCATACCGGGCGCGACGACCTGAGCCGTCGCGCGAGCGCGCTGCCTGAGCGGCGGGGCGACGCCGAAGGCGAGCCCCGCCGGGAAGATCGCGAAGCGATTCGCGCTCGCACCAAGAACGGTCACGAAGCGAGCCGCCAGGCGAGCGCAGTGGGCCGGTCTTGAATAAGTTCAGCCGTTCTTCAGGAGGTCGTCCAGGAGGGCGTCGTAGTCGTCCTCGGCGCGGCCCAGGTCGATGCGGGCGCGGTAGCGGAGGCGGAGGAGGGCTTCGAGGCTGTCCTCGGCGATGGCGGTGTCGTCGGGGCCCGGGGTGAGGGTGCCGACGCCGGTGGGCGGGGCCTCGGCGGGGCCGCCGCCGTTGCCGGTGCCGACGGCGCGCTCGCGCAGCGACAGGACGACGTCGGCGCCGCTGGTGGCCCATTCGTGCGCGCCGGACGCGTCGCCCTGGGCGTACAGCACCTCGGCGACGGCGCGGTAGACCTCCGGGTCGCGCGGGTCGTCGGCGCGGATCTCGGCCACCAGCCGGCGGGCCTCGTCGGCGTGGCCGAGTTCGAACAGCGCGTCGGCGAGGTAGGCGCGCGGGTCTCCGTAGACCTCGCCGCCGTCGTCGAGGGCCCTGCGGTACAGCTCCGCGGCCCGGGCGTGGTCGCCCGCGTGCTGCCACTGCTCACCCGCGCGCAGGAGCACGTTCGCCCGCGACACCCCGCCCGACACCGCCTCGGCCAGCTCGGACAGCCGGCGGGCCGCGGAGATGTGATCGCCGGTGCGCAGGGTGTCGAACTCCAGATCGTCGAGATCGTCTTCCGTCACATGCGTCACGCTTCAACGCTACCCGCCGGCCGGCGACCGAAGCGGGCGAATCGATGATGATCGTGAATTACCCACGCGTACCCGTCAGTCGGTTCGGCGGTCACCTGCGGGAACGTTCGAGGGCGTCCCAGAATCCGCGGCGCAGCGCGTGCCGCACCTCGTCGTGCAGGAGGAAGTCGATGGGCAGCGAGGAGCCCTGGAGGAGGCGGGCCTCCAGGTCGGAGGGCATGCGCGGTTTGCGGGCGAGGACGGCCTCCAGCCACAGCGCGGGCGCGTCCCGGGCGACGGACTCGCCGAAGTCCTGGCCCTCCTGGTGGGCGGCCTTCACCGCGTCGGCGAGGGTGGGGGTGTTCTGCTGCGCGGGGACGGGCGAGATCTGCTGCGGGCTGGTGTAGGGGCCGTGCGGCTGCGTCGCGGGAAGGGGCAGCGGCTGGGACTGGTTCGACGGCAGTGTCTGCGGCGGGGGCGGCGGGGACGGTGCCGGGATCGGCGAGCCGTACTGCGGTCCGATGGACGGCGGCAGCGGCGTGGGCGCCGTGGAGGAGGCGGAGGTCGGCGCGGGCTGGAGCGGCGGCGACTGGAGCGGCGGGGGCTGGAGCGGTGAGGGCTGGAGCGGTGAGGGCGTGGCGCCGGTGGCCGCGCCGTTGCCGAACGAGGAGCCGAGCGCGCCGCCCGGCAGCGGGACGGGGCCGGTCGACATGCCCGTGCCGGCGGTCATCGCCGGGCCGAGGTCGCGGATCGGGGACGGGGTCGGCGCCGGGGACGGCGGCGGCGTGATCGGCGGGACGGGCGAGGCGGGCGAGACCGGCGGCCGGCCGCTGAGCGGGGACGCGGGCGGGGGCCCGTTGTGCGCGGTCGTCTGGAGGGGACCGAGCGGGTTCGTGGTGCCGTGCCCGTTCGACAGCGGGCTGGTGGCGAGCACGGGATGGATGGACGGTGCGCCGGACCCGGTTCCGCTGCCCGTACCGAGCGACGGGGGCGAGGACGAGGCCGACGAGGACGACGACGAGGCCGTGAGGGCAGGGAGCGAGGACGAGCCGGACGCGCTCTCGACTCCGGCGAGCAGGTTCACGTACGGGCGCAGGTGGCCGGAGCCGATCTCGATGAGGTCGTCGCACTCCTGCCGCAGCACCCGGGAGATCGTCCAGTTGCCGTCGACGGCGACGTGCACGACCGTGACGCGGACGCCGAGGTCCTGGGCGTCGGCGACGACCTGGGCGAGGTCCTCGTCACCGCTGACGACGACCGCGTCGGCGAGCGCGCCGTTGCGGGCGAGGGTGCCGAGGTCGCGGTGGATCTCGGTGTCGACGCCCTCGCGGCGGCCGGGCCGGATCCGGCCGAGCCGCAGTTTGAGGCCGGGCAGGTCGGCGAGCGCCTCGTGCTCGGGGGAGCGGCGGCCCTCGACGGTGGCCTCGTACCAGTAACAGCGCAGCAGGGGCATGCCGGTGCGTTCTCGCGCGAGGTTGCCGAGCAGTTGCAGGAGCCCGCCGAAATCCCATGAGACGGTCTCGCGATGGCGGGTGCCGTGCACCGCCATGGCGCCGTCGGCCAGCAGGTAGCCGGCGTCTACGAACAGCGCGCAGCGATCCATGCGACACCGCCCTTCCTCAACTCGGGGCCTCACCAGATGCCCGATCCTCGGCAGGGCCGGCGAGTGCGACCATGGTCGGCGGCCTGCCTTCCTGCGCTCGGGGATGCGGGCCGGCGTAGTGACCCCGGGGCGCCTATAGCGTAGTGAAGCCCGTCAGCCCCGTAGGCCAATACGGCGATTCGCCACTCTTTCATGACCCTCCGCGGGTTCGCGACTCCCCGGTAACAACGAGCGGCGCCGCGGCGGACGCTACCAGCCGCCGGGGTCCGTCCCGGAACATCCTCATGATCTTTACGGGATGCGGCCGGTGAACATAGGGGGTCAGCGAGTGATCGCGGCGTGTCCCATGGCGGTCAGCGAGGTCGCGTCCCGGGGCGTCTCCCAGCGGACGCGGCAGTCGCGGCCGGACAGCTCCACCGTGGCGATGGCGTTGTCGAACCAGGGGCCGTCGGTCATCCGCCACCGCAGCGGCGGCGCGGGCACCTTGGCCAGCCGGGCGAGGGCCCGGAACGGTCCGGCGGTGAAGCGCCCGCAGGCGACCCGGTTGGCCCACTGGAACTTGCCGACCAGGGGGTTGCGCAGCGGCGAGCAGACGATCTGGGTGATCTCCGAGGCGGTGTCCGGGGCGACGACCCGCGACAGGTAGGAGTAGTGGATGTCGCCGGACAGGAACGAGATGCTGGCGGGGGCCGGGCCCCGCTCGCCCCGGCCGACCGCGACGACGTCGGCGGCCACCTCGCGGAACGAGCGCTCGAACGCGGCCCAGTGCTCCAGGTCGGCCGCCTGGCGGATCTTCTCGCCGAGCGCGGCGCCGCGGCGGCCCCACGCGCCGCCCGCGACGGCCTCGTTCCACGACTCGGCGTGGTGGATCGCCCGCGGCAGCAGGTAGGGCAGGGAACTGGCGATGAGGAGGTGGTCCATGCCGCCCTGGCACTGCCGGTCGAGCCAGCGGAACTCCTCGTCGTCGAGCATGCCGCGGCGGTCGGCGGTGAGCAGCCGGGAGCAGCGGCTGTCGACGACGATCAGCCGGGTGCCGCCCCAGTCGTGCGCGTAGCTCCACCGGGTGGTGGCGGGCTCCCGGTCGGCGCGTTCGGCGAACTCGTCCAGGAGGGCGCCGCCGTCGCCGCCCTCGTCGGACGCCGTCCGCACCGCCTTGTACACGGCGTCGGACGCGCGCTCCTCCGGGGACATGTTCCCGAGGTGCTGGTAGATCCAGTACGAGCCGATGCCGCCGGTGATGCGGGCGCGCCACCACGGCTGCGCCCACATCTCCTCGCGCCAGGCGAACGAGGTGTTCCAGTCGTCCCGGATGTCGTGGTCATCGAAGATCGTGAAGGTGGGGACGGTGGACAGCAGCCACCGCACCGCCGGGTCGTGCCGCCACGCCAGCACGTACAGGTGGGTGTAGTCCTCGAAGTCGGCCGCCTCGTCCACCGGCGGCTCGTCCGGGCCGCGGCGGCCGCGGATGAACGCGCGCATCTCGTCGCTCAGCTCGTCGGCGTACACCTGGTCGCCGACCATGAGCAGGACGTCGGGCCACTCGGGGTCGCCGGTGCCGCGGAGCCGGTGCGCGAACGCGGTGAGCGCGTCGTGCCCGAACCGTTCGGGCGTGCCGGGCGAGCGGCGGCAGGACCCGAACGACAGGCGCAGCCCCCGCTCCGGGGCGAGCGTGCGGATCAGGCTGGGCGGGAACGGCGAGTCCGGCTCCGGCCAGGCCGTGTCGCCGTCGAGGACGACCTCGTAGGGGATCCGCGCGCCCTCGTCGAGCCCGCCGATCTCCACGAGCGCGAAGTGGTGGCCGTGGACGGTGAACGTGCGGGCGGACGCGTCCAGCCCGTGCTCGGCGCCGACGACGCGGACCTCGCACGGGCGATCGGTCTCCACCCAGATCGTCGCGGTGTGAGCGCTCACGTGCCGGAGGTGGGGCCCGAGTACCAATGCGGTCATACCACGTCTCTCTAGCGGACGGAGGGCGTCCGCGTCCACCGGAGCCGCGGTCTCCGCGGTGAACACTGGCGAAGACCGCGCGCCGGAGGGCCCTCTCAGGGGAGGCGGACGAGCATCTTGCCGGTGTTCGCGCCGCGCAGTACGCCGATCAGGGCGTCCGGTGCCCGGTCGAGGCCGTCCACGACGGTCTCCTCGTAGCGCAGGGACCCGTCGGCGACCCATCCGGCGGCCTGCCGCGCGTACTCGGGGAGGAGGTGTTCGTGCGCGCTGACCTGCACGCCGCGCAGGGTGAGCCGCCGCTCGACGATGCGGAACAGGTTCGCGGGGCCGGGCACCGGGCCGGTCGCGTTGTACTCGCTGATCGCGCCGACCAGCGCGGCGCGCGCCCCGGCCCGCATGGCGCCGATGGCGGCCTCCAGGTGGTCGCCGCCCACGTTGTCGATGTAGACGTCGATGCCGTCCGGCGCGGCGGCGGCGAGCTGCGCGGCGATCGGCCCGGCGCGGTGGTCGAGGGCGGCGTCGAAGCCGAAGCGGCGCAGCAGCAGCGCGCCCTTCTCCGGCCCGCCGGCGGACCCAATCACGCGGGCGGCGCCGAACCGGCGGGCGAGCTGCCCGGCGACGCTGCCGACCGCGCCCGCCGCCGCCGACACGTACACGACGTCGCCGTCCCCGACCCGCGCGGCCTCCTTCACCGCCACGTAGGCGGTCAGTCCGGTGGGGCCGAGCGGCCCGAGGTGGGCGGACGCGGGCGCCACCGAGGTGTCGATCACCGCGGCCTCGGCGGCGTCCACGACGGCGTAGTCGCGCCAGCCGAGGAAATGGGCGACCTCCGCGCCGACCGGGACGTCCGCCGAGCGCGAGGCGACGACCTCGCCGACCGCCGACCCGTCGAGCGGCTCGCCGAGCGCGAACGGCGGCATGACCGGTGACGGGACGTCGTTCATCCGCCCGCGCATGTAGGGGTCGACCGACATCCAGGTGTTGCGGACGAGGATCTGCCCGTCGGCGAGGTCGGGGATCTCGGTCTCGGTCAGCTGGAAGTTCCCGGCGGTGGGCTCTCCGGACGGGCGGGAGGCGAGGCGGATCTCGCGGGCGATCGCGTGGCGGGGGGTCCCGGTCGATGTCATGCCCCCACGGTGCCCGGTGCCACTTCAGGTCTCCTCCAGATCCCCTTTGGACCGTCGCGACTCGGCTAGCCTGCGGCTATGCGATTCGGGGTGCTCGGCCCGCTGGCGGTTTGGGCGGGGGACGGGCGGCCCGTGCGGATCCCCGACCGCAAGGTCCGGGCGCTCCTGGCCGACCTCCTCGCCCACGAGGGACGCGTCGTGCCCGCCGACCGGCTCATCGACGATCTGTGGGAGGGCGACCGGCTCCCCCGCAACCCCGCCGCGACCCTGCAGACCCGCGTGTCCCAGCTCCGCAAGGCGCTGGAGGACGCCGAGCCGGGCGGGCGCGCGCTGGTCGTGTCGCGGCGTCCGGGCTACCTGCTGCGCCCCGTGGACGACGCCGTGGACGACACTGCGGACGACGCCGTGGACGACTTCGTGGACGCGGCCCGTTTCCACGCGCTGCTCGCCGAGGCGCGCGCGGCCGGCGACGCGCGGTCGCGGGCCGTCCTGCTCGGCGAGGCCCTGGACCTGTGGCGCGGCCCCGCCTACGCCGACTTCGCCGGCACTGAGTTCGCCCGCCCGGCGATCGCGCGGCTGGAGGAGGACCGGCTCGCCGCGCAGGAGGAGCGCGCCGAGGCCCGGCTGGAGCTCGGCGAGCACGCCGCCCTCGCCGCGGACCTGGCCGGGCTGGTCCGGCTGCACCCGCTGCGCGAGCGGCTCCGCGCCGTCCACCTGCGGGCCCTGTACCGGTCGGGCCGGCAGGCCGACGCGCTCGCCGGGTACGCCGACCTGCGCGAGCGGCTGGCCGACGAGCTCGGCCTCGACCCCGGGCCCGAGCTGGGCGCGCTCCACCAGGCGATTCTCCGGCAGGACCCCGAGCTCGACCCGGCGCCCGCCCCGCCGTCCACGAACCTGCCCGCCCGGCTCACCGGGCTGGTCGGCCGCGCGGACGCGGTCGCGGAGGTCCGCGCGCTGCTGGCCGGGCACCGCCTGGTCACCCTCACCGGTCCCGGCGGCGTCGGGAAGACGAGCCTCGCCCTGGAGGCCGCACGGCCGCCGCCCGCCTCCCGCCCGGCGCCGGGGCCCTTCGAGGACGGCGTGTGGCTGGTAGAGCTGGCCGGCGTCGACCGGGCCCGGGGCACCGTCCCCGAGCTGGTCGCGCCGCTGCTGGCCGCCGGGTGCGAGTCGGTGGCCTCCG
>NZ_CAACVB010000339.1 GCF_900659635.1 Actinomadura roseirufa | reverse complement strand
CCCGCCGTTCGCCGCGGCGGCCGGCTCCGGCGCCGCCTCCGCGGGCGCGGCGGCCGGCTCCGCCCGCCCGGTCGCCAGCTCGTAGGTGACCGGCAGCGAGCGCAGCCCCCGCATGACCGGTGAGGAGCGCCACGGCAGCTGGTCGGCGGGCAGCGCCAGCCGCACGGCGCTGAACCGGTCGAAGAGCCGCTCCACCGCGATCACGGCGATGGTGGAGGCGAGGTCGCGGCCGAGGCAGGCGTGCGGCCCGGCGCCCCACGCCAGGTGCGCGCGGGAGCTGTAGATCGAGTCGGTGGCGAGGCCGCCGCTGAAGGCCGGGTCCAGGTGGGCGCCGGCGGGCGACAGCATCACCGGGTCGCCGGCCGCGATCTGGAAGCGGCCGACCCGCACGTCGGTCTTCGGCCAGCGGAACGTCGTGTTCGCCATCGGCGGGCTGGAGATCGCGGTCCGGTTGACGGCCTCGGCGATCATCCCGGCGGACAGGCTGTCGCGCACCCCGCCCTCCCCGACGATCACTTCGGCGATCGTGTTGCAGACCAGTGTGCCGGTGAAGTCGCCGATCAGCGCGGGCAGCAGCACCATCTCGCGGGCCACCTCGTCCACCGTCAGGTCGGGCACCGCGGCGAGCATGTAGGACGGCAGGTCCTCGCCCGGCGAGGCCGCCTTGGCCGCGCAGATCTGCGCCATCTCGGCCTGCATCCGCGCCGAGGCCTCCGCCGCGTCCGGGCCTCCGTCCAGCACCCGCCACACGTCCATGATCAGCTCATCGCCGCGGGCGGTGCCGGCGCCGAGCAGGCGGTTCATCGCCATCAGCGGCAGCGGACGGGCGTACTGCGCCGCCAGGTCCGCCCGGCCCGTACGGCCCCCCTCCGACAGCACCGAGATCAGCTCGTCGGCGTACGCCCGGATCGCCTGCTCCAGCTGCTTGGCCTGCGGCCGGGAGCGATCCTGGAACGGCCGCAGTCCCTCGCTCCACGCGCCGCGCAGCCGGCCCAGGGCGGCGCCGTCGTGGTAGGCCGAGAAGTCGATCCCGTAGGTGGGCAGCAGCGGCCAGTCGGCCGGGACGCGGCCCTCCCGCAGGGCCCGCCACGAGTCCGGCCGGCGGCTCCAGATCCCGCGCGTGTCGCGCAGGATCTCCAGCGTCTGGGAATAGCCGATGACGAGCCACGCCGGCACCCCGAGCACGTCCACCGGGGCGACCGGTCCGTACTCGGCGCGCAGCCGCTCGTAGAATTGCGCCGGGCGGGACTCGTAGTCCCGGTCGACCAGCGGCCGGACGGCCAGCGCCTCGAGCGGGGGATGGGCGGGCGCGGGCTCGGCCGGCGGGGTCTGGGGCTCCACGAGCCCACACCCTAGGGGAGTTCGTCCCATCGAGATCGCTTGATGGCGAAATCTCCGAAATGATCTCTACGGCGGGTCCGCAACCCCCGGTCCCGCCGGGTATGTGAGGCTAGGGGTGCCCCTACAACGGCTGGAGGTCCTGATGGCCGACGAGACAGCGGAGAACGGCGGCGGCGAGGACGACGTGAAGCGCAGGTTCCGGGAGGCCCTGGAGCGCAAGCGCGGAGCGGCGGCCGACAAGAACGCGGGCGGCGGCGGCCGGAGCGGCTCGAAGGTGCGCGGCACCCACGAGCGCGCCGACCACCAGCGCCAGTTCCGCCGCAAGAGCGGCTGAAGGCCGGGCGCCGCGGCCCGCCCGAGTACGGGCGAGGCCGCACGGCGCCGCGTCGCCGAGCGTCCCCCGCGCGCCCGCACGGGGGACGCCGCGCGCATGCCCGCCGGACGTGACGGGCGCGCCATCGCCGGCCCGCCGCAAGGCGATCATGGAAAAGACCGGCGACGGTCCTGTGAATTGTGGGCTCCGTCCCGATGACGTGATCAGGATGAAAGTGTTCACGGCTTCGGGACGGGTGGAACGGCGGCTGTTCTCCTTTCACTTCGCGGATCGGCTCCGCCGGGCCGTGAGCTGGGCACACCCTGGATTCTCGCTGAACTTGGCACGTTCCTTTTGGTGATGATCACCAATTGCGGGCCGAATTCCCGGCGGTCACTCTCGAGACGGACGCCCCGGTCGTCCCCCCACTGACAGCCGTTTCACGTCCGTCCCCCGAACGGAGCAGCCCTCTCATGCGCATGCCCACGCGCCGCCTCGCCGCCGTCGCCGCGACCGCCGCCGCCGTCCCCGCGTTCGTGGCCCTGTCCGCCGCGCCCGCGCTCGCCGCGCCGGCCTTCCAGATGCCGTTCCCCTGTGGCCAGACCTGGAGCGGCCAGACCCGCTCCGACCACAGCCCGGCCAACGCCGTCGACTTCAACCGCGACGGCGACGACGGGGACGCGGTGACCGCCGCCGCGTCCGGCACCGTCGCCCGGGTGGAGAACCTCGGAACCGAGAGCTACGGCCTCTGGATCGAGATCGACCATGGCGGCGGGTGGCGCACCCGCTACGCGCACCTGTCCGGCGAGTTCGTCTCGGTGGGGCAGGGCGTCGCCGCCGGGCAGCAGATCGGCACCCTCGGGACGAGCGGAAAGTCCAGTGGTCCGCACCTGCATTTCGAGGAACGCTCCAACGGTTCCGCCGTCAAGATCAGCTTTAATGGCGCACAGGTCCTGTACTGGGGAAGCGGCAACTACACCAGCGGGAACGGCTGCGCCGGCGCGCCCGGAACGGTCCACACCGGGGGCATCTCGCTGACCGTGCGCACCGGCCCGCACACCACCGACGGCTCGCTCGGCACCGTGCCGAACGGCGGGACCGTCTTCATCACCTGCTACAAGCGCGGGTCCTCGGTGGCCGGCACGTACGGCACCAGCGACATCTGGGACAAGGTCGGCTCCGGGTACGTCGCCGACTCCTACCTCTACACGGGCTCGGACCAGCCGGTCGCGCCGGCCTGCTGATCCCGCGCCGCCCGGCGGCCGGTCCACCGCGACGGGGACCGGCCGCCGCGCGTCACGCGTTGTAGAGCTTCTTCTCGTAGGCGTCGCCGTAGTGGCGCTCCAGCTCCTCCACGGTCTCCGCGGTGTACTGGACGTCCTTGACGATCCGCGCGTGCGAGGGCAGGGCGTCCGGCTCCCAGCTCTCCGGCCTCCACAGCTTCGACCGCATCAGCGCCTTCGCGCAGTGGAAGAAGATCTGCTCGATCTCCACGACCAGCGCGAGGGCGGGACGGTGCCCCCGCACGATCATCGAGTCGAAGAACGGGGCCTCCCGGACGAGCCGCGCCCGGCCGTTGATCCGCAGCGTCTCGCCGCGCCCGGGGATCAGGTAGATCAGTCCCACGTGCGGGTTGCTCAGCACGTTGAGGAACCCGTCCGCGCGGCGGTTGCCCGGTCGCTCGGGGATGGCGATCGTCGTGTCGTCCAGGACGCGGGTGAACCCGGGCGGATCGCCCTTGGGCGACACGTCGCAGTTGCCGGCGGCGTCGCTGGTGGCGACCAGGCAGAACGGGGAGCGTTCCAGCCATTCCCGGTCCCAGGAGTGCAGGGTGACGCGCTCCTTGTCGATGGCCCGCCGCATCGGGGCGCCGAGCAGCTCGCGCAGCTCGTCCGCCGAGGTGATCTCCGTCATGTCGGGGGCCGGCGTCATCGCCGCTCCTTCCGCCGGGGACACGGACGATCAGCCTAACCCGGCCCCTTTTCTCGTTCCATGGCCGGGAGCGGACCGCCCGGCAGGGGGCTGAGCAGGCGTTCCCGGCCATGGTGCAGCCTGCTCGACCGAGAATGCACCCGCAGGCCGGGGGGATCCTCGGGCGCCGTCTCTCTACCTTCGTTCTCGGGCGGCGCGAGGTGGAACGGAGATCCCAGTGAACACTTTCAGCAGGTCCCGCCGGAAGGCCGTCGTGGGAGCGGGCGCCGTCGTACTGCTGGCCGTCGCGGCGGGACGAGCCGAGGCGGCCCCGCCGGGGACGAGCCTCCAGCGTGATGTGAACGCGATCAGGGCGGCCGGTGTCGTCGGGGTCGTGGCCGAGGCGAGCACCCCCGCCGGAAGGATCGAGGCCAGGGCCGGGGTGGCGGACCTGCGGACCGGGCGCCCGGTGCCGCGCGGGGCCCATTTCCGGGGCGGCAGCAACACCAAGACCTACGTCGCCACGGTGGTCCTCCAGCTCGTCGCGGAGGGGCGTCTCGGCCTGGACGACACCGTGGACACGTGGCTCCCCGGGCTCGTCCGCGGCAACGGCAACGACGGCACCAAGATCACGGTCCGCCACCTCCTCCAGCACACGAGCGGGCTGTACGACTACGCCTACGACCTGCCGATCCGCGGCGAGGAGGACTTCCAGGAGCACCGCTTCGACCGTGTGACGCCCGAGCACCTCGTGGGGCTGGCCCTGCGGCACCGTCCCGGCTTCGAGCCGGGCGAGACCGGCCCCGGCGGCAAGCCGAGGTGGTCCTACAGCAACACCGGGTACGTCCTCGCCGGAATGATCATCAGGAAGGTCACCGGTCGCACATGGGAGCGGGAGGCCGGGCGGCGGATCGTGGCACCGCTGCACCTCAGCGGTACCTCCTTCCCCGACCGTGAGCGCGGCCTGCCACGGCCGTTCGTCCGCGGCTACCAGCAGTTCGCCGTGGGCGGCCCGCTGGTCGACGCCACGGAGATGGACATGAGCTGGGCGTCCTCCGCCGGTTCGCTGGTCACGACGGCCGCCGACCACAACCGCTTCTTCCGGGCACTGCTCGGAGGACGGCTGCTGCGCCCCGCGCAGCTCGCCGAGATGCAGAGGACCGTGCCCACCGGGGACGGGGACGAGAGGTACGGGCTCGGGCTGAGCTGGCACTCCCTGAGCTGCTCCAAGGCGGGCTACTGGAACCACGGCGGCGACGCCCTCGGCTACTCCACCCGGGAGGGCGTCAGCCCCGACGGGCGCCGCGGCATCGCGCTCAGCCTGACCACCCGCCGGGGGAGCGACGATCCGGAGAAGGCCGCGGTCGCCACGATCCAGAACTTCTTCTGCGGGCGCTGACGTCCAGACGGCCGCGTGGTGGCTTCCCCCGCCGTGAGCCACCACGCGACCGCGGGCCCGTCACGGCCCGGCGATATGGACCGGCCCGGGTCTGGAAACTCACCGCCGCCTCCCCGGTGAGTTTCCAGACCCGGGCCGGTCGTCTTCTGTGGGGGGACGGCCCCCAGGGACGAGGGGTGCCATGGAGACGGCGGAGAGAACGGGACGCGAGGACGGCGCGGGCCTGCTCGAAGCCGCGATCGGGTACGCGTTCGCGGCGCTCGGCGCGGTCACCACCGAGGCGCTGGGCCTGCCGACGCCGTGCCGTGGATGGGATCTCGGCATGCTGCTGGAGCACACCGGCGAGTCCGTGGACGCGTTGGCCGAGGCCGCCGGCACCGGCACGGTCCGGCTCGTCCCGGGCCCGGCGCCGTCCGGCGGGGCCGGCGACCGTTCCGCCGCCCTCGTGGCCTCCCTGCGCCTCGCCGCGGCCCGGCTGGCGGGCGCGTGGGGCGCCCCCGGACGTCCCGTCTCCATCGGGGACCGGTCGCTCCCGGCCGAAACGGTCGCCCTGACCGGTGCCATCGAGATCGCCGTCCACGGCTGGGACATCGCGCGGGCCACCGGGCGTCCGCGGCCGTTGCCGCCCGTCCTCGCCGCCCGGCTGCTGGAGGCCGCGCCCGCGCTGGTCACCGGCGGGACCCGGGCCGGGCTGTTCGCGCCGCCGGTCCCGGTGCCGGACACCGCCGGCGCGAGCGACCGCCTGGTCGCCTTCCTCGGCCGCGACCCGTTCGGCTGAGCGGTCAGCCGCGGACCGCGTAGGCGCGCACGCCCGCCTCCTCGTGCGCGTCCAGCACGCCCTGGTCGGCCAGGACGTCCAGGTGCGCCTCGATCTCCAGGACGGCCAGCATGCGGCTGAACAGGTCCAGCTCGCCGAGCGCGCGCAGCCGCCGCGTCCACCGCATCGCACCCGCCACCGCGTACGCCGTCGCGTGCCCGGCCCGCACCCGCTCGGCCGCGGCGTCGAGGCGGGCGGCGTGGTGCTCCAGCAGCTCGTCGATCCGCGTGTGCGCGCTCGGCGTCACCGGTCCGTGCGCGGGCAGCAGCAGGGCGTCGGGCATGTCCCGGACGAGCCGCAGCGACGCCAGGTAGCTGCGCAGGGGCTTCGGCTCCGGCTCGTGCTCCAGGCCGAGGGACGGAGAGATGTGCGGCAGCACGTGGTCGCCCGCGAACAGCAGCCCCGCGTCCGCGTCGCGGAACACGACGTGCCCGCGGGTGTGCCCCGGCGTGGCGACGACGTCCAGGCCGCGCCCGGCCAGCGCGACGCGCTCGCCGTCGTCCAGCCAGCCGTCCGGCATCATGTCCTCGATGCCGCGGTCCGGCCGCTCGGCCGGCGCCGCCGCGATCTCGTCGGCGAGTTCCGCGGCGCCGCACCGGCGCAGCAGCCCGTCCTGGCGGGGGCGCACGCCCGGCGGGCGGCCGAGCGCCTCGATCGAGGGCCGCTCCCCGCGGCCGATCCGCACCCGCGTCCCGAACGACTCGCGCAGCGCGAGGGCCTGCGAGTAGTGGTCCCAGTGCGCGTGCGTGACCAGGAACTGCGCGACGTCGTCCAGGCCGTGCCCGAGCGTCCGGAGGGCCCGTTCCATGGTCGTGCGGGTGTCGGGCATGGCCCAGCCGGAATCCACCACGACCGGGCCGTCCTCGTCTTCGACGACGTACACGTTGACGGCGTGCAGCGAGGGAACGGGCAGCGCCAGAGGGATCCGGTGCACCCCCGGGGCGACCGGATGGGCGCCGGGTTCGGTCCAGTCCGTCGGCTGCTCCACGACCGGTGCCGTCACCGTGCCCCCTCGGTTCTCGAATCACGTTCGGAATGAACCTACTTCATGTTGTGAGTCCGATTTGTATGCGGGGGGCGGGACGCGTCCCTGTTCCCATCAGCGGCCCTCCGCGTCCTGCCGGGCCGCCCGCGCCGCGTCCTCCGCCCGTACCCTCGCCCGCTCGGCGCGCTCCGCGCGGCGCCCGGCCGCCTCCAATGCCGCCTCGGCCCCTTCCAGGGCCTTGCGCAGCCGGCCCACCTCCGCGGCGGCCGCCTCCGCCTCCTCGTGCGCTGCCGTGGCCGCCGTCCGCCGCTCGTCCGCCCGCCGCTCCGCCTTCGCGAGGGCCTCCCGTGCCGCCTCGTCCCGCCTGCCCCGCCCGGCGTCCGGTTCGGTGCCCTGG
>NZ_CAACVB010000338.1 GCF_900659635.1 Actinomadura roseirufa | reverse complement strand
CAACCCGTCTACCAGGAGCTTCGCTACGTCATGAGCCGAACTGGCAACCTGCGATCACGCTGTGATCAGAAGGCATCCACCAAGGATGAAAAAGCTTCAAGGGGACGACGACGTGAAGCGACGCGCCGCGATCCAGCTCCTCACCGCGATCGGTGCCGGGACGGCCATTCCCCCCGGCGTCATCGAGACCATTCTGTCCGGGGTCGAGGACGTCCTGGGCAACCGGCTCGACCTGGACGAGTGGGAACGGATCCTCCACGAATACCCCCGTCAGATGAACCAGAGGCCCGTGGGGTCGATGATCGGTGATCTGGCGGGCGACTTCATCACCGTGGGGCGGCTCCTCAAGCGATCGCATGCGGTCGCGGAGAGAACCGGCCTGCTGCGAATGAGCGCCGGGCTCGCGGGACTCCTGGCCGTGGAACTCGATGATCTCGGGGAGTGGCGAGTCGCCGAAACCGCGTGGAGCACCGCGGGCCGTTCGGCCGACGCCTCGGGCGACCGGAACCTGGCGATCTGGGTGCGAGGTCGGCAGGCCCAGGTGGCGAACTACGCGGGAAAGTCGGATCGTGTCATCTCCGACTTGGTGGGGGAGGCCCAGTATCGCGCCGGTAAGGCGCCCTCGAACGGGCTCGCCAGAGCTCATGCGACGACCGCCATCATGGCTGCGGCCCGTGGGGACGATACGGCCGCCCATGCGGCTCTGAACGACTGTAAGGCCGTGACGGGCAAGATGGCCGGGACGGGGGCGGGAAACGTCGTGTGCTCCGGCTGGGGCGAAAAGAACATGTGGTGGACGGAGGCGTACGTCCTGGCCCTGCTGGGTGATCAGCGTGCGGGAGCGGCGCTCGATCAGGCTCTGGCGCTCTATCCGTCCGGAACCCTGGGAGCGGTGACCAACCTGCATCTCATGCGAGCGCTGACCTTGGTCAAGGACCGCGACATCGACCATGGTCTGGCTTATGCGCTCGCCGCTCTTGAGGACGGTGACGCCAAAGGGACCATGCGGCGCCGCCTGGTCGGGCAGATCGTCGACGCGTTGCCCGAGAAGGCGCGGACGCTTCCGGAGGCGCGGGAGCTTCGGGTACTGACCTCCCATCGGGCCCGCACCGCCGTCCTCTGACCATCGCGAGGCCCCGCCGAGCGCTCGGCGGGGCCTCCGCGCGTCGCCGTATTCGTCGCCTTCAGACGGTTCCAGAAAAGAGAAATCAGTTCAGGAACGCTCCTGTCCTGCTTTCTGTGATTCCTCAAGATTTCTGTTCATCGCATTCGCCTTTCAGTTCGGGTCGAAATTTTCGGACCCCGTCCGGAATATCGGTTACGCCGATTCTCGCTCAGACGCTTGGTTGTGATTTGTTGCGGTCATTGGTGTAATCGCCGCATGAGAGATCTTCGAAGATCGAAAAGGGTGCTGCTTGCGGGGCTCGGCGCCGCTGCGCTGGCGATGAGCGGACCACAGGCGAACGCGGGTGCGGCCATCGTGTCCGGGCCGCACATCGTCTCCCTCGGCCAGTTACCCGGTGGCACCCACAGCAGCGCGTACGACATCAACAACCGAGGTGTCATCGTCGGTTCCAGCCAGACGGCCACGGGGGGCGACCACGCCGTCCGGTGGGACCCCGACGGGCGCATCACCGACCTCGGTACCCTCCCCGGCGGTGACTACAGCCACGCCGAAGCGATCAACGACCGCGGCTACATCGTCGGCGAGGCCCGCACCGCCGATGGGAGCGATCATGCCGTGCGCTGGGCTCCGGACGGAACCATCACCGATCTCGACGCCCTCAACGGCCAGCGCGGCAGCCGGGCCACCGGAATCAACGACAGGGGATACGCGATCGGCTTCACGTGGATTCCCAACGGGATATCCCACGCGGTGAGATGGCGGCCGGACGGCACCGGCTCCGACCTCGGAACGAACTCCCCGCTGAAGTCGACCATGGCCTTCGGGATCAACGACCACGGCGTCGTGACCGGCGTCACCACCGAGGGGGCGGAGGGAGCTCACTATCACTATCCCCTCACCTGGGCCGACGGAAGCACCACGGGTGTCGTGCTGCCTCCCCTGCCCAACGACGAACATCGCGGCTCCGCCGTGGGCATCAACGACAAGGGCCTGGTCGTCGGCTATTCGCAGATCGGTCACGCTCTTCCCATGAGCCTCACCGTCCACGCGACCGTGTGGAGCCCCGGAGCCGCCGTGCCGACCGACCTCGGTGGGCTGCCCGGTGGTGACTTCTCCAGCTACGCGAACGATGTCAACGACGAGGCGGACATCGTCGGCTCCGCGGTGACGAACCGTTCCTACGATTACCAGGCGATCCTGTGGGAGCGGGAGAAGAGCGGCTGGCGCCTCGTGCCGCTGCCGCAGCTGCCGGGCGGCACCTGGAGCGAGGCGAAGGCGATCGGCGATGACGGTGAGGTGGTCGGTACCGCGCACACCGCGCAGGGTCTGGGGGTCGCGGTCCGCTGGGAACGGTGAACCCTTCTCACCTCGACGTGGTGTCTCCACCTGGGGGCGGGTCCCCAGATGGACGCCGCGCTAAGGCAGCTTCCAGTCGACTTCGGGTGCGCCCTGCTGTGCCAGAAGGTGGTTGGCCTTGCTGAAGGGGCGTGAGCCGAAGAAGCCCCGGTCGGCGGACATCGGGCTGGGGTGGGCGGACTCGATGCAGGGGGTGCTGCCCAGGAGCGGCTTGAGGTTGCGCGCGTCGCGGCCCCAGAGGATGGCGACGAGGGGACGGTCGCGGGCGACGAGGGCGCGGATGGCCTGTTCGGTGACCTCTTCCCAACCCTTGCCGCGGTGTGAGCCGGGTTTGCCCGGCATGACGGTGAGGGAGCGGTTCAGGAGCAGGACGCCCTGGTCGGCCCAAGGGGTGAGGTCACCGGTGGACGGCTGGGGGTGGCCGAGGTCGTCGCCGTACTCGCGGAATATGTTGATGAGGCTGCCCGGGATCGGGCGGACGTTCGGGGCGACCGAGAAGCTGAGGCCGACGGCGTGGCCGGGCGTGGGGTAGGGGTCCTGGCCGACGATGAGGACGCGGACGTCGTCGAAGGGCTGGGTGAAGGCGCGCAGGATGTGCTGGCCCGCGGGGAGGTAGCGGCGGCCCGCGGCCACCTCGGCGCGGAGCCAGTCGCCGGCGGCGGCGATCGTGCCCGCGACGGGGGCCAGCGCGGTGGCCCAGCCGGACTCGACGATCTCCGCTAGTGGTCGTGCCGTCATGGCCCACCACCCTAACGAGATGATCAGTGGTTCGAGGGCGGAACCGGGCCCTGATCAGGTTTGTGCGGTTTTCCGGCTGCTTGGAGTCGGAAAGTGTGGGGAAGGTCTCCGCAGCACGTGAAATCAGCAGATGAACCGGGTGAAACGTCCCGTTAAGTTGGCGTTACTTCCTTCCGGGTTCGTTGCTTTACCGGCCGGGACCGCATACCTCCTAGAAGGACAGCGCAGGACGAGGGGACGAGAGCATGAGCCAGCTGACCACCGTGGACGCGACGTTTCTGTACGCCGAGGGCGGCGGGGTGCTCGCTCACATCGCGGGCCTGGGCGTGCTCGACGCGACGGGGTGCCCCGGCGGGCGGCTGACCCCGGAGCGGGTGGCCGAGCTGGTGCGCGCGCGGGCCCATCTGGCGCCGCGTCCACTGCGGCAGCGGCTCGTCCGGGTGCCGCTGGACCTCGACCGGCCGTACTGGGAGGACGACCCGGACTTCGACCCGGCGCGGCACGTGACGGAGGTCTCGCTGCCCTCGCCTGGGAGCGACCGTCAGCTGATGGACGTGGTCGCGGAGCTGCACGAGCGGCCGCTCGACCGGTCCCGGCCGCTGTGGGAGATGACCCTGATCCAGGGCCTGGCGGGCGGCCGGACCGGGCTGTACGTGAAGGTGCACCACGCGGCCGTGGACGGGGTGCTGGCCGCCGAGACGCTGGCCGCGCTGCTGGACCTGTCGCCCGAGGCCCGCGAGCTGCCCGCCGACGAGAGCGTCCCGGCGCGTGCCCCGGAGACGGCGGACATGGTGAGCGCGGGGCTGCTGAGGACCGTGGCGCATCCCGTCCGGGCGGTGCTGTCGGTCGCGCGCATCGCCCCGTACCTGGACGAGGTGCCGGGGCTCTCGTCGATTCCGGGGGCCGCGCGGGTGGCGTCGTTCGCGCAGGGCGTGCTGGGACGGCGGCCGCTGCCGCCGCTGCCGCCGGCGCCCCGGCTGACCGCGCCGCTCACGCCGTTCAACCTGCCGATCGGCCGGCATCGGGCGGTGGCCGTCGGCGAGCTGCCGCTGGCGGAGATCAAGCGGATCGGGCGGTCGCTGGGCGGCAGCGTGAACGACGTGGTCATGGCGCTGTGCGCGACGGCGCTGCGGCAGTGGCTCGACAAGCGGGGGGAGCTGCCGGACGGCCCGCTCGTCGCGGGGGTCCCGGTGTCGCTGCGGCGCGGCGGCCCGGACGGGGACGAGGGCAACCGGGTGTCGATGATGACGGCGCCGCTGGCGACGCACGAGGCCGACCCGGCGGCGCGCTTCGCGGCGGTGCGGCGCGACATGGGCCAGGTCAAGCGGCGGTTCCTCGCGTCCTCGGGACGGTGGGTGCGGGAGGTGGCGGGCCTGGTCCCGGCGCCGCTGGCGGGCCCGGCGGCCCGGCTGGCGCTGTGGGCGGCGCCGGCGCTCCCGCTGCGTCCGGTCAACCTGGTCGTCTCGAACGTGCCGGGCCCGCAGTTCCCGCTGTTCCTGTGCGGGGCGCGGGTGCTGCGCTACTACCCGGTGTCGGTGGTGACCGACCTCAGCGGCGGCCTGAACATCACCGTGTTCTCCTACGACGGGAAGATGAACATCGGCATCGTGGCGTGCCGTGACCTCATCCCGGACCCGGCGGAGCTCGTCGACCACCTCGTGGACGCGCTCGACGAGCTGACCGCGCTCAGCGAGAACGCGCCGGCGAGCTGATCCCGAGCGCGTCCCGGTGCCGCCGGGCGAGCTCCAGCGCGGCGGCGCCGGCGGGCTGCATGGGACCGGGCACGGTGCCCCCGAACGGCGCCATCGTCACGGTGCCCTCGGCGTTGACCTCGACGAGGCCACCGAACAGGCGTTCGAACGCGTCGTCCTGGACGACGACCGCGGTGAGCAGGTCGAGGGCGAGCGTCAGCGGGTCGACGCCGAGGCCGAGGAACCAGGCGCGCAGCTCGCCGTCGCGGCGGGCGGCGGTCAGCTCGCGGTGGAACGGCCAGTCGTCCTGGACGAACCCGGCGCCGTAGTCCTCGTCCCCGCCGAGGAGCTCCTCGGCGTACTCGCGGACCATGCACCGCCACGGGTCGAGGTCGCGGTGCCCGCCGGTCAGCGGCTGGAAGACCCCGACCGGCATGACCTGGTACAGGCCCCCGGCGTGCGCGACCTTCGCCGGGTCGCGCCAGTGCAGCGCGTAGGAGCCGGACGCGGTGACCGTGAGCGTCGTGATCGCGGGCAGCGCGGTGCGGCGGTGCAGGTCGCAGGGGTCGCCGACGCGGGTCCGCAGCGGGAGGCCGTGCGCGCGGGCGGCCAGCTCGTGCGCGACGGCCTCGCCGAGGTTCACGCCGTCGAAGTAGCGGGCGGGGCCGAGCCGCAGGACGGGCGGGGCGGCGTGGAGCAGCCGGTAGCTCGGCCGGTCCTCGAACACCGCGGGCGGCGCGAGGGCCGCCATCGCCTCGGCGTACGTCCGGTAGCCCTCGGGCAGGCCGTTGCGGGGGTCGGCGACGACCGGGGGGACGGGGCGGTCGTCCCATTCCAGCCGGAGGTCCTCCAGGGGGACCGGTTCCGGCGGGACCCATCCGTCCCGGCAGAGCAGGGCCGTCCCGGCGACGCGGGGGACGCCGCGGTAGAGGGCGCTCGCCTCGCGTCCCAGCCGGTCGCGTCCCGCGGTCAGCGCCGCCCGCCCGTCCCGCCACTCCCGTTCATCGGCCCGCATGACCGCAACCCTAGGGCGATGTCCGGTCCGGGTCGGGTTGTATGGGTTCATGAGCGAGGCGACGGAGGACGTGGTCGCGGGCGTCGGGGCGCGGTTGCGCCGGCTGCGGCACCGGCGCGGTGTGACGTTGACGCGGCTGGCCGAGGTGACCGGGATCTCGGTGAGCGCGCTGTCGCGGCTGGAGTCGGGCAAGCGGCGGCCGGGGCTGGAGCTGCTGCTGCCGCTGGCGGAGGCGTACCAGGTTCCGCTGGACGAGCTGGTCGGCGCGCCGCCGGTGGGCGACGAGCGGCTCCGGCTGCGGCCGAGCCGGGTGGGGCGGCGGGTCGTGGTGCCGCTGGCCCGGCGGCCGGGCGGGGTGCGGGCGTACAAGACGCTGATCCCGCCGGTCGAGGCCGAGCCGGAGCCGCGCAGCCACGAGGGCTACGTCTGGATGATGGTTCTGGACGGGCGGCTGCGGCTGCGCCTGGACGAGCGGGAGCTGCTGCTGCGCGCCGGGGAGGGCGCGGAGTTCGATACCCGGCGCCCGCACTGGCTCGGCGGCGCGGGCGGGACGGCGGAGGTGCTGAGCCTCGCCGGGCCGCAGGGTGAGCGGGTCCACATGCGCACGGGACCGCGGGTTCGGAAACCGTGACCTAAAGTTTTATTTCGTGCAGACCGCCCAAACCTCCCAGAACACCCTGAAGAGCCGGACGGAGCCGGGCGCCGCCCCGATCGCGTGGATCCTGTGGTCGGTGGGCGTGCTCGCCTACGTCGCGGCGGTCCTGCACCGCACGTCCTTCGGCGTCGCCGGCCTCGACGCCGTGCACCGCTTCGACGCCTCCGCCGGGATGCTCGCCTCCTTCACCGTCCTGCAGCTGCTGGTCTACGCGGCCCTGCAGATCCCCGTCGGGCTGCTGCTCGACCGGATCGGCCCGCGCTGGACGATCTCCGGCGGCGCGCTGCTGATGGCGGCGGGACAGGCGCTGATGGCCGCGGCCACCGGGGTCGGCACGGCCGTCGCCGCGCGCGTCCTGGTCGGCGCGGGCGACGCCATGACGTTCATCAGCGTGCTGGCCATCGTCGGGGCGTGGTTCCCCGGCCGGCGGATCCCCGTCGTCACCCAGCTGACCGGGCTGCTCGGGCAGCTCGGCCAGGTGCTCAGCGCCGTCCCGCTGGTCGCGCTGCTGCACGGGCCCGGCTGGGGGACCGCGTTCGGGTCGGCCGCCGCGCTCGGCGCGCTGGTCGGCGTGCTCGCCCTGGCGGTGCTGCGGGACGCGCCCGGCGCCGCGCGCC
>NZ_CAACVB010000337.1 GCF_900659635.1 Actinomadura roseirufa | reverse complement strand
CGCCGGGCGGCCGTCAGCACGTCGGCGTCGCCGGGGTCGTCCCAGCCGCGCAGCACGGTAGCGGCCCCGAGCAGCCGCGCCGCCCGGTCCGGCCGGTCGCGGCCCAGCTCGATCGCGGCGGCCGCGACCGCCACGGCCGGTGCGACGGGCGTGTTCCAGGTCAGGGTCAGGTGCACCGCCGGGTCGTCGAGCCGGCGGGCGGCCCTGCCGGGGTGCCCCTCCGCCGCGTCCAGGTGGGCGAGCATGATCAGCAGCATCGCGGTCAGATGCGGCGTCGCCCGGTCGGACGGCCCACCGGACGGCCCACCGGACGGCGCTTCGGCCAGACCCGCCCAAGCGTGGTCGCGGGCCTGCCCCGCCCGGCCGGCCCGCCACTCCAGCCGCGCCAGGCCCAGCCGAACCTGGGTTCGCGACTCGGCCGACCCGGTCCGCTCGGCCAGGTCGAGCAGGTCGGCCAGCTGCCGCCGTCCGCCCTCGACATCGCCCGTCCTGGCCAGGTCGAGGGCGGCCGCGACCTCGCTCTCCACCGTGTGCTCGGGCATGCCGAGCTCCCGGAAGCACCGGCTCGCCCGCTCGGTCAGGCCCCGCGCGCCGTCCGGGTCGCCGGCCCGGCGCAGCGCCGAGTTCAGGGTGCTCAGTGTGATCCCCAGCCCCCACCGCTCGCCGAGTTCCTCAAAGCCGGCCAACGCGTGCTCCAGCACGCGCGCCGCTTCGGCGGGATGCCCGGTGTTCAAGGCCAGCACGCCCTGGACGAGCAGGGCCAGCGACCGGTCCCAGGGATCCGCCCGCTCGTCCGGGGGGCGGGCCGGGTCCGCCGTGGCCGCATCGCCTCCGCCGCCTATGGCGAGCGTCAGCCGGGCCATCTCCAGAAGGGGATGGGCGCCGGGGGAGGCGTCCTGGAGCGCCTTCGCGATCCGGTCGAAGGTCGCCTCCGACTCGTCCGGGCGGCTGATGGACTCGGTGGTGGCGAGGGCGTGCGCGGTGACCACCAGCGCGCGCGCCCGCGGCTCGGCCGGGCCGGGGGCCCGGAGTATCCGGCCGAGCAGGTCCAGCGACTCCGGTGGGTGATCCCGCAGGAACCAGAACCAGCACAGTGCCGCGCCGAACCGGACCGCGAGGCCGGCGTCGCCGGACTCGGCCGCCCAGCGGATCACCGCCGACAGGTTGTCCCGTTCGGCGGACAGGCGGACCAGCCAGCGCAGCTGGCCGGACGTGCGCAGGTACCGGTCGGCGGTCTCGGCCGTCCCGAGCAGGAACAGGGCGTGCCTCTCGCGGACGACGTCGACCTCCTCGCGCCGGGCCAGTCGTTCGAGGCCGTACTCCCGGATGGTCTCCAGCAGACGGTAACGCGGCTCGACGGGGTCGGCGGGCTCCACCGGGTGCAGCAGGGACTTGTCCACCAGTGCCGCCAGCGTCTCCCGGGCGTCGCCGTCCCCGCCGATCGCCTCCGCCGCGTCCTCGGTGAAGGAGCCGGGCACGACCGACAGCCGTTCCAGCAGCGTCCGCTCGCCGTCGTCGAGGAGATCCCAGCTCCAGGCCACGGCGGCGTGCAGCGTGCGGTGCCGCGGCAGCGCGGTGCGGCTTCCCCCGGTGAGCAGCCGGAACCGGTCGTCCAGCCGCGCCGCGACCGCCTCGGCGGGCAGGGCGCGCAGCCGCGCCGCGGCGAGCTCGATCGCCAGCGGCAGGCCGTCCAGGCGGCGGCAGATCTCGATCGCCGCCGTCAGCGCGCCGCCCTCCAGCGTGAAGCCCGGCCGCGCCGCCACGGCCCGGTCGCGGAACAGCCGGACCGCCGCGCCGTCGCGGGCCTGCTCGGCCGTCGCCCCCGGCTCCGGCAGCGCCAGGGGCGGGACGGGATGCAACGTCTCGCCGTCCACCCGCAGGACCTCCCGGCTGGTGGCCAGCACCCGCAGTCCCGGGCACCGGGCGAGCAGGGTCCCGGCGAGCGCCGCGGCGGCCTCGATCACGTGCTCGCAGTTGTCCATGACCAGCACCGGGTCGCCGTCGGCGAGCCGCTCGACCAGGTCGTCCATGACCTCCTCCGGCGAGGTGCCGGGACGCGGGCGCGCGCTCTCGTCGCGCGCCCGCAGCAGGTCGAGCAGCACGCGGGGCACGTCGTCGGCGCCGACCGGGGCCAGCGGGAGGAACCAGACCCCACCGGACGGCGCGAGCCGCCGGCCGATGGCGTTGGCCAGCCGGGTCTTGCCCGCCCCTCCGGGACCGACCAGGGTGACCAGCCGGACCCGGCCGAGCAGGTCGAGGACGCGGCGGACGTCCTCGTCGCGGCCCACGAAGCTGGTGAGCGGAACGTCCAGTCCGCCCTGAGACCGCTGCGACCTCTGCGGCCGAGGCCGGGACGGGGCCTGAGCCGGGGGCCGGGACAGGTCGCCGCGCAGCACCGCCAGGTGGGCCTCCCGCAGCAGGGGGCCGGGATCGCCGCCGAAGGCGTCCGCGAGCACGCCGCGGATCCGCTCGTAGGCGGCCAGCGCCTCGGTGCCGCGCCCGTCCAGGGCCAGGGCCTTGATGAGCTGGGCGTGCAGCCGTTCGCGGAGCGGGTGCGCGGCGGTCAGCGCTTCGAGCTCGGCGACCAGCTCGGACCCGGCGGCCGGGGAGCCCACGTGGAACGATCCGGCGCGCGGGGAAGCGGAGCACAGGGCAAGGTCGGCCTCGACCCGGTCTTCCAGGGCGGACAGCCTGGCCCGCTCAAGCCGCTCGGCCTCGGCGGCGGCGAACGGCGCCTCCCGCACGTCCGCCAAGGCGGGACCGCGCCACAGGTCCAGGGCCTCGCGGAAGGCGGCGGCGGCCTCGGCGGGCCGCGACCGTGCGTGCCGGCCCGCGCGAACCAGCCGCTCGAAACGGACGGCGTCGACCGCGTCCGGTTCGACGGCCAGCCGGTACCCGGCCGGGCTCGACGTCAGCAGCCCGGGGCGGCCCAGGACGCGCCGCGACCGGGACGCCAGCGACTGCAGCGCGTGGAGCGGGCCCTCCGGTTCCGCCCCGTCCCACAGTGCCTCGACCAGGGCCGCGGGCGGGACGGCGCGCCCGGCGTCCAGCGCCAGCCTGGCCAGCAGCGCCCGCAGCCGCGCGCCCCCGACCGGGGCGGGGCCGGTGCCGGTGTCCAGCAGCAGGGAGCCGAGGACGCCGACCCGCATGCCTCCGCCGGCGCCGCGCGACCCGGCCGCATCCCCCATGGCCCGGAGTCTGTCAGAGTTCCGGGCGTGCGCCGGGCGGCGCGGGCCCGGAACCGCGAGGTGCCGGGCCCGGTCTCATCACCGGCCGCGTGTCCGTGGCCCCTGGGCCGTCAAAGGCGCCTGGCGCAGTAGGACTTCAGGCCCAGCCTGTCGGCCGACAGCCGCACGCCCTCGTCGTCGTCGCAGACGCGTTTCATCCCCTCGGCGATCTCGGTGACCTTGTACTCGGGTTTCAGTCCGCCCTTGCAAGGCACCTCGACGTAGTTGGCGGAACGTTTGACCAGGCAGTCTCCGACGACGATGATCCCGCCTCCCAGCCCGGGCCGGGCCTGGTGCGGCGGACGCAGGTTCCGCAGGCAGTAGTAGGCGCTGCCACCTTCCGGCGACTTGAGCACGCTGTCGGTGTCGGCGGGGCAGTCGGCCTGCGCCGACCCGGTGTTCAGCGGGTTGGTCACGATTCCCAGCCCGACCACCTTCGCGACCGCCCGCCCGTCATCGCAGCCGACCTTGAACCACGACGGCCGGTCGGCCAGGCAGTCGTCCTTCACGACCAGGCCGAAGCTGGGGCGCGGCGTTGAGGGCACGGAACTCGGTGAGGGGGCCTCCGCCGCGCTCGTACTGGACGGCGGTGAACTGGCGGGAGAGGCGGAATGCCCGCCGCCGCACCCGGTGGCGACCCACGCGATTAACGCCGGCCCCAGGGCGGTGACCGCGACGCGGACCGTGCGGGGACGACGGGCGCGAGCGCGACTGGTGCGCTGTGCGCCCGGCGTGGACGCGGGGGAGATCAGCGGCATTGATTCTCCTATGATCAAGGAAGGTTCCCCCATTGTCCGTGCGCCGTCGGACGATCGCGTCGGTCCACGGTCCCGATCAACTGGGCCGGGGCAGCGCCTCCGGGGCGGGCCGGTCGCGGCCCGCCCCGTCTGCGAGCGCGGGTCAGAAGGGCTTGGTCGGCAGGTACTTGCCGTCCAGGGTGATGACGGCGCGCTCACCGCCCTCGGGGTCGGGGACCTTCCGCACGTCGAGCCTGAAGTTGATCGCGGAGATGATGCCGTCGCCGAACTGCTCGTGGACGAGGGCCTTCAGGGTCGTCCCGTAAACCTGGAGGATCTCGTAGAAGCGGTAGATGGTCGGGTCCGTGGGAACGCCGCCGGGAATCGAGCCGCGCACCGGGACGGTCTGCAGGAGCAGCGCGTCGTCCTCGTCCAGGCCCAGCAGCGCGGCGACCGCGTTCGCGGAGCTCTCCGGCAGCGGATGCTGGCCGAGCACGGCGGCGGTGGTGAACACGACGGACAGGCCGGAGACCTCGGCGATCCGCTCCCAGGAGAGGTTCGCGCGGGTCTTGGCCTCCACGGCCCTGACGGCCAGTGCCTGGCGGGCGGCGGGGTCGAACTGGGCGTGCACCATGGGCGGGACCCTTTCCCTCTGTGCCCCCTCGCGCACGGGACGCGAAGCGGGCGGGTTCAGAGTGACCGCCCCGGCACGCCCTGACAACGCTTCCGGCGACTGTGGCGCGGCTGTGGCTCAGGGGCGGCGCGGCGGCGGCGCGTCGTCGGGCGGTGACGGAGATGGACGTTCTCCCATCGATCGTGTCGTCCCGGCGGGATCCTTGAAGAAGGACCGTGAAAGGGGCCGGTGTGAGCAAGGCGGATGCCAGGGAAGAGATCGCGCGCATGGCGCGAGAGGCGCGGGAGTCGATCGGGCAGTTCGCGTCCTTGGACGAGCTGCTCCGCTCGACGCTGCCCCGGCTGGCGGATCCGGGCCGGGACGCGGAGTTCGACGCGGCGGTGGAGGAGCTGACCGGACGGCTCGACGAGACCGCCGTCCATCGGCTCGCGATGCTGCTGAGTGAACTCTGGCTGTACTGGAACACCGCGGAGCCCATCCGACCGGACGTTCCAGCCCGCCCCTTTCCCGTCGAGGAGACGTCCGCTTCCCAGGATCGCGGTGCGCTGCCCGACGTCACGGAGCTCGTGGTGAACCTCGCCTCCTACGTGGGCTCCGCCGCCCTCGGCGGGGTGATCGGCAACCGGGCCGACATCCAGGTGCGGCGCGTGCTCGACGTCGTCCGGGCGCGCTGGCAGTCCCGCCGAGGGGCCCCCGACACGCCTCTGACCAGGGAGGAGGCCATCGAGGTCGTGGACGCGGCCGCCGCCGTCCACGGCTACGACACCGGCGGCGCCGAGCTGCTGGAGACCGAGCTTCGCGACGATGGCGCGTGGCTGGTCCGGCTGGGCGTGGACGGCGAGACGCTGACGGCGGTCGTCCCGCCCGGTGACCCGGGGCGGGCTCGGGTGGTCATCCGCGTCTCCTGATCGGCCGAGCCTCATTCGCCGATGTAGACGAACGGTGCCCAGTAGAAGGGGTCGGCGAAGGGACGGTGGCCCGGATCACCGGCGTCCAGCGTGGCCAGGACGGACCGTGCGCCCGGCGAACGCGACCGGTTCTCCTCCGCCAGCCGACGCAGCGCCGGGTCCGCGCCGAGGAGCGACCGCAGTTCCACGGCGGTCAGCCCGGAAAGCCACCGCTGGGCACGGCCCAGCGCCTCCCACGGTTCCAGGGGCGTGCCCTCGTGTACCAGCAGCAAGCCGTAGAGGCGCTCCATCAGCAGGGAGGTCGGGAGGTCGTTGACCGCCCACAGGCTGCCGATCACTCCGGGCGTCCCGGAGAGCATCACGGCCGTGGGCAGCCCCATGACCTCGTCGGCCAGCGGGACGGAGCCGACGGAGCCGACCAGCGCGCTCTGGCAGGCGGAAAGCACCACCAACCGGGCCGCGGAGAACGGGCGGCGGCGGGCGATCTCCTCCAGAGTGAGCCGTTCACCGTCCGCGAGCTCCAGATAGGGGGTCCGGCCCCGGTCGAGGAACGGCACGACGCCATGGCAGGCCAGGTGCACATGCGTGGCCGTACGCGCCGCGTCCAGCAGGCGGTCCTTGGTCGCGTCCTCGCCGTACAGGCAGGTCGCCTCGCCGAAGAGCGCGGAGATCCCGTCCAGCTCGCGCATCGCGAACCACAGCGGGCGCGGATGCGGCAGCGGATTCCCGGCCCCCGCCAGGACGGGACGCCCCGGCGCGGCGACGGCGGCACGTTCGCGGGCATGCCGCAGGACCCGCGCGGACGGGGCGAACGTCACGGCCAGGTCGTCGATCAGGCAGCGTCCGGCCTCGTCGTAGGCGATCGTGTGCAACGGCATCAGGGCGAGCGGCCCGCACGGGACCAGGACCGCCCGGGACGCCCCCGCCTCGCGGAGCGCGCCGGCGAGCGGCCGGACGATCTCACGGCCCAGGACCTCCAGGCGGCCCAGTTCCTCGCGGCCGGTGCGATGGTGGGCGCCCGGATCGTCGAACGCGCGGCCGAGGGTCAGAGCGGAGGCGCCATCGGCGAAGCGGGTCTCCACGACGTTGTAGAGCAGCCGCAGGTAGCCCGCCATCATCGGGAAGACCGTGTCCTCGGACGCCGAACGATGCAGCAGGCCGTTCAGGTCGTCCGTGGTGAAGGGCGCCCACAGCGGGGTCACCTCGACGGAGTCCGCGCCCCGGCGGCCGACCAGGAGCGTGAGGGATCCCCACGGAGTGGTGTTGAGATAGGCGATCGGCGCGTCCGAGCGCACCGCCGCGTCCAGAACGGACGGTCCGGGTGGTTCCAGGAAGTCCTCGTGCCCCGGAACGCGGCGGATCCGGCGGACCGCGCTGTCCAGCGCCTCCCGCGCCGTCCTCATCCGCGCCGCCAGGCCCGTCAGGACCTCGCCCGCGTCACCGGACGGATGCTCGGCGTCCTGAGCGCGGCGCAGGCGGTCCGCCGCGTCCCGGTAGAAACGGTGCAACCGGGGGTGGTCACGCTCCAGGTCGTCGAGGTGGCGGTGGTCGCGCTCCAGGGCGTCGCCCAGGGCCCGCGCCCGGCCGCGCTCAAGCATCATGACCGCGTCCATCGGCCGTCCCGCCCTGGCCAGGCAGTACGAGGCCAGGCGCGCCGTGGAAGGACCGGACTCCAGATGGTGACGCCGTCCGAGCACGGTGAGCGCGGCCGGGTACTGCGACTCCGCCGCCT
>NZ_CAACVB010000336.1 GCF_900659635.1 Actinomadura roseirufa | reverse complement strand
GGACCGTCGCGCGCGGCGGCGCGGACCTGGCGCGCGTCATGGCCGCGCTCAAGCGCGAGGCGACCGTCCCCGGCACCGCGTGGGCGGTCGACCCGGCCGCCAACCGGGTCGTGCTGACCATCGACGCCACCGTGACCGGCGCGCGGCTCGCCAAGGTGCGCGCGGCGGCGGCCCGGCAGGGCGCCGCGGTCGCCACCGAGCGGATCACCGGGAAGATCCAGCCGTTCACCGCGGGCGGCGAGGCCATCTACACCGGCGGCTCGCGCTGCTCGCTCGGCTTCAACGTCAAGAAGGGCGCGCAGTACTACTTCCTGACCGCCGGGCACTGCACCGAGGGCGGCTCGAGCTGGTACGCCGACTCCGGCCGCAAGCAGCTGCTCGGACGCAACGCCGGCAGCAGCTTCCCCGGCAACGACTACGGCCTCGTCCAGTACTCGGCGGCGCCCACCGACACCACCGGCGTCGTCAGCCTCTACGGCGGCACGCAGGACATCACCGGCGCCGCCGACGCCACGGTCGGCCAGAACGTGACGCGCAGCGGGAGCACCACCCACGTCCACACCGGGCGGGTCACGGCGCTCAACCAGACCGTGAACTACCAGCAGGGCAGCGTGTCCGGCCTGATCAGGACCACGGTGTGCGCCGAGCCGGGCGACAGCGGCGGCTCGCTGTTCGCCGGGTCCAGCGCGCTCGGGATGACCTCGGGCGGCAGCGGCAACTGCTCCTCCGGCGGCACGACGTACTTCCAGCCCGTCACCGAGGCGCTCTCGGTGTACGGCGTCCAGGTGTACTGACCCCGGCGGGACGGCCCCCGGCCACCGCCGCGACGGCGGGCGCCGGGGGCCGTCCCGTGCCCGCGCCGGGTCAGTGCGCGGCGGGGACCTCCAACGTGCGGAGGACCTCCGCGATCACCTCGGACTGCCGTCCGGTCAGGTAGAAGTGGTCGCCCGGCAGGACGCGCAGGGCGAACCGCCCTTCGACGACCTCGCCCCACCGGGCGGCCTGCGCCTCGTTCACGTGCGGGTCGTCGTCACCGATGATCGCGGTGACCGGGACGGCCAGCCGCGGCCCGGGCGCGTGGACGTAGTCCTCGATCAGCGTGAAGTCGTTGCGGACGTACGGCAGCACGAGCGCGCGCAGCTCCGGGTTGGCCAGCATCTCGGCGTCGGTGCCGCCGAGCCCCACCATCGCCTCGACCACGCCGTCGTCGTCACGGCCCGCGATGCGCTCGTCGCCGCGGTCGTGCGGCGCGCGGGTACCGGAGACGAACAGGTGGACCGGGGGCGTGCCCCGCTCCTGCAGCAGCCGCGCCACCTCGTAGGCCAGCACCGCGCCCATGCTGTGCCCGAACAGCGCGGCGGGACGGTCCAGCAGCGGCGCCATCGCCGCGGCGATGAGCCGGGCGGCCTTGTGGGCGTCGGAGACGAGCGCGTCCCCCAGCCGGTCGGCGCGGCCCGGGTACTGCACGGCCTGCACCTCGACGGCCGGGCCGACCGCCTTGGTCCAGGGCCGGTAGAACACCGCCGACCCGCCCGCGTGCGGCAGGCAGAACAGCCGCGTCGACGCCCACGGGCGCGCCTCGGCGCAGCGGAACCAGGTCACGAGATCAGCCCCTCCTCCTCGTCCCCGCGCGGGACCGCCCCGGGATCCTGCCGCGAGGACGTCCGGATCATCGAGCGTACTCGCCCGCGCCCACCGCCGGCCGATGCCCCCACCCCAGAATCCGCCCCCGAATCGCCCCCGACCATCACCCCGGACGCCCGCCCACGCGAACTCGCCCCCCTCCGCCCCAACCCAACACCCAGCCCCCGCCGTGAGCACCGCCCCCGCTGTGAGCACCGCCCCCACCGCACGGGCGGCCCCTGGCCAATGGGTGACCTGACGCCCCGGTTCGCTTTGGGGCGGTCTGCGGTGCGGAATCGGCCACGTTCGGCCCGGGGCGGCGTCCGGCCTGTGGGGTGGGGGCGGGCTCGACGGCGGAGCCGGGCTGGTGAGCGATCCGTGTGGGGTCGCCGTGGGCCCGCGACGGGGCGACCCGGCTCCGGCGTGCGCGGGTTCCCGTCCGGGCGGTCCACCGGTAGCGTCGTCCCGGGCGCCGCGCGCCGGCGCGCCGTTCCCGAACCCGACCCGCTCGGCGCCGGGCCGCCCCGGTGCCCGGCCGACGACCGGAGCTCCCATGACGCAGGCCCCCACATTCGCCGTGATCCCGGGTGTCCAGGTGCACGAGGCGATCGCCGGACGCGAGGAACAGGTCACCCGCATGGTCGAGGCGGCCTACCGGCTGCACGGCGAGGGGCTCACCGTGAACCCCGACTCCTACTTCCTGCGCTTCCCCGACCGGCCGTCCGACCGGATCATCGCGCTGCCCGCGTCGGTCAAGGGCGACATCGGCGTGCACGGCATGAAGTGGATCTCCAGCTTCCCCGGCAACGTCGCCGCGGGCCTCCCGCGCGCGTCGGCCGTCCTGATCCTCAACGACGCCGAGACCGGGTACCCGTTCGCCTGCCTGGAGAGCTCCATCATCAGCGCGGCCCGCACCGCCGCGTCCGCGGCGCTCGCCGCCGCGGTGCTGGCCGACCGCCGCGGCGACCGCCCCCGCCGGGTGGGGTTCGTCGGGGTGGGCCTGATCGCCCGCTACATCCACACCTACCTGGCGGGCAACGGCTTCGCCTTCGACGAGCTCGGCGTCCACGACCTGTCCCCCGACCACGCGGCGGGCTTCAAGGGGTACCTGGACCGCACCGAGCGCGGGACCGTCACGATCCACGAGACGGCCGAGTCCCTGATCCGCTCCTCCGACCTCGTGGTGTTCGCCACCGTGGCGGGGGAACCGCACGTCACCGACCCGGACTGGTTCGGGCACGCCCCGCTCGTCCTGCACGTCTCGCTGCGCGACCTGTCCCCCGAGATCATCCTGTCGGCGTGGAACGCGGTGGACGACGTCGAGCACTGCCTGAAGGCGAACACCTCCCCGCACCTGGCCGAGCAGAAGACCGGGAACCGCGACTTCGTCGCCGGGACGCTGTACGACGTCCTCACCGGGACGATCGACCCCCCGGCCGACCAGGCGGTCGTCTTCTCGCCGTTCGGGCTCGGCGTCCTCGACCTCGCCGTGGCCCGCTACGTCTACGACCGGGTCGCCGCGTCCGGCGCGCTCAGCACCGTCCCGGGCTTCTTCCACGAGCTGAAGCGGTACGGCTGATCCGCGCGGGCGGGGTAGAGCGCGGCGGATCGGGCACGCTCCCGCCATGGATGAGCGAGAGGGCCCGCGCGGGGACGTCCAGGAGCTGAACGACTTCGAGCTGGTGGTCTACGAGACGGTCGCCGAGATCGACAAGGACGGTGGCGCCGCCGACTTCGACACCCTGGCCCGGCTGGTCGGCGGCCCGGAGGAGGACCTCTGGGCCGCGCTGGGCCACCTCGTCTCGATCGGCCACCTGCACTCCACGCCCCGCGGCTACGTCCTCGGCTCGCACGACTGGTCCTAGCCGGCCCCGGCCGGACATCCGGCCGGGGGACAATGCGGCGCATGATCGCGAAAAAGCGGGCCAGCGGGGCGATGTTCGGGCTGGCGTACGGCGACGCGCTCGGCGCGCCGACCGAGTTCCTGACCATGAAGCAGATCCACCGGCGCTTCGGCGAGGACGGCCCCACGCAGCTCAACGGGTCCCCCGCGCTCGTCACCGACGACACCCAGATGACGATCGCCGTCGCGCTCGGGCTCCTGGACGCCCTGGAGAACCCCCCGTTCACCTCGGATCTGATCACTCCGATGTGGGTGCGGCGATTCGTCGACTGGCTGAACGACCCCGAGAACAACCGGGCCCCCGGCCACACCTGCGTGCGGGCGTGCCGGGGCCTGGCGGCGGGGCGGCCGTGGCCGCGCGCGACCGAGCCCGAGTCCAAGGGCTGCGGCGCCAACATGCGCGTCGCGCCCGTCGGGCTGGCCCCCGGGCTCTCCGACGAGCAGCGCGCCGGCGCGTCCCAGCTCCAGGCCGCGCTCACCCACGGCCACCCCACCGGGCTGGCCGCGAGCGAGCTCACCGCCTTCGCCGTCCGGTGGCTGGCGGACGGCATGGACCCCGCCGACCTGCCCGCGGCGCTGCGCGACCGGTGCCACACCCAGCGCACCGCTTACCACGAACGGTGGCTCGGCGACCTGTGGCGGCGGCCGGGCGTGGACGGCCCGGCGGAGTTCATCGCGCGCGGCTGGGACGAGTGCCTCGCCGTCCTCGACCTGCTCGACGCCGCGCTGGCCCGGCCCGACGGGACGGCCGACCCGTGCGAGGCGACCGGGGCCGGTTGGATCGCCGAGGAGGCGCTCGCGACCGGGCTGCTGTGCTTCCTGCTCTTCCCCGCGGACCCGGTCAAGGCGATCTGGCGCGGCGCGGCGAGCTCGGGCGACTCCGATTCCATCGCCTGCCTGGCGGGCGCGTTCGCGGGCGCGAGCCTCGGCATGGACGCCTGGCCCGCCGAGTGGGCCACGCGCATCGAGTACGCGGGGCCGCTGGCCCGGATCGGCGCGGCGTGGGACCCGGTTGCCTGACGGGTCGTAGCACTGTGCTCGCGGCGACCCGGCCGCCCCGGCATGCGGCGCCGGCCGGTCCGCCCGCTCACCGCGCTACCGGGCGGACCAGCCGGTCAGGGCGTCGATCGTGACGGCGATCACGGGTCCCTCGGGCGGCCGGTCGCGGTACTGGGCGTACCGCGCGGCCAGGAGCCGGACGGGTTCGGCCATGAGCGCGGGGTCCTCGACGACCCTCGCGTGGCCGTCCACGCGGACCCACCAGAGCCGCTCCCAGTCGTCCTCGTAGTGGTCGGCCAGCAGCGCCACCCGCGGGTTGGCGCGGATGTTCGCCAGCCGGCGCAGGTCGCGGCTGCTCTTGGGCTTGTGGTCGACGGCGGTGTAGACCGACCCCCGGTGCACGGCGAACGTCACCGGGACGAGGTGGGGACGGGCGGACGCGCCGACCGTCGCGAGCCGCGCGACCGGGACCGCCTCCAGCAGCCGGCGCGCGTCCTCCGGCGAGAGCGTGGGCACGGTCGCAGCCTGCCACGTCCCCGCGCCGGGCGCCCGCTCCCCCGCGCGGACGAGACGGATCACCCGCCGGCGGGAGTCCCGCGCGACCCGGCGGCGCGAGGCTGGGCGCATGACGACGAGGCGCGGAAACGACGCGACCAGCGATGTGCCACCCGAGGTCGAGGACCCGCCCGCGGCGCTCCTCGCGAGGACGGCCGCGTCCCTCGGCCGGTGGCCGGCCTGGGCCGGCTACGCCGCCGGTGTCTTCTCCCTCGCCGGAGCCGGGCTCGCCCTGTACTGGGCCGCGGGCGGCACGCGGGGCGTCCCGCCGCACGGGGCGGGGACGGCCCGGACCGCCGCCTGGCCCGCCGCCGCGGTGCTGCTGACCGGCGGGATCATGGCGGTGGCGAGCGTGCGCGACGTCGGCCGGCAGATGCCCCGGTGGTGGGCGCTGACCGCGCTCTGGGCGGCGTGCGCGCTGACCGCGTCCGGGACCTTCGGGTTCGTCATGAACGCGATCCAGCTGCTCTTCACCGCGTCGGTCGACGACTGGTCCTGGTTCGGCGTGGAGTGCCTCTGCGCGGTGGGAGCCGCCCTGTTCGGCGGGGCCGCCGTGGCGTTCCGGCGCCGCACGGCGGGCACCTGCGCCCGGTGCGGCCTCGTCCACGCGCGGGCGGGGACGAGACCGCGTCCCGCGCCGCCCTCCCCCGCGTCCCGCGCGATGCGCCGCACCGCCTTCGCGGGAGCCTTGGGCTTCCTCCCCTACGTGGCGATGAAGACGACGTGGGCGTTCGGGGGGACGTTCGCCGGGATCTCCGGCGACGAGGCCGTCGCCGAGTTCAAGCGGAACGGCGCGTCCGGGCTCGTGCTGACCCTGGAGAGGTACGGGCTGGACTTCACCACCCTGATGGCGCTGCTCGGCGTCTTCCTGCTGATGGGCCTCACCCATTCCTGGGGGCAGGTGTTCCCCCGGTGGGCGCCGCCGCTGGCCGGGCGCCGCGTCCCGCGCTGGCTGCCGCTCGCCCCGGCGTGGCTCGGCGCCCTGACGCTCGCCCCGTACGGAGTCATCGCGACGGCCTGCTACGTCGTCCCGCCGCTGCTCGGCCTCGGCGGCCTCCCGCACAAGGGCCTGCTCCAGGGGTGGTCGGGCTGGACGATCACCGCCTGCGGAGTGGGGGCGTTCGCCGTCTACGGCGTGTCGCTGGGCGCCGCGGCCTGGGACTTCCAGCGCCGCACCCGGCCGGTCTGCGGTCCCGCCGACGTCGCCGGGAACGGGAAGTCCGGCGGGGCGAGGCCGCGCTCGGTGACGTCGGCGAGCTCCTGATCCGTCAGGACGCGGGGTTCGCCGATCGCCTTCGCCCGGACGTACACCCCGCACAGCCACTCCAGCAGCCGCGCGTTCTCGAACGCCTCGTGCAGGCTGCCGCCGATCGCGACGCCGCCGTGGCTGGCCAGCAGCGCGGCGCGGCGGCCCCCCGCCATGGCGGCCCGCACGTTCGCCGCCAGCTCGGGCGTGCCGTAGGTGGCGTACTCGGCGACCCGCACGACCCCGCCCAGCAGCAGGGTGTTGTAGTGGACGGGCGGCAGCTCCGTCATGGTCGCCGCCACCACCGCGGCATAGGTCGAGTGCGTGTGCACGACCGCCACCGCCGGGGACTGCGCGTACAGCGCGAGGTGCAGTGGCGTCTCCGACGAGAGCGGGCGGCCGCCGTGGACGAGGCGGCCCGACAGGTCCACGACCGGGCAGTCGGTGGGCTCCATCCGGTCCAGCGCCATCCCGGCCGGGGTGATGGCGACGAGATCGCCGGCCCGCACGCTGGCGTTGCCGGACGTCCCGCCCACCAGCCCGGCCGCGACCATCTGGCGGCCCACCTCGCACAACGCGGCCCGTTCGTGCTCCAGCACCACGGCACGACCTCCCACTTCCAGCGGTTCCGAGGGACACGCCAGGGCCGCGACCGCCACGAGCAGGTGACGTCACGGCGTCGTCGTCCCGTCCTCCCCGTCACCCTAGGACGGGAAGAACCGCCGCCGTTAGCGGACCCGCGCCGGCCTCGCGCCCAGCACCGCCTCGGCCGCGCCCACGAGCTGCTCCAGCCGGGACACCTCCGTCCGGTGGAACGGCGGCGCACCGGTCCGCGCGACGACGATCGCCCGGTCCCCCGCGAGCGGGCAGATCGCGTGGCGCGTGCCGTCCGGCGCGGTGCAGGCGCGCGGCCGCAGCGGCTCCAGGTCCGGTG
>NZ_CAACVB010000335.1 GCF_900659635.1 Actinomadura roseirufa | reverse complement strand
CGCGGTGGTCTCGATCAGATCCGAGACCGAGCCCTCCTGGTAGTTCACCGTCCGCCCGTAGCCGGCACCCCCTGGGTCGCCGCCGACGCCTCCGACCCCGCGGCCGCCGCCCTGCGCGCCCGCTCCCTGGTCGCCGCGCCGCTGGAGTCCCAGGGCCGCCTCACCGGCCTCGTCGTGGCCGTCTCGGCGGCCGACGGCCGGTTCGACGAGGGCGACGGCGTCCGGCTCGGCAGGCTGGCCGACGAGACGTCGCTGGCGCTGGAGAAGGCGAGGGTCGGTGAACTGGAACGGTCCTGGCGCGGCTGGCTCAGCTTCGTCGCCGAGGCCAGCGACCTGCTCGCCGGCACCCTCGACCAGGAGCGCACGATGGCGCTGGTCGCCCAGCTGGTCGTGCCGCGCCTGGCGACCTGGTGCGCCGTCTACACCGTCGCCGAGTCCGACGCCGCCCAGCTCGAGTACGTGTGGCACGCCGACGAGACCCGCGCCGACGTGCTGCGCGACCTGCTCGACCACGCCGGCGCCGCGCCGCCGATGGACGCCTCCGGCCCCTGGAACGGGCTGGCCGCCGCGCCCCGGGAGGTGCGGGCCGCCGCCGGCGGCACCGCCACCGACCAGGTCTACGCCTTCCCGCTGATCGCCCGGGGCCGCCGCATCGGCACGATCGTGATCGGCCGCCCGGCCGACGACCGGTTCCCGCGCAGCGCCATCGAGCTGGCCGAGGAGCTGACCCGCCGCGCCGCCCTCGCCGTCGACAACGCGCGCCTGTTCTCCGCCCAGACCGCCATGAGCAGCGCCCTGCAGCGCAGCCTGCTGCCGCCCGGCATCCCCGAGATCCCGGGGCTGGAGGTCGCGGTCGTGTACGAGCCCGCCGGGGAGGGCAGCGAGGTCGGCGGCGACTTCTACGACGTCTTCGAGAGCGGCCTGCGGCCCGGCGATCCCTCGCCCGCGTCCCGCTGGCGCTTCGCGATCGGCGACGTGTGCGGCACCGGCCCCGAGGCCGCGGCGGTCACCGGCCTGGCCCGGCACGCGCTGCGGATCCTCGCCGCCGAGGACATGTCCGTCCCGGCCGTCCTCGCCCGGCTCAACCGGCTCATCCTCGGCGAGGGCGAGCGCGGGCGGCTGCTGACCCTCCTGCACGGCGAGATCGCCGCCCGGCGCCGCCGGGACGGCGTGACGATCAGCCTGTCCAGCGCGGGACACCCGCCCCCGCTGGTGCTCGACCCCGACGGCGGCGTCCGCGAGGCCGCCTCGCCGCAGCCGCTGCTCGGGGTCTTCGACGGTGTGGAGTTCCACACCGACACGGTCGAGCTGCGCCGCGGGGAGGTGCTGCTGTGCGTGACCGACGGGGTCACCGAGCGGCGCTCCGGCGGCCGGCTGCTGGGCGACGGCCAGGGCCTCGAACGGCTGCTGGCGGGCTGTACGGGGCTGAGCGCGGGGGCGGTGGCCGCGCGCATCCAGCGAGCGGTGCGCGACTTCGGTCCGGAGCCGTCGAACGACGACGTTGCCCTCATAGTTCTGCGGGCGTCATGATGAAGACCAACAATCGGTAAGGTGGGGTGGCGTGGGGCTTGCCTTGCACACGACACGACAGGACGGCCGTGCGACGATCGCCGCGCGCGGCTCCATCGACCTGCACTCCTCCGACGAGCTGCGGTCCCGGCTGACCGAGCTGGTGGACGCGGGGGAGCGTGAGGTCGTGGTCGATCTCACGGCGGTCGACTTCTGCGACTCCTCCGGCCTCAACGTCCTCGTCCGTGCCTACAAGCACGCGCGGGCGCAGAACGCGACGCTCACCGTCACCGGTGCCTACGGGCGCGTCGAGAACGTGCTGCGGACCACGGGCCTCGACCGCTTCCTCATCGGCGGTCCGGCGGAGGAGGCCCCGGCCGATGGGCGGTGACGGAAATGAGCGTGACGCGATGAAGAACGGCGAGCGGGCGGAGTGACCGACCCGATGACCGAGACCACCCTGCGCGCGGCGCCCCAGACCGAGGCCGTCGAGTACGCGCGGCGCCTGGCCGCCCGGACCATGCGCACCTGGGCGCTGATGGAGCGCGAGGAGCTCGTCACCGCGATCGTGGCCGAGCTCGTCGCCAACGCCGTCCGGCACGCGGGCACCGCCCTGGAGCTGCGCCTGCTGCGCGGCACCGGGCGCGTCCGCGTCGAGGTCCGCGACCGCGCCGCCCAGCTGCCGCGGCTGACGGTGCCCGGCCCGCTGGACGAGTCGCACCGCGGCCTGTTCATCGTCGACCGCTTCGCGAGCTCGTGGGGCGCCGACCCGGTGACCGGCGGCAAGGTCGTCTGGGCCGAGGTCGCCATCTGACGTCCCGGCGGGACGAGCCGCGCCGGACGTCCCGTCCGGCCTGCCCCAGGACCCCGCGAACGGCACGAGCCCCGGATCCGGTGGACCGGGGCTCGGCGCGACGCGGCCGGGACGCTCAGGACGCCTCGCGGTACAGCTCCGCCACCAGGAACGCCAGATCCAGCGACTGACCGCGGTTGAGGCGCGGGTCGCACGCCGTCTCGTACCGCTGGTGCAGGTCGGCCTCGTCGATGGCGTGGCCGCCGCCGACGCACTCGGTGACGTCGTCGCCGGTGAACTCGATGTGAATGCCGCCCGGGTGGGTGCCGAGGGCCCGGTGCACCTCGAAGAACCCCGCCAGCTCGTCCAGCACGTCGTCCAGCCGCCGGGTCTTGTGGCCGCTCGGCGCCTCGAACGTGTTCCCGTGCATCGGATCGCAGATCCACGCGACGGGCGCGCCGCTCTGGTGCACCTTCTCGATCAGCGGCGGCAGCGCGTCCCGGACCCGGCCGGCGCCCATCCGGGTGATGAAGGTCAACCGGCCCGGCTCGTGGTCGGGGTTCAGCCGCTCGATCAGCGCGAGCGCGTCGTCGGCGGAGGTCGCCGGGCCGAGCTTCACGCCGATCGGGTTGCGGATGTGCCGCAGGAACTCCACGTGCGCGCCGTCGAGCTGCCGGGTGCGCTCCCCGATCCACAGGAAGTGCGCCGAAACGTCGTACGGAAGGCCGCTGAGGCTGTCGATGCGGGTCAGCGCCCGCTCGTACTCCAGGAGCAGCGCCTCGTGGCTGGAGTAGAACTCCACGCTGTGGAACTCCTCGGGGTTCACCCCGCACGCCTTCATGAACGTCAGCGCCCGGTCGATCTCGCCCGCGAGCTGCTCGTAGCGGCGGCCCGCGGGGCTCTGCGCGACGAAGTCCTGGTTCCAGGCGTGCACCTGCCGCAGGTCGGCGTAGCCGCCCTTGGTGAACGCCCGGCACAGGTTCAGCGTCAGCGCCGAGCAGTGGTAGGCCCGCATCAGCCGCCGCGGGTCGTTGCGCCGCGACTCGGCGTCGAAGTCGAACCCGTTGACCGCGTCACCGCGGTAGGCGGGCAGTTCCAGGCCGCCGCGCGCCTCGATCGGCTTGGACCGCGGCTTGGCGTACTGCCCCGCCATCCTGCCGATCTTCACCACCGGCACGCTCGCGGCGTAGGTGAGCACGACCGCCATCTGCAGGAGGGTCTTGAGCTTGTTCCGCACGGCGTCGGCGTTCGACCCGTCGAACGTCTCGGCGCAGTCGCCGCCCTGGAGGACGAACGCCTCGCCGCGGGCGACGTCGGCGAGCTGGGCGCGGAGCTGGTCGCACTCTCCGGCGAAGACGAGCGGGGGCTGCCCGGCCAGCTCGGCGGCGACCGCCCTGAGCTCGTCGGGGTCGTCCCATTCGGGCTGCTGAAGGGCGGGGAGGTCACGCCAGGCGTCGAGGTCCCGGGGGGTACTGGAAGTACTCACCCTGAAAGGCTATGGCACCGTTCGCGGTCCGGCACCCGAGACCTCCGGCCCGGAACCCCGTGGACGCGACAGGGCGGCCCCTTACGGAGCCGCCCTGGTGTCGGTCGCCGGCCGTTCGCGAACGGCCCCCCGGGTCGTGATGATCAAGCCGCCCGGTTCCCGGCGGCGGTCCGCACGGGTTCCTCGGGCAGGGAGGCGTCCGCCAGGGGACGGCGCCCGCTCAGGTCCGTCTCGTTCGCGAGCTGCCGCAGCCGCCGCAGCGAACGGTCGGTGATCTGCCGGACCCGGTTGTGGCTCAGCCCGTACTGGGCGCCGATCTGCGCGTACGACAGCGGCTGGCCGCTGTCCATCCCGAACCGGGCGCGCAGGATGGCCGACTCCCGCTCGGGCAGCCGTTCCAGCAGCCGCCCGAGGCCCTCGATGTCGTCCAGCGCGAGGATCTCGGCCTCGGGCGTGACGGCGTCGGGATCCTCCAGCAGGTCGCCCATCGACGTCTCGCCCGCGTCGTCGACGGCCGCGTCCAGGCTCGCCGGGTCGCGCCGCCAGCGCAGCAGCTCGTCCACGTGCTCCGCGTCGGCGCCGAGGGAGCCGGCGAGCTCCTCACGGGTCGGCTCACGGCCTAGTTCGCGGCCCAGCTGGCGTTCGGCCCGCCGCAGGCGGGACAGCTCCTCCTCCACGTGGACGGGCAGCCGGATCGTCCGGGCGGTGTGGCTGAGCCCACGCCCGATCGCCTGCCTGATCCACCATGTCGCGTACGTGGAGAACTTGAAGCCGCGGCGGTAGTCGAACTTCTCCACCGCGCGCATCAGCCCCAGGTTCCCCTCCTGAATGAGGTCGATGAGGGGCAACGAGTCGGTCGGGTACTTGCGGGCGATCGAGACCACGAGGCGCAGGTTCGCCTCGACGAAGCGCTGTTTGGCGCGCAGGCCCGCCGCGCACAGCGCCTCCAGCTCCTCGGGGGTCGCGCCCTCGGGCACGGTCCCCTCCTCGAGCAGCTGTTCGGCGTACAGTCCCCCTTCGATCGCCTTGGCCAGATCGACCTCCTCCTGCGCGTCGAGCAGGGGGGTGCGGCCGATCCGGTCGAGGTACGCCCCGACAAGGTCCTTGTCGGGGACGTCGACCCTGTCGCCCTTGGTACGGGTTGCAGCCATCCTGACCCTTCTCCGGTGCGATCTCCCTAAGAGGACAACGCTAATTACCGCTCTGTGATTCCCGGGTGGGGAATACTGCGGGGCTGTCAGCCGCTCTAGGGTCCTGATACCCCGACTGAGGAGAATCCGACATGGCGACCGTGAACCTCACCGCGCAGAACTTCGACGAGGTCGCCCAGGGCGACGGCATCGTGCTGGTCGACTTCTGGGCGTCCTGGTGTGGTCCGTGCCGCCGCTTCGCGCCGGTGTACGAGAACTCCTCGGGCAAGCACGACGACATCGTGTTCGCCAAGGTCGACACCGAGGCCGAGCCGGAGCTGTCCGAGCGGTTCGGCATCGCGTCCATCCCCACGCTCATGGCGATCCGCGACGGTGTGATCGTTTTCGCCGAGCCGGGGGCGCTGCCCGACACCCTCCTGGAGAACGTGATCGAGCAGGTGCGGGCGCTCGACATGGACGACGTCCGCAGCCGCCTGGAGGCCTGAGCTCCTGATCCGCGAGCGGGGTTGATGACCGGTTCCGGCCGGTGAGCGGATGACCCGACGAGCCCGGAGCGCTCCGTATGCGCCCGCTCGCTCATCGTGATGGGTTGCCGAGACGGGACGTCCAGCCGTCGCCCGGGCGGCACGAAGGCAAAGATGCGGACCACGCCGCCCGTTCCGCACGATGCATGAACGATGATGGACGGATGCTCGCCGATGTCGTCGAATACCTGGTGTGCCCCGTGTGCGGAGCGGACCTCGCAATGGCGGACCGCGGACTGCTCTGTCCGGCCGGGCACACCTTCGACATCGCGCGGCAGGGGTACGCGAACCTTCTGCCGGGCAACGCCCGTCCGGGGACGGCGGACACCCCGGAGATGGTCCGCGCGCGTGACGCCTTCCTCGGCGCCGGTCACTTCACGTCACTGGCCGAACGTCTCGCCCGGAGCGTGGCCTCTACGGTCACGGGAAAGGCGTGCGTCCTGGACGCGGGCGCGGGCACGGGCCACTACCTGAGCCGGGTTCTGGACCGGTCCCCGGAGGCGGTCGGCCTCGCCCTCGACATCTCCAAGCACGCCGTCCGGCGCGCCGCTCGTGCGCACGCACGCCTCGGCGCCGTGGTCGCGGACCTGTGGCGGCCGTTGCCGCTGCGCGACGGTGCGGCCATGGCCATCGTGAACGTCTTCGCACCGCGCAACGCCGCCGAGTTCCATCGAGTGCTCCACGACGACGGGCTGCTGTTCACCGTCACCCCGTCCCCTGGGCATCTCGGCTCGCTGGTGGAACCGCTCGGACTGCTGACGGTGGACGAGCGCAAGACGGAACGCACCGACGCCGCCCTGGCCGGCTACTTCAAACTGGACGCGCGCCAGAACGTCGCCTCGGAGGCCGTCCTCACCCACGCGGAGGTCGCGACCCTTGTCGCGATGGGACCGAGCGCGCACCACGTACCGGCGGACCAGCTGTGGGCACGGTTGGAGTCACTCCCCGACCCGCTTCCCGTACCACTCTGCTTCGTTCTCTCAGCCTTCCGCAGGCTCGATTAGCCGTTGACCGGGAGCGGAGGCGAAGGCGCGGCCACCCTGTTCAGGCCGGGCGGACGGCTGGCCGCAAGCTCGCGAGCGTGGCACCGGAGGCCGTGGGGCCATGTCCCAGTGATCGCCCGCACCAGACGGTGAGCCCGCCTCGAGCTGCGCACATCCTCGGCGGCCCGGGGCGCCGCTGATCCGGCGGGAGTCGGGCCGCGTGCCGTCAGCGCCATGACGCGAAACGGGGCGCCGTTCACTGATCGTCGAATGCGGGCCCGCCCGTCCGGCCGCACGGTGACCCGACTCACCAGGAGAGCGAAACCCGAGGTCATCGCGGTGCGGAGGAGAACGAGCCGCGGAAGGGGGCGCATGACGCGAGAGCCCCGGTTTGACGGGGCTTAAGAGCACCCTTAGTGTTTTCAATGCCCAAGGGGATGCAGGACGCCGCGAGGCGGTCGGCCCCGGGGACATCAGGCCAGAGAATTCGGTACGAGCCTCGCTCAAGCTGATGTACGATGGCCTGGTACGCCCGAGACGGGATGCAGGACGCCGAGAGGTGGCCGGCCCGGAGGGCACTCCCAGCCCAGTGATCCCGATGGTCTCTTGAGTCCATCGATTCCTCATGTGCTGGAACTCAGGTACGAACCCGTCTGACAAAAACGATCTTCCGGATCGTCTTGACAGCGGCGAAGAACCTGGTAAGTTAGAAGGGTTGCCCCGGAGCGGGGCTCGCGGGAGCGGGTCCGGCGCGGTGGGTGTCCGTTTCTTGAGAACTCAACAGCGTGTTAAAAGCCAGTGCCTTTATCGATCTGGCCGGTTTGTTCGGCTGGATCGCCCCGT
>NZ_CAACVB010000334.1 GCF_900659635.1 Actinomadura roseirufa | reverse complement strand
GGCCGGGCACCGGCGGCGCGGGCGGGAGCTGGACGAGCGTGAAGGCCAGGGTGCCGGAGTCGAAGCAGACCGCTCCCCCGCCGGTGGCGCGGCGGACGACCGCAATGCCGTCGCGGGCGCAGGCGGCGACGTCGACGTCCGCGCGGGCGTCCTGGAAGCGGCCGACGACGATGCTGGGCGCGTTCTGCCAGACGCGCAGCACGGGCGCCCGCGGCTCGCGGAGCCGGCCGCCGGGGCCGGGCCGGTGCGGCGCGGCGACGCGGACGAGCGCCTCGTCCAGCGCGAGGTTGCGCGCGGGATCGCGCGTGTCGTCGAGGATCACGCTGAGCACCGAGCCGCCTCCCGCGCTCGCCCGAGCCGCTCGCCGCGGCACCGCGGAACCGGTGCCGTGCGGCGCCCTGCCTTTGCCTGAAAACTATCTCCTTTGCGCACGCAATGCATGCAGATAGTTTTCATTTGGTGACCCAGCGTTACCGAATTGTGCGGTGAACGTTCTCTTTCCGGCTCGGGCCGGGCTCCGCGGACCCGATCCACGGGCCGGGGATGGACGGGTCCAGCACGCCTTCCTCCAGCCAGGCGAAGTCGCCGGCGAGAACGGCGCGGGCCAGTTTCGCGTCCGTCGCGTCGGAGTTGCGCCACAGCCCGTCGAAGAGCTCCGCGACACGGACGCGGGCCTGGTGGCAGAACGCGTCGGCGAGCAGCACCGCGGACTCGCCGGGTCCCCGCTCGCCGGCCGGCGGGAGGATCGGGCCGGCCGGTGAGGAATCGGCCTGCGCGCGCACGCAGACGGCGGTCATCGCGAACAGCTCGGCGCCGATGTCGACCATGCGGCCGAGAAATCCCTGCCGGTACTCCAGGCCGCCCTGCCAGCGTCCCGCCGCGTAGAAGACGGACCGGGCGAGCTTGCGCGACGCGCGCTCGGCATAGCGCAGGTGCCTCGCCAGGGGACCGAACTCCTTGTAGGAGCTCGGCCGCTGTCCGGGGCCGGTGACGAGCGTGGGCAGCCAGCGCGCGTAGAACCCGCCGGCGCGCGCCGCCGCCCGCGCCTTGCGCCCGGCGGACGCCTCCGGGTCGACGATCTCGCCGGCGACCGCCAGGTGCGCGTCCACCGCCTCGCGGGCGACCAGCAGGTGCATGATCTCGGTGGAGCCCTCGAAGATCCGGTTGATCCGCAGGTCGCGCAGCAGCTGCTCGGCGGGCACCCCGCGCTCGCCGCGCGCCGCGAGCGACTCGGCGGTCTCATAGCCGCGCCCGCCGCGCAGCTGCACCAGCTCGTCGGCGACGCGGCAGGCCGTCTCGGACGCCCACAGCTTGGCCAGCGCCGCCTCGATCCGGATGTCGCCGCGCCCGCCGTCGGCGAGCAGCGCCGACAGGTCGTGCACCGCCTCCATCGCGTACGCGGTCGCGGCGATGAACGCGACCTTGCGGGCCACCGCCTCGTGCTCGCCGACCGGCCGCCCCCACTGCACGCGCTCCGCCGACCATTCGCGGGCGATCCGGGTGGCCCACTTGCCGCTCGCGGCGCACATGGCGGGCAGCGACAGCCGTCCGGTGTTCAGCGTCGTCAAGGCGATCCGCAGCCCGGCGCCCTCCGGCCCGATGCGCTGGTCGGCGGGGACCCGGACGTCGTGGAAGCGCGTGACGCCGTTCTCGATCCCGCGCAGTCCCATGAACGCGTTGCGGTGCTCGACCGTGACGCCCGCCTCGGACATGTCGACGACGAAGGCGGTGATGCCGCCGGGGTGCCCGTCCGAGCGCGGCACCCGCGCCATGACGACGACGAGGTCGGCGACGACGCCGTTGGTCGTCCACAGCTTCACGCCGTTGAGCACGTAGGAGTCGCCGTCGGGCACGGCGGTGGCGCGCAGCCGCGCCGGATCCGAGCCGACGTCCGGCTCGGTCAGCAGGAACGCGCTGATCTGCCGCGCGCACCGCGGCAGCCAGGCGTCCCGCTGCTCGGGTGTCCCGAACATCGCGACGGGCTGCGGGACGCCGATGGACTGGTGCGCCGACAGCAGCGCGCCGAGCGCCGGGCTGACCGAGCCGACGACCATCAGCGCGCGGCCGTAGTCGAACTGGCCGAGCCCGAGCCCGCCGTGCCGTTCGGGGATCTTCATGCCGAGCGCGCCGAGGCCGCGCAGCCCCGCGACCACCCCGTCGGGGATGCGGGACCGCCGCTCGATCAGCGCGGGATCGACCTCGGCGGCACAGAACTCGGTGAGCCGGGCGAGGAATTCCCCGGCACTGGCGCGCGTCGCCGGGTCGGGACGCGGATGAGGATGGATGAGGTCCAGCCGGAAATCACCCAGGAAGAGTTGCTTTCCGAAGCTGGGCAGCCGCCATTCGCTTTCGCGCGCCTCCTCGGCGACCCTGCGCGCGGTCCGCTCGTCGACCCCGCCGGGGCCGCGGCTCGGCTGGCTCATGCCGTCCTCCCTGGAAGCGACGCCTATTCCCTCCGAAGTTACTCCCCGGTCCTACGGCTGACCGGCCCTCGCGCGCGCGGCGTGTCGGCGGGGACGGGAGGGGACGCAGCGGGCGGACGCGGGCGGAGCGGCGCGCGGAAATCATCGGGCCGGAAAGGGCGTCCGAAAAGAACCGTTCCAGCTCCGTCCTTTCGGCCGGAGATTCCCGGAAAGCACCGCGAACACGAAGCAGAAGTGATGCAATGGGTGAGTATCACCCAAGACCTTGACCTGGCCACGCCGAACGGGTTCGCTGTGCGTAATGGATGAGCCACGCAGACCCACCCTCATCGCCTCGGTGCAGCGTGCTCTGCATCTCCTGGAGGCGGTCGCGTCGCATTCCGGCGGAGCGCCCGCCAAGCAGCTCGCCCGGGAGGCGCGGCTCCCCCTCGCCACCACCTACCACCTGCTGCGCACCCTCGCCCACGAGGGCTACGCCACCCGGCTGCCCGACGGCGTCTGGGTCATCGGCGACCGCGTCCGCAGCCTGCACGGCCGGAGCCGGACCCAGCAGCTGCTCGCCTGCGTCCGGCCCGCGCTCGCCGCGCTGCGCGACGAACTCGGCGTCGCGACGTACTTCGGCATGCACGTGGACGGCGAGATCCGCCTCATCGACGTCGCCGACGGCCCGCGCACCCCGCGCGTCGACCTGTGGGTGGGCTTCGAGTCGTCCGCCCACGCCACCGCGATCGGCAAGTGCGTGCTGAGCCAGCTCGACGAGGACCGCCGCCGCGACTACCTGTCCCGGCATCCGCTGGTCGACCTGACCCCGCACACCATCACCGACTCCCACCGGCTGCTGCGCGGCCTGCGCACCCCCGGCGGCCTGTCGTTCGACCACGAGGAGTACGCCCTCGGCACCGGCTGCGCCGCCGTCCCCGTCACCGACGGCGTGGGCGAGACCGTCGGAGCACTGGCCATCTCCTGCCGCCCCGGAAGACTCCGGCGGATCGAGGCGTCCGCGCACCGGATGAAATCGGTGGCGGCCACCCTCCAGCGCTCCCTGGCGTTGTCGATTTAATCCCGGCCCACTGCGCTCACCTGGCGGCTCGCTTCGTGACGGGTGTTGACTACAAGCCCGGCCCACGGCGCTCGCCTGGCGGCTCGCTTCGTGACCGGTCTTGTGCGAGCGCGAATCGCTTCGCGATCTTCCCGGCGGGGCTCGCCTTCGGCTTCGCCCCGCCGGTCAGGGCGCGCGCTCGCGTGACCGCTGAGGACACCGCGACGGGCCACTCCGCGGGGGCGGGCGTCACTGCCTCCCAACGCCCCTCGCCTCGGGCGGGGCGCTGGGTGGGGGCGGATGGGTTACAGTCTCTCGATGATCGTCGCGTTGGCCTGGCCGCCGCCTTCGCACATCGTCTGGAGACCGTAGCGGGCGCCGGTGCGCTCCAGTTCGTGCAGGAGCTTGGTCATGAGGATGCCGCCGGTGGCGCCCAGCGGGTGACCGAGGGCGATGGCGCCGCCGTTGGGGTTGGTCCTGTCCAGGGAGGCGCCGGTGTCCTTGGCCCAGGCCATCGGGACGGAGGCGAACGCCTCGTTGACCTCGAAGACGTCGATGTCGCCGACCGTGAGCCCGGCCCGGGACAGGGCCTTCTCGGTCGCCGGGATCGGGCCGGTCAGCATGTAGACCGGGTCCGAGCCGCAGATCGCGAGGGTGTGGATCCGCGCCCGCGGGGTGAGGTCGTACCGCCGGACGGCCTCCTCCGAGGCGATCATCAGCGCGGACGCGCCGACCGAGATCTGCGAGGCGACCGCGGCGGTGATGTCCCAGCCCTCGCGCAGCGGCTTGAGCTCGGCCATCTTGGCCAGGCTGGTGTCGGGGCGGGCGCCCTCGTCCTGGGTGAGCCCGGCGATCGGGGCGATCTCCCGGTCGAAGTAGCCGGCCTCGATGGCCTTGATCCCCCGGCGGTGGCTCTCCAGCGCGTACTCCTCCAGGTCCCGGCGCGAGAAGCCCCACTTCTCGGCCGTGAGCTGGGCACCGCGGAACTGGGAGATCTCCTGCATGCCGTAGCGCTCGGCCCAGCCCTCGCCGTACGGGAACGGCATGCCCTTCTCCATCGCCATGGTGACGGAGGAGCCGATCGGGACCATCGCCATCTGCTCGACGCCCGCGGCGACGACGAGGTCCTGGGTACCCGACAGCACGCCCTGGGCGGCGAAGTGGATCGCCTGCTGGGACGAGCCGCACTGGCGGTCGACGGTCACGCCGGGGACGCCCTCGGGCAGGCCGGCCGACAGCCACGCGGTGCGCGCGATGTCCAGCGACTGCGGGCCGACCTGCGTGACACAGCCCATGATCACGTCTTCGACCGCCGACGGGTCGGCGCCGGTGCGGTCGACGAGCTCCTTGAGCACGTGGGCCCCGAGGTCGGCGGGGTGAACGTCCTTGAGCGCGCCCTTCCTGGTACCGACGGGGGTACGGACCGCGCCGACGATGTACGCCTCGGCCACTGCGCCTCCAAAAGCTTGAGTCTGGTTCCGTCCCCGAAACCGAGCGAGATTCGGTTGTCAGTATCAGGTTACTCCTTTCCCGGCGCGACGCTGTGTGAGGTGAGTCTCGGCGGCGCGGCATCCCGTCCCGCGAACACGATCAGGAGGACGCGCCGCCGCGCGGACCCTCCTGGGCCGGGGACGCCTTGAGCACGGCGCCGTCGGAGTCGTCGCCCAGCGACGCCTGGGCCAGCCTGGTCAGCAGATCCGCCAGCTCGGGGTGCTCCTCGGGCGACCAGCCCGCCACGTGCTCGGCCAGCCCCTCCCGGCGCGCCGCGAAGAGCCGCTCGGCCGTGGCGCGCCCGGACGGGGTGATGGCGAGGACCCCCGCGCGGCGCTCGACGTAACCGGCGGTGACGAGGAGGTCGACGTAGGGGCGGCCCCGCTCGACCGGGACCCCGGCCCGCGCGGCGAGGTCGGCGCCGGTGACGGTCTCGTCCTTGGCGATGCGGCACAGCGCCCACATGCTGCCCGCCGACAGGTCCACCCCGCACAGCGCGCCCAGGCGGTTGTAGAGCTCCAGCGCCCTGGCGTCCCTGCGCATCAGCTCGCTGAGCGCGCGTTCGATCTCGTGCCGGGACGACCGGACGGTCGGCGCCGCGCCGAACCCCTCGCCGTAGTCCGGGGCCTGCGCCGTCGCGCGCAGGGGCACCTCGCGCAGGAACCAGGTCAGCACGAACGCGGCCCCGGCGACCGGCACGGCCCACAGGAACACCGTGTCGATCGACTGGGCGTAGGCGTGCAGCACGCCGTCCTGCACCTGCGCCGGATACCGGTCGAGCAGCTTGGGGTTCCCCTGGACGGCCGCGGGGTCGAACCCCGGCGGCAGCAGCCGGTCCTTGGCGAGTCCCTCCACGTGCGCGGCGAGCCGGTCGCCGAACACCGAGCCGAACACCGCGACGCCGAACGAGCCGCCGATCTGCCGGAAGAACGTGACGCCGGAGGTGGCCGCGCCCAGGTCCCGGTACGACACCGCGTTCTGGACGGCGATGACGAGCACCTGCATGACCAGGCCGAGCCCGAAGCCGAGCAGCGCGAAACGCAGGCTCATCGACGCGGTGGAGGAGTTCTCGTCGAGCCGGGAGCACAGGTACAGCGCCGCGGCGATCAGGGGTGTGCCCACCACGGGGAACACCTTGTACCGGCCCGTCCTGCTGATGAGCTGCCCGGAGCCGATCGAGCTGACCAGCATGCCGAGCATCATCGGCAGCAGGTACACCCCCGACAGCGTCGGTGAGACGCCGTGCACGACCTGAAGGAAGATCGGCAGGAACGTCAGCGCGCCGAACATCGCGAAGCCCACCGCGAAGCTGATCGCCGAGCCCAGCGCGAACACCGAGTCGGCCAGCAGCCGCGGCGGCATGACCGGCTCGGCGGCGCGCCGCTCCACCAGCAGCCACACCGCGATCAGCGCCACCGATCCGGCGCCGAGCCCGATGATCGGCGCGGAGAGCCAGTCGTAGCGGGTGCCGCCCCAGGTCGTCATCAGCACCAGCCCGACCGCCCAGCCGACGATCAGCAGCGTGCCGGGGTAGTCGATGCGATGCCGCTCGCGCTCGCCCGTCGCGGCGGGCAGGACGGCCGCGATGACCAGCAGGGCGACGACGCCGATCGGGACGTTGATGTAGAACACCCAGCGCCACGACAGGTTGTCGACGAACCAGCCGCCGAGCAGCGGCCCGCACACGCTGGCCACGCCGAACACGGCGCCGAACAGGCCCTGGAAGCGGCCCCGCTCGCGCGGCGGCACCACGTCGCCGACGATCGCGACGACGAGGACCATCAGCCCGCCGCCGCCGAGGCCCTGCAGCGCCCGGAACACGATCAGCTGCGTCATGCCCTGCGCGAGACCGCACAGGGCGGAGCCGGCGAGGAAGAGGACGATCGACGCCTGGAACAGGCGCTTACGGCCGTACTGGTCGCCGAGCTTGCCCCACAGGGGCGTGGACGCCGTGGAGGCGAGCAGGTACGCCGTCACGACCCACGACAGGTGGTTGAGGCCACCGAGGTCGCTGACGATCGTGGGCAGGGCCGTGGAGACGATCGTCTGGTCCAGGGCGGCGAGCAGCAGGGCGAGCATCAGCGCGCCGAGGATCGCGAAGAGCTCGCGGCCCTTCGGCATGACCCGCCCGTCCGCGGCCCCCTCCGCGGGCCGGTCCGCCTCCCTGCCCGCCTCCCTGCCCGCCTCCCCGTCCGCCTGCATGGCCGCCGCCTCCGTCCCGCCGATGACAGGGGAGGACTACCCACGACCCGGCGGAGATCACCGGATGATGTCGCGGGCCACCGACGCGGCGCCGAGCGCGGCCACGGCGCCGGCCGTGCCGACCGCGCCGGCGGTCGCCCACGGCGGCAGGCC
>NZ_CAACVB010000333.1 GCF_900659635.1 Actinomadura roseirufa | reverse complement strand
ACCAGGCCGCCGCGCTGGCCGCCCGGCTCGCCGGGCGCGAGCCCGCGCCGGTCGAGGTCGGCTGGTCGCTCGCCACCACCCGGTCGGCGTTCGAGCACCGCGCCGTCGTGGTCGGCGAGGACCACGAGCACCTGGTCGCCGGGCTTCAGGCGCTCGCCGCGGGCGGCGAGCACCCCGGCCTGACCACCGCCGCCCCCGCCGCCCCCTCCGGCGGCGGCACCGTGTGGCTGTTCAGCGGCCAGGGCAGCCAGCGCCTCGGCATGGGCGCCGGCCTCTACGAGAGGTTCCCCCTGTTCGCCGCCGCGTTCGACGAGGTGTGCGGGCTGCTGGACCCGCACCTGGAGCACCCGCTGCGGGAGGCGGTGTTCACCGGCGTCCCCGGGCGGGACGGCCTGCTGGACCACACCACCTACGCGCAGGCGGGCCTGTTCGCCCTGCAGATCGCGCTGGCGCGGCTGCTCGGCGAGCTCGGCGTCCAGCCGGACGCGGTGGCCGGGCACTCGATCGGGGAGATCGCCGCCGCGCACGTCGCCGGGGTCCTGGACCTGCCCGCCGCGTGCCGCCTGGTCGCGGCCCGCGCCACGCTGATGGGCGGCCTTCCCGAGGGCGGCGCCATGGCCTCGATCCAGGCCACCGCCGAGGAGCTGGCGCCCGACCTCGAAGCGCACGCCGGGCGGGTCGCCGTCGCGGCGCTGAACGGCCCCGAGAGCACCGTGATCTCCGGGGCGGCCGGTCCGGTCGCCGAGATCAGGGAGCGCTGGGCGGAGCGCGGCCGCAAGACCCGGACGCTGACGGTCAGCCACGCCTTCCACTCCCCGCTGATGGAACCCGTCCTCGCGGGACTGGGCGAGTCCATCGCCGGCCTCACCTACCGGCCGCCCGTCCTGCCGCTGATCAGCAACGTCACCGGGCTGCCCGCCGGTCCGGAGATCGCGACACCGGACTACTGGGTGCGGCACGTCCGCGAGCCCGTCCGCTTCCATCCGGCCATCGCGCACCTCGCCGTGAGCGACGCGCCGCCGCACACCTACCTGGAGCTCGGTCCCGACCCCGTCCTCGCCACCGCGGCGCAGCACACCCTGCACGAGTTCGCGGGCGACGGGCGGCCCCGTCCGCTCGTCACCGCGGTCCTGGACCGCAAGCGCCCCGACCTGCTCGCCTTCACCGAGGCCCTGGCGCGGCTCCACACCCACGCCGGCACGATCGGCTGGGCGCGCTACTTCCCCGCCGCGCCGGTCCCCGCCACCGTCGACCTGCCGACGTACCGGTTCCGGCACGACCGCGCGTACTGGCTGTCCTCCGCGCCCGCCCCCGGCCCCGGGGAGACGGCGGCGCGGCCGGGGACGGCCGACGACGGCGGATTCTGGGACGCGGTGGAACGCGAGGACCTCGACTCCCTCGCGCACGTCCTCGGCTCCCCCGCCGACCAGCAGCCCACGCTGGGCGAGGTCCTGCCCGTCCTGTCGCAGTGGCGCAGGCGGCACCGCGAGCAGACCCAGGTGGACTCCTGGCGCTACCAGATCACGTGGAAGCACCTGCCCGAGCCGGGCGCGCCCGTCCTCACCGGCGCGTGGCCGGTCCTGATCCCGGCGGGGCACGGCGAGCACCCCGCCGTCCGGGCCGCCGTCGAGGCGCTGGAGACCCACGGCGCCACCGTGTCCGCGCACCTCGTCGAGGACACCGGCCGGGAGGCACTGACCCTGCTGCTCTCGGGGCGGGCCGCCGCGTCGGCGGGCGTCGTCAGCCTCCTCGCGCTCGACGAGAGCCCGTGCCCCGGCCACCCGTCCGTCACGGCGGGGCTGGCGGCCACGGCCGCGCTCGTCCAGGCCGCCGACGACGCCGGCGTCACCGGGCCGGTCTGGTGCCTGACCCGGGGCGCCGTCGCGGTGTCGCCCGGCGACGCCCCGGCGAGCGTCCCGCAGGCCGAGGTCTGGGGGCTCGGGCGCGTCGCCGCGCTGGAGCACCCGCAGGTCTGGGGCGGCCTGATCGACCTGCCCGCCGCCCTCGACCAGGGGACGTCCGCGCATCTGGCCGCGCTGCTGGCCGCCGGGACCGAGGACCAGGCCGCCCTGCGTCCCGGGGCCGCCCTCGTCCGCCGGCTGCGCCGGGCGCCGCTCGGCGCCGCCAACGGCCACTCGCCCTGGCGGCCGGACGGCACCACCCTCATCACCGGCGGCACCGGCGGACTCGGCGCCCACGTCGCCCGCTGGCTCGCCACCAACGGAGCACCCCACCTCATCCTCACCAGCCGACGCGGACCCGACGCCCCCGGCGCCCGGGAACTCGCCGACGAACTCACCGCACTCGGAACCCGCGTCACCATCACCGCCTGCGACGTCTCCGACCGCGACGCCCTCCAACACCTCCTCGACGACATCCCACAGGAACACCCCCTCACCGCCGTCTTCCACATCGCGGGCGTCCCGGAGCTGGCGCGGTTCGCGGACCTGGACGTGCCGCACATGGAGCAAGTGCTCGCACCGAAGGCGGCGGCCGCCGAGCACCTGCACGATCTCACCCGCGACCTCGACCTGACCGCGTTCGTGCTCTTCTCCTCCGGCGCGACCTCCTGGGGCAGCGGGCAGCAGGCCACCTACGCCGCCGCCAACGCCCACCTGGACGCGCTCGCCGAGCACCGGCGCGCCCTCGGCCTCCCGGCGACGTCCGTGGCCTGGGGGCCCTGGGGCGAGGCGGGCATGGCCGCCGACGACGATGTCGTCGCCTACGTCGGCAAGCGCGGCATCACCCCCCTCCCCCCGGCGCCGGCCATCACCGCCCTCCACGACGCGCTGACCCACCGGGAGGTCACCGTCACCGTCGCGGACCTCGACTGGGAGACCTTCCCCGCGACGTTCACCGCGCAGCGGCCCAGTCCCCTGATCGCCGACCTGGTGCCGGCCGTGACGGGCCCGGCGCCCGGCGGGAACGGCGCGGAACCCGCGGGCGGGGACGGCGGCGACGCGCCCGGCGAGCGGCTCCGCGCGCAGCTCGCGGCGAGCACGCCCGCCGAACGGCGCCACCTCCTGCTCCGCCAGGTCCAGACCCGCGTGGCCGCCGTCCTCGGCCATCCCGACCCGGACACCGTGCCGCCGGGCCAGCCGTTCCAGGAGCTCGGCTTCGACTCCCTCAGCGCCGTGGAGCTGCGCAACCGGCTCATCACGGCGACGGGGCTCGACCTGCCGCCGACCCTCATCTTCGACCACCCCTCGTGCACCGCCCTGGCCGAGGCGCTGCGCCCCCTCCTCGTCGACGAGGCGGAGGACGGCGCGGCGGACGAGGGCCGCGTCCTGTCCGCCCTCGACACCTGGGACTCCGCCAGCGATCCCGCCGCCGTGGACGGCCCGGCCCGGCGCCGGATCACCCAGCGGCTCCAGGCGCTGCTGGCCAAGTGGGACGGCGCGGACGGCACGGGCGGCGGCGGGCCCGCCGCCGGGCCCGATCTGGAGACGGCGACGGCGGAGGACATCTTCGACCTCATCGCCGACGAGTTCGGAAAGTCGTGAGCCCGATGACCCCGGTCCACCGCGTCGCGCCAAGGAGCACCTGCTAGATGTCGAACGAGGAAAAGCTGCTCGAGCACCTCAGGTGGGTCACCGCCGAGCTCCGCGAGACGCGGCGGCGCCTGCGCGAGGCCGAGGCGGCCGAGCCGGAACCGATCGCGGTCGTGGCCATGGCGTGCCGGTACCCGGGGGGCGTCCGCTCCCCCGAGGACCTCTGGCGGCTGGTGGCCGGCGGCGGCGACGCCATCGGGGCGTTCCCCCCGGACCGGGACTGGGACGTCGAGGCCCTCTACGACCCGGAGCCGGGGCGCCGCGGCCGGACGTACGTGACCGACGGCGGGTTCTGCGACGGCGTCGCCGACTTCGACGCCGCGTTCTTCGACATCACCCCCCGCGAGGCCCTCGCCATGGACCCGCAGCAGCGGCTGCTGCTGGAGACCGCGTGGGAGACCTTCGAGCGGGCCGGGCTCGCCCGGGAGGCGCTGCGCGGCAGCGAGACCGGGGTGTTCGCCGGGGTCGGCTCGCACGACTACCTGTCGCTGATCATGCGCACGTCCAGCGATGTCGGCGGCTACGCGGGCACCGGCAACGTCGGGAGCGTGGCGTCCGGGCGGATCGCCTACACGCTGGGCCTGGAGGGTCCGGCGGTGTCGGTGGACACGGCGTGCTCGTCGTCGCTGACCGCGATCCACCTCGCCTGCCAGTCGCTCCGGCAGCGGGAGTGCACGCTGGCGCTGGCCGGGGGCGTGTCGGTCCTCGCCACGCCGGACGCGTTCATCGAGTTCTCCCGGCAGCGCGCGAACGCGCCCGACGGCCGCTGCAAGTCCTTCGCCGCTGCCGCCGACGGCACCGGCTGGAGCGAGGGCGTCGGGCTCGTCCTGCTGGAGCGGCTGTCGGACGCGCGCCGCCACGGTCATGAGGTGCTGGCGGTGGTGCGGGGTTCGGCGGTGAACCAGGACGGTGCCAGCAACGGGCTGACAGCACCGAACGGGCCGTCACAGGAGCGGGTGATCCGTGCGGCGCTGGCGAGTGCGGGGTTGTCGCCGGGTGAGGTGGACGCGGTCGAGGCGCACGGGACGGGTACCAGGCTGGGTGATCCGATCGAGGCGGGTGCGCTGCTGGCGACCTATGGGCGGGATCGTCCGGAGGGTCGTCCGCTGTGGCTGGGGTCGGTGAAGTCCAACATCGGGCACACCCAGGGCGCCGCCGGGGTCGCCGGGGTCATCAAGATGGTCATGGCGATGCGGCACGGGCAACTGCCCGCCACCCTCCACATCGACGAGCCCACCCCGCACGTGAACTGGGACGCCGGTGACGTGCGGCTGCTCGCCGAACCCGTCGCCTGGCCCGCGGGCGACCGCCCGCGCCGGGCGGGCGTCTCGGCGTTCGGCATCAGCGGCACCAACGCCCACCTGATCCTGGAGCAGGCGCCCGAGGAGGCGCCCGCGGCCGACGCCGGGGGGCCCGGCGCGGACGCCCCCGCCGAGTCTGCCCGGTGGCCGGCCGGGCCGGTGGCGTGGCCGGTGACGGCCCGCACCGCCGAGGCGCTGCGCGACCGGGCCAGGGCTCTAGCCAGCCACCTCGCCGGACGCGACGACGACCCGTCCGACGTCGGCTGGTCGCTGGCCGCCACCCGGTCGACCTTCGAGCACCGCGCCGTGGTGATCGGCGCCGACCGCGCCGAGCTGCTGGCGGGCCTGCGGGCCCTGGCCGCCGGGGAAGAGCACCCGGGCCTCGTCCACCCGGGGACGGCGGCGGTGGCGAGCGAGACCGGTCCCGTCCTGGTGTTCCCGGGCCAGGGCTCCCAGTGGCCCGGCATGGGCGCCGAACTGCTGGACACCACGCCGGTGTTCGCGGCGCGGATCGCCGAATGCGAGCAGGCCCTCGCCCCGTACGTCGAGTGGTCCCTCACCGACGTACTTCGCGGCGACGGAACCGAACTCGCGCGCGTGGACGTCGTGCAGCCCGTCCTGTGGGCGATGATGGTGTCACTGGCGGCCGTGTGGGAAAGCCACGGCGTCACCCCCGCCGCCGTCGTCGGCCACAGCCAAGGCGAAATCGCCGCCGCCTGCGTCGCCGGAGCCCTCACCCTCGACGACGGCGCCAAAGTGGTCGCCCTGCGCAGCAAGGCACTACGCGGCCTCGCGGGCGGCGGCGCCATGGCGTCCCTGGGCGTGAGCGTCCCGGAGGTGGCCGACCTGATCGGCGGCGGCGTGGTCGTGGCCGCGGTGAACGGGCCGTCCTCCCTCGTGCTGTCCGGCCCGCCCGGCCGGCTCACCGAGATCGTCGACCGCGCGAAGGCCGACGGCCTGCGCGCCCGCATGATCGACGTCGACTACGCCTCGCACGGCCCCCAGGTCGACCGGATCCGCGACGAGCTGACCGAGGTCCTCGCGGGGATCCGGCCGGGGCGGGCGCGGGTGCCGTTCTACTCCACCGTCACCGCCACCCGCCTGGACGCGACCCTGCTCGACACCGGCTACTGGGTGACGAACCTGCGCGAGCGGGTCCGCTTCGCCGACACGATCCGGGCCCTGCTGAACGACGGCTACCGCACCTTCATCGAGTCCAGCCCCCACCCCGTCCTCACCCTCGGCGTCGAGGAGACCGTGGAGCAGGCCGTGGAGCAGGCGGCGGGCCGTCCCGGCGCGATCCCGACGCTGCGCCGTGACGACGGCGGGCCCGCCCGGCTCGCCCACGCCCTCGCCCAGGCGTTCACCGGCGGCACCGCCGTCGACTGGGCCGGCCGCCTCCCCGGCGCCCGCCGCGTCGACCTGCCGACCTACCCGTTCCAGCGGCGCCGGTACTGGCTGGACACGCGGGGCCTCGGCGGCGACCCCGGCGGGCTCGGCCTCGCCCCGGCCGGGCACCCGCTGCTCGGGGCGGCCGTCGAGCACGCCGACGGCGGCACCGTCGTGTTCACCGCCCGGCTGTCGCGGCGGACCCAGCCGTGGCTGGCCGACCACGAGGTCCTCGGCACGGTGCTGCTGCCCGGCGCGGCGTTCGCCGAGCTGGCGGCGCACGCCGCCGCCCGGACCGGCTGCGACCACGTCGCCGAGCTGGTTCTCCAGGATCCGCTCGTCCTCCCCGAGGACGGGCAGGTCGACCTGCGCGTCACGGTCGCCGCCGAGGACGGCGGGACGCGTTCCCTCACCGTCCACTCCCGGCCCGCCTCCGACGCGGGCGAGCGGACCTGGACCCGGCACGCCGCCGGGGTCCTGGCCGCCGGGACCGGCGGCCCGCCCGACGGCCTGGACGGGCTGGACGGGGCGTGGCCGCCGCCCGGCGCGACCCCCCTGGCCACCGGTCACCTCTACGCCGACCTCGCCGACCGCGGCGCCGGGTACGGGGCCGCGTTCCAGGGCGTGCGCGCGGCGTGGCGCCTCGACGGCGACCTCTTCGCCGACGTGGCCCTGCCCGAGCGGGAACGCGCCGACGCCGAAGGGTACGGCGTGCATCCCGTCCTCCTCGACGCCGCCCTCCAGACGCTCGCGCTCGCGGCGGACCTCCAAGAGGACGACGGCCCCGGGGAACAGATCATGATGCCGTTCTCCTGGAGCGGGCTGCGCCTGCACTCCCCCGGCGCCACCGCGCTGCGGGTGCGGATCACCCCTTCCGCGCCGGACCGGATCGCCGTCACCGCCGCCGACGCCGGCGGGAACCCGGCCTTCACGCTGGAGGACCTGACGCTCCGCCCGGTCCAGGCCGACCGGCTCGGCCGGGCCGGCTCCGCCGCCGGGAACGCGCTGTTCCGGCTCGGCTGGACGCCGGTGCCGGGCCCCGCCGGGCCCGCCCCGGCCGCGCCTGCGGTGCT
>NZ_CAACVB010000332.1 GCF_900659635.1 Actinomadura roseirufa | reverse complement strand
AGCCGGGTCCCCGCCCGGTGTTCGAGGAGCCCGTGCAGGGGCCGCCGGCCGGGCGGCGGTGGACGCCGTCGCCCTGGGGAGAAGAGGCGTCGCGCGAGCAGCCCGGCGAGGGACCCGGCGAGCGCAACGGCGCGGGACACGCCGCCGGGCCGGGCGGGGAGCACCGCGAGGGCGCTCCCCCCGCCCCCGCGCCCGTCGCCGACGCGGAGCAGATGGGCATGCAGGCCGGGGCGCAGGGACCACAGCAGGCACCGGTGCAGGCACGGCCCCCGCAGCGGCTGCCGCGCTCGCCCCGCGAGGTCCGGCGCCGGACGCCGGGCGCGAGCGGACGCGAACGCCCGGTGCTGCCCAAGCGCGTCCGGCAGGAGAACCTCGCGACGCAGCTGCGCGAGGAGACCGCGCCCGCTCCGACCGCTCTGGAGCCGCGCGACGACCGCTCGCCCGAGGAACTGAGGTCGATGATGTCGTCCATCCAGCAGGGCACGAGGCGCGGCCGCGCCGAGGCCCTCGATACCGAGGATTCGTGACGGTCGATGAGCGGTCCGGGCAACGAGTGGATCGACGAGGAGGCCGGGCCGATCGTCCGGTCTTACGCCCTGACACGGGGACGGGCCAGACCCGCCACCGGTGAGGGCTTCGACATGATCACGATCGTGTCGACGGCGGGCCGGCCCCGCTCGGGCTCGCCCGGCATCGGCCCCGAGCATCTGGACATCCTGGAGATGTGCCTGCAACCGCAGCCCGTCGCCGAGATCGCCGCACGCATGAAACTTCCCCTGGTCGTCGTCCGGGTCCTGCTCGGCGACCTCCTGCACCACCGGCTCATCGCCGTGAACCGCCCCCAGCCGGAGAGCGCGCTCTCCAAGGAACGTCTGCTCAGGGAAGTGCTCCATGGTCTCCAAGCCCTCTGAAAGCCGCGCGGGCGCCGCCGTCGCCGCCCCGGTCGCGGTGAAGATCCTCGTGGCGGGCGGATTCGGGGTCGGCAAGACGACGCTGGTCGCCGCCGTCAGCGAGATCCGCCCGCTGCAGACCGAGGAACTGCTCACCGACCAGGGCGTCGGCGTCGACGACACCGAGGGCGTCGAGCAGAAGACCACGACCACCGTCGCGATGGACTTCGGCCGCATCACGATCCGGGACGGCCTCGTCCTGTACCTGTTCGGCACGCCCGGTCAGGACCGGTTCTGGTTCATGTGGGACGAGCTGTCCTACGGCGCGCTCGGCGCCGTCGTGCTCGCCGACACCCGCCGCCTCGCCGACTGCTTCCCGGCGGTCGACTACTTCGAGAACCGCGGGCTGCCGTTCGTGGTCGGCGTGAACTGCTTCGAGGACGGCTACGACTACAGCGCCGACGAGATCCGCGACGCGCTCGACCTCAGCGACGGCATCCCGGTCGTGCTCTGCGACGTCCGCGAGCGCGCGTCCGGCAAGGAGGTGCTGACGACGCTGATGCGGCACGTCCTGACCGTCCACCGGAGGGAGAGCCAGGGCGTCGGGGCCGTCTGACGGGTTAGGCTGCGGCGAGGCCCGGGAGGTGACGCGGTGCCCAAGGTCACGCGGACGCGCGCCCGGCTGTCGGACGGCAGGGAGATCGTCTACTACGACGAGACCGCCGGCCGGGTGCCCGTGCTCGACCCGCGCGGCCTGCCGGCGGTGGAGCCGCGGTGCGAGACCCGCCGCGACCCGCTCACCGGCGACCACGTGACGATCACCGCGCACCGCAACACCCGCACGTTCCTGCCGCCCGCCGACCGGTGCCCGCTGTGCCCGGGAGGCCCCGCCTCGGAGATCCCCGACCCGGCCTACGACGTCGCGGTGTTCGAGAACCGCTTCCCCTCCTTCGACGCCCGCACGCCCGAGGTGTCCCCGAGGGTGGACGGGGCGGCGGTCTTCGCGCGGGCGCGCGGCGCCGGGCGCTGCGAGGTGGTGTGCTTCACCGACGACCACGGCGCGTCGACGGCGCTGCTGCCCCTCTCCCGCGTCCGCACCGTCATCGAGGCGTGGACGGACCGCACCGCCGAGCTGTCCGCGCTGCCCGGCATCGCGCAGGTGTTCGTGTTCGAGAACCGAGGCGTCGAGATCGGCGTGACGCTGCACCATCCGCACGGCCAGATCTACGGGTACCCGTTCGTCACGCCGCGCACGGAGCGGATGCTGGACATGGCGGCGCGGCACCGCGCGGCCACCGGCGGCGAGCTGTTCGCCGGGGTCCTGGCGGCCGAGCGCGCGGGCCCCCGCGTGGTGCGGGCGGGCGAGCACTGGACGGCGTTCGTCCCCGCCGCGGCCCGCTGGCCGGTCGAGGTGCACCTGATGCCCCACCGGCACGTCCCCGACCTGGTCGCGCTGACCGGCGCGGAGTGGGACGAGCTGGCCGTGCTCTACCGGGACCTCCTACGCCGCTGCGACGCCCTGTACGGCGCGCCGCTCCCGTACGTCGCGGCCTGGCACCAGGCCCCGGTCGGCGAGGGGCGCGACCTCGTCCGCCTGCACCTGGAGCTGTTCTCCGTCCGGCGCGCCGCCGACAAGATCAAGTACCTGGCGGGGTCCGAGTCGGGCATGGCCGCCTGGATCAACGACGTCCCCCCGGAACGGGGCGCCGCCGCCCTCCGCGAGGCGTTCTGACGCAGGGGACCGTCACCTAGAGACACCGGCGCCTGGCGGGGCGGGGTCCGTCCCGGGGTCGTTGCGCGCGGGCGCGGGGGGCGGTCACCGCTTTTTCGGCACCCGCTGGAACGATCTCACGGGCGTGGCCTACGCTCCGTCGCATGCCGGAAAGCGTGCGGGCGGACCTGCTGGCGGCCGGGACGTTCGAGAGCGTCGCGGCGGCGGCCGAGGGCGCCCCCCTCGTCTTCGCCGCGCGCGCGGGGGAGGGCGCGAACCTCGGGCAGGCGTGGGACGCCGCCGCAGGCGCGGCGTTCGGGCCGGCCCTCCCCGGCTTCTGCGAGGACTGGGCGTTCGGCGTGCTGCCCGGCCCGGACGGCGCGTCGCCGGTGGTCGCCTGGACCCACCGCGACCGCCTCCACGTGCACGACCTGCGCAGCGGCGCCGAGCTGGCGCTGGAGCCCGGACGGGCGGTCCACCCCGACCTGGTCGGGCTGGCGGTCCACGGCGGACGCGGCGCGGTCGTCGCCGTCTTCGGTCCCGCGCACGGCGCCGAGGTCGTCGTGTGGGACGCGCGCACCGGGCACCGGCTCGGCGAGTGCGGGGTGTTCCTCGGGCACTGGTCGGCGATCGAGCGGCGGGTCCTGCACGGCGTCCCGGCGACCGGGCCGCTCATCGGGCTGACCCGCGACACCGACCGGGCCGAGGACGCGGAGGACGGCGCCCCCGGCGCCCGCCATGTCAGCGTCCTGGACGTGGAGCGCGGCGAGGAGGTCGCCGCGCTGCCGTCCGAGGGCTCCCCGGACGCGGCGTTCCTGCACGGGCCGGGCGGCGCGGTCCTCGTCCAGCCGGGCCGCGGCGAGGTCCTCGTCCGCCGCCTGGACGGCGAGCGGGTCGCCGCGCTGGAGACCACCGTGTCCTGTGAGCGGGTCGCCGCCGCGTCCGTCGACGGGTCGCTGCTCGTCGTCGCCGACGACCGCGACGACCCGTGCGCCCTGCTGGCCTGGGACACCGCGTCCACCGCGCCGCACCGCCGCCTGGAGGTCCCCGCGCCGGTCAACGACCTGGCCCTGGCCTCCGACGGCACCCTGGTCGCGGCCACCGACCGGGGCCTGTACCGCTGCCCCGCGGCCCTCTGATGGGGGGCGTTCCGCCGCCGGGGTCACGGGCGGGGGCCAGGCCCGTGCTCTACCTGGACGTTGACGGCGTCCTCAATCCCGACGAGCCGTCCCCGGGCTTCACCGAGCACCGGGTCGGGCGGCTCACCGTGCGCCTGTCGCCCGAGCACGGCGCGTGGCTGCGGGAGCTGGCTGGGCGGCTCGACCTGGTGTGGGCGACGACGTGGGAGGAGCACGCCAACCAGTACATCGGCTCGCGGCTCGGCCTGCCTGAGCTGCCGCACGTGGACTTCTCCGGCTACGAGCCGGAGCCCGGCGACCCGCGCGTGCCGCTGTTGCAGCTGCCGCGCATGCGCAAGTGGGCCCCGATCCTGCGGCACGCGGACGGGCGGTCGTTCGCCTGGGTGGACGACGTCATCCCGTTCACCGTCCGGCGGCAGGCGCTGCGGCACCGCCGCGCGGTGCGGCTCGTCCGGGTGGACGCGGCGCGGGGCCTGACCCGGCGCCAGGTGGACGGGCTGTGGCGCTGGGCGGGCCGCAGGCGCGGCCGAGGGCGTGTCGGCGCGTTCTAGCGGGGCTCCGCGCGCAGGTCGGCGAACGCGAACTCGCAGTTGTCGCCGCGCAGGCCGATCGAGCCGGGCCGGGCGATCGTGGGGCCGTGCCGCCCGTCGTCGACGGCCCTGAGCAGGGTGCGGCCCTGCCGGGTGATGGTGATCGTGACGCGGGACGTGCCGGTGACGGTGACCTCGAACGGCTCCCAGGCGCCCGGCCGCGGCGGCGGGTACCGGGTCTGGGCGAGGGTGGTGTAGGTGCCGCCGTTCTCGGTGCCGCCGGTCAGCTTCTTCTTGATGACCAGGAGGCCGTCCCGGCGGTGCAGGGACGCCACGTACAGCCGGGTGGGGTCGTGGCGGCGGAGCATGACGTGGACGCCGTCGGTGGGGACCGGCGGGGTGCGGGGCGTGTCGATCAGGCGCAGGACGCGCAGCCGCAGCGTCACCCGGACGTCGGTGAAGTCGGCGCGGCGGGAGTTCATCCGGAAGACGCTCGACCCCGTCCCGGTGGACGAGCGGGCGTCCGGGGTGGCGGCGTCGGGCGGCCCGGACCAGCCGGCGCCGCCGCGGACGTAGAGGGAGCCGCTGGTCACGTCCCAGTCGGGGGACCGGCGCGCGTCGGCCGCCCGCGGGTTCCAGTGGGCGTACTCGTTGGTGAGGAGGCGGTCGGGGCCGGACGTCCCGGGGACGAAGGCGGCGGCGTCACCGGGGCGGGTCAGGTACCAGGCCGCCCCCGCCGCCGTGAGAGCGGCCATGACGGCGGAGACCGTGAGCAGGAGCCGGCGCGGGGTCATCGGTCACTCCGCGTAGGAGGATGTGCAGAAGCCGCGGGCGCGCAGCCCGTCGATGATGCCGGGCAGCGCCCGGATCGTGGACGCGGACGCGGCGACCCCGTCGTGCATGAGGACGACTGCGCCCGGCGCGGCCTTGCCGAGCACGGTGGCGGTGATGTCGGCGGGGGCGCGGCCCCGCCAGTCGTTGGTGTCGACCGACCAGCGGACGACGCGCATGCCGAGCGCGCGCGCCTCGGCGTTCACGGCGGGGCCGGTGTTGCCGAACGGCGGCCGGAACAGCGTCGGGCGGGGCGCGCCGGCGGCGGCGATGGCGGCGGAGGTGTCGGCGAGCTGGCGGCGGATGGCGGCGGGTTCGAGGTCGGCCATGTGCGGATGGTCCCAGCTGTGGTTCTCGACGGCGTGGCCGTCCGCGATGACCGCCCGGACGAGGTCGGGGCGCGCGGCGACCTTCTTCCCCATCATGTAGAACGTCGCCCGCGCCTTGTAGGCGCGCAGCACCGTCAGGATCTGCGGCGTGTAGACGTCGGGGCCGTCGTCGAAGGTCAGCGCGACGCGGCCGGCGCGGCAGGGGTTGGCGGGGTAGGCCGGGCGGAGCATGGCGTCGGTCACGACCGTCCGGGCGCGGGGGGTCTGCGCGCGGCTCTCGGCGGGCAGCAGCGCGCCGCGGGCCAGGGGGACGATCGCGGCGAGCGCGAGGACGCCGAACCCGAGCTCGGTCAGGTGGCGCCGGAGGGCCGGACGGCCGGGGCGCGGGGCCCCGGCCGTCCGGGTGCGATCTCTCCTGATCATGGTCCTTCGTCCGTGAGGGTGAAGTCGTCGACGGTCAGCGAGCCGACGCCGGGCAGGGCCACGCCGAAGCTGAGGTTGGTCGCGCCCGCGGGGACGGCGGGGGTGGTGACGAGCGTGCGCTGCCAGGTGCTCGTCGCGGCGAGCGTGGGACCGTTGGTCCAGAACGTCCAGACGCCGGCGGCGTTGCGGTAGTAGATGCTCATCTTGGTCGTGACACCGGAGCCCCACGACCCCTTGTACCAGACCCCGAGTTTGTACGTGTGCCCTGGTGAGGCGGCTGGCGCGCAGGTCCCGGCGTCCTGCCGGGTGACGAGTTTGCGGTCGCCGTCCGTGCGGGCGGTGATGTCGACGCGTTCGGCGTACTGGCCGGTGTGCGAGTCGTTGGTGCGCGTCCACGTGAAGGTGTTGGTGCCGTATCCGCCGAGCTGGAAGCAGTTCGGGACGCCGTTGGTGGCGGCCTCCAGCGAGGGGTTCTGGACGGTGAGCGGTGAGGGCGGGCCCTGGACGGGCGGCTGGAGGGATCCGCCGATGACCTGGTCCACGGTCTTCACCGTCGTGCCCTGCGCGGCCCTGGGCTGAAGCCAGTCGAGGAACTGGTTCAGAGTGGTCGGGCTGACGGCGTAGGTGTCGTCACAGCCCTCGCACACGTGGTGGATGACGAGCTGGACCCAGCCGCCCCCGTGGTTCTCCGCCTGCGTGACATAGCCCTTGAGGTCGGCCACGGTCGTGCCGGTCTTGATGGAGTCCGGTGTCTGCGTGAAGTACGCGTCGGCGGGCGGGATCGTCTCGGAGTATCCGCACCCGGAGCACGAGCCGGGGGAGACGACGCCGCCGACCGTCCGGGCGCTGTTGTAGCCGCAGTCCCGGACGACCTTCTCGACGCCGCTGTCGGCGTTGCCGTAGGGGTAGGCGAAGTTCTTGACGGTGAAGCCCATGTTGAGGAGCGCGACCCGGTCGTCGCACACCTGCCGCTGCTGCTCCGCGGTGGCCAGCGTGGGCAGGTCGGCGTGGCTGATGGTGTGCCCGCCGATCTCGTGCCCGCCCGCGGCGAGCCCCGCGATCTCGGTGCGGTCCATGTACCCGGACGACCCGACCCGCCCGCTGTTGATGTAGAAGGTGCCCTTCATGCCGTGCGCGTCGAGCGCCGGGCGGGCGTTGTCGTAGTGGTCCTGGGCGCCGTCGTCGAAGGTCAGGGAGACGACGGTGCCGGTCGCGGCGCCGGCCGGCGCCGCGGCGAGGGCCGGGACCGCGATCAGGGACGCGAGAAGGGACACGAGGAGGGCGATGGTTCTGGAGGGGGGTGGCATGGTGGACTCCAAGGGTTGTGCAGTGCTCCGGACGGGTCAGCCCGTACGGAGCGGGCCTAGCGTTGGGCGGTGGAATACCAGGGTGTGCCGACTGCGTGCGGCGATCTCGAACGCGACGCCGCCGCCGGCCAGCAGCGGGTCGAGCGCGGCGCGCACCGGCGCGGCGCCGGCGACGCGGACGAGCAGCCGGTTCCCGCGCACCTCGATCCGGACGTCCCGCGCGCCC
>NZ_CAACVB010000331.1 GCF_900659635.1 Actinomadura roseirufa | reverse complement strand
GTCCTCGGCCGCGCCCTGCCGCGGACGGCGCCGCCCGCCCCGGCCGCGCGGCGGTCGTACCGGGCGCTGCTGGCCGGGCCGCCGCGGCTGCTGCTGCGCGAGCCCGAACTGCGCCGCTCCTGCTTCTACCAGGCGACGCTCTTCGGCGCGTTCCAGGCGGTCTGGACGGGCGTCGCGCTGCTGCTCACGGGGCCCGTGTACGGGCTCGGGGCGCAGTCCGTGGGCCTGCTCGCCCTGGTCGGCGCGGTCACCATGGCCGCCACTCCGATCGCGGGACGATGGGTGGACCGGCACGGCCCCGGCCCGGTCAACCTCGTCTCGATCCTCGGTGTCCTCGCGTCCGCCGGCGTCCTCCTGCTCGGCGGTCTCGGCGGCGCGGCGGGCCTGGCGGGGCTGGCCGCGGGCACCCTCCTGCTGGACGTGGCCCTGCAGTCGGGCATGGTCGCCAACCAGGCCCGGATCTTCGCGTTGGCCCCCGAGGGGCGCAGCCGGATCAACACCGCCTACATGACCTGCGCGTTCGTGGGCGGCAGCACCGGCTCCTGGCTGGGCGCGCGCGCCTGCGCGGCCTTCGGCTGGCCCGGTGTCTGCGGACTCGTGGCGCTCCTCGCCGGACTCGCCCTTGCGCGCCACCTCGGACGACCCCCGGCGGACGCGCCACCGGAGGCCGCCGTGCACCGGCACGAGACGCCGGTATGACACGGGAGACATCACAGAGAGTCACGGGCCGCATATCGGTGGCGTCCCGCCCCGGGAAGTGACGGATCCACGTCCGCGACCGGATCGTCCCGCCGGACCAGCCGGGAACGTCCGTTGTGCGGGTGTTCGGCAATGATCAGGTAAAGCCCTCAAGGGGCGCGCGATTCTTTGCGCGGGTCCCGGTTTACGCGGCCATGACGTGCGGGTACTTACCGCAACGAGACAGTGACACACAGTGAACGACAGGTTCTCTGGACGGCAAAGCACCGCGTCCGAGACCTGCGGGACGGCGAAGGAGGACGGATGGCGCTCACTATGCGTAGCCGGCGCCCGTCCGGGCCCACGCGCCGTCCACTCGGCGGCCCGGTCCGAACGACCGAGGGCGTTCCCTGCCCGCTTCCGCACGGCGCGCCCCTTCCCCCGGCGCCCGCGCGGAGGCCGGGGCACGGCGACACACCTCGGGTCCTCGGCCGTCCCGGGCCGGCCGCCGCCCGCGAACCCGACCCACGCCGGACGCCGGCGCCGTTCGCCCCCGCGGCGCCGGGGTCCTCCGCAACCGGGCCGGCGGCGCCTTCGAGCGGCGCCGCCGGCCCGGCCCATGCCCCGGGTGCCCGAGCGGGCACCCTCCCCCGCCTCGCCGGACGGGCCGTCACGCCCCCGTCCGGCCCCGACCGGAAGGGAGGTGAGATCCAGCCCCGACCGGAACCGGCGCATGCCGGTGAACGCAGGCGGCCGGTACTCCGTCCGACCCCCGTCCCGGCCGCCACCACGCAGTAAGGGATCGCTGCGGAGCCGCGGCCCGCGAAGGCATCGTCCTCCGCGGGCCGCCGCTTTTTCGCCCGCCCTTCCGCACCCGGACGGGCACCGGCAGCACCTACCCCCACCCGCCCACCACGGTGAGGCACCTGGCTCCCCACCCGCCGCCTTCCGCCCGGACGGGAGTCAGAGGCACCCGCCCCTCGCCGCCTCCGCTCGTCCGGGCGGGTGTCAGAGGTGCTTGCGCCATACCTGGCCGTGGATCACGTCGCCGAACCGGGCGGCGGGGGGCTCCTCCGTCTCCAGGACGAACCCGGCGCGCTCATAGAGGCGCCGGGCGGAACGCTGGAGGGCCGTCGTCCACAGCACGATCTCGCCATACCCGGCGGACGCGGCGAAGCGCAGGCACTCCTCGACCAGGGCGGCGCCGACGCCCCGGCCCCGCGCCTCGGGCTCGACGTGCAGCAGCCGCAGCCGCGCGGTGCGCTCGTCCTCCCGGACGCACAGGACACCGCCCGCCACGGCACCGTCCACCTCGGCGATCCAGGCGTTCTCGCGCGCCGGGTCGCGGTGCTCGGCGTACTCGGCGACGACCCTGGCGACGAGGGCCTCGTAGCCGTGGTCCCAGCCGCACTCCTCGGCGTAGAGGGCGCCGTTGCGCTGGACGAGCCAGCCGAGGTCCCCGGGCCGCGGCGGGCGCAGGGCGAGCCCCCCGGGCCGCGGGCGGTCGCCGAGGATCCCGTGGATCGAGCGCATCGCGCCCAGCAGCAGCCGCCGGTCCGCGCCGGGCAGGTCGTCCAGCAATGCGCGGACCTCGGCCGCCGAACGCCCGTCCAGCGTGCCGAAGACCTCGCGCCCCCGTGCGGTGAGCCGGGCGATCTGGCGGCGGGCGTCGCCCGCCGCGCGCTCCCGGACGACCAGCCCGTCGCTCTCGAACCGGGCCAGCATCCGGCTGAGGTAGCCGGCGTCCAGGTCCAGGGCGCGGCGCAGCGCCAGCACCTCGGTGTCCGCGCGCTGGGCCAGTTCGAAGATCACCCTCGCCTCGGTGAGCGAGTACGGCGAGCGGACGTGGCTCTCGCCGAGCACCCCGATCACCCCGGTGTAGAACCGGTTGAAGGCGCGGACCGTCCCGACGTCCGCGTCGGTCACCGTCATGCCCGTCCCCCTAACGTTTGACTGAGTCAAAGATTAGGGGACGGGCCACCGGGTTTCCAGGGCCCGGGGGAAGGAGATCGTCAGGCGCCGGCCCGGACGGGCTCGGTCAGGGCCCGCGCGTCGCGGACGACCCGGCGCTCCACGAAGAAGGTCATGAGCGGGACGATGCCGCCCAGCACGATCACCACCATCCGGCCCACCGGCCACCCGGTGCGGCGCCACAGGTCGTACGCCGCCGCCAGGTAGACCATGTAGAGCAACCCGTGCACGGGCGCCACGACGCCCGCCATCGCCGGCTGGTCGGACGGCCCGTACTTCAGCACCATACCGACCACCAGGAGCACCAGCAGCGTCCCGACCACCAGGGCCAGGACGCGGTATTTGGCCACCGCGCCTTCCAAAGTTCACACCTTCCTAGGGTCCGTCTTCCGCGGACGGGCGGCCACGCGGCGCCGCGCCCGCGCCGTCGGGGCCGGGACCGAGCGCCGGGCCGGGCCGGGCGTCCGCCGTCTCAGTCGCGCCTGTGGCTCTCGGAGTTGAGCCGGGCGAGGTAGCGGTTGTAGGCCGCGAGGGCGGGGTCCTCTTCCTCCTGCCGCCGGATGATCTCCCGCTTGACCGCGGCCTCGGCGGGCTCCTCGATCACCCGGGGCGCCTCCGGCGGGACGCCGTCGCGCTCGTCCCGGACCATCTTGACCCACATGACGATCACGAAGACGGCGAAGATCGGCCACTCGAAGGTGTAGGCCCAGCTCCGGTCGTTGCCCGCCTGGGCGCGGTCGTACTGCCACCAGCCGAAGCCGAGGAAGGACGCGCACAGCGCGATCGCCAGGGCATGCAGCCCGAGCCAGCCTGGGGTGAGGAACCGTCGCACGTCACCGAGCGTACCCCCGCCTCCGCCGCGCCCTGGCACACCCCCACCCCGGCCCCGCCCCGCTCTGCCATACGGAAGGGTTTGCCGGTTCTTGCCCGCTTTGTCGGCACCGGGCCCTACGGTCTGGGGGCATGGCGACCACGACGGCGGCAGGGGCCGCGTCCTACACCTATGCGCGCGCGTCCGGGCTGGACGACGGGCTCCTCGGCCTGTCGACCTCGGGCGGCACGACCAGCTCCGGCGCCCGGCCGCACCCGCGCTTCTTCAGCGGCCTGCTCATCCAGGCGGCGCCCGCCGCGGCGTCGCTGCTGGCGCTGGCGGAGGTCGCCCGGACGCGCTACTTCCAGCCGCGCCCCACCGCCTTCCGCGACCCGGTGGTGACCTGCAACGGCGACCGGCTCCGCATGGAGTCGTTCTCCGCGTGCGGCGGGGTGTACGCGCGCCTGGACGTGCTGGAGGCCGCGATGGACGGCGAGGTCCACGACCGCGGGACCACGAACGTGGACGTCAACGACCCCCTGCGGGAGGCCCTCGCCCGTGTGGGCGGCTCCGACCCGCTCCACCTGGCCGTCGGCGCGGACGAGGTGGCGGTGACCACGCTGGACGGCGCCGTGGTGGAGAAGAAGGTGCCCCTTCCCGACCGCTGGCTCCGCGGCTTCGCCGAGGTCCAGGTCATCACGGCCGGATTCGACCCGCGCGCGGAGCTGCGGGCCCCCGACGCCGTGCGCTTCCTCCGGTCGTTGCCCAAGCGCGCGCGGGACGTGCTGTGGGTGGTGCCTGCGGGCCGAACGCTGCGGTTGACGTCCCGTCCCGTGCCCGGCGCGGTGTGCCTGGCCGGGCCCGACCGGCTCCAGACCTTGCTCCCCCTCCTGCGCTTCGCCGTCGCCCTCCGCGTTTACGGTCCCTCGGTCACGGCCGGGGACGGGCCGACGGCGAGCGTATGGGAACTGGAACTGCCCGGGATGCGGTACGTCCTGACGCTGTCCCCCGAGATCTCGCGCGGGTTCTCCGGCGAGGGGGCCGTCCTGGACGCCCTGGCGGCCGACGAGGCCGCGGCGGACGCCGACCTGCTCGGCGCCCTGCTGTCGTTCGAGGCGCGCGTCGACCCCGATCTGCTGTCCGAGCGCGCCGGGCTCCCCCTCGACCGGACGAAGGCGGCGCTGACCCAGCTGGGCACGTCGGGACGCGTCGGCTTCGACGCCGCCGAGGCCGCGTTCTTCCACCGCGAGCTGCCCTACGACCCCGAGCGCGTCGCCTCCCTCAACCCCCGGCTGCGCTCGGCGCGGGCGCTGGCCGCCGAGGGCGCCGTCCGGTTCACCGGCGACGACACCGCCGTCGTGCTGAGCAACGGGAGCGAGCGCCGGGTGCGCTTCAAGGACGGCAAGGCCACCTGCACGTGCCCGTGGTGGTTCGACCATCGCGGTGAGCGCGGCCCCTGCAAGCACGTCCTGGCCGCCACGATCGTCCGGCGCGAGACGCTCGCGGAGGTCGTCCGATGACCGCCTGGGACGACCTGCGCGAGGCCATCGGCCACGGGAACCAGGGCGACGTCACGCGCCTGGTGACGGCGCTCGACGCCGCGGAGCGCGCGACGGCGGCCAAGGCGCTGCCCGGCCTGCTCAAGGAACTGCTCGCCGGCACGCGCATCGGCACGCTGGAACAGGACGTGGCGGAGTCCCTGCTCCTGGCCGGCGCGGGCACGATCGGCGGAGCCGCCGCCACGGCGGCCTGGCTCCGCCGCGCGGAGCTGAACCAGCACATGCGGTGGGACGGCTACCCCCTCCTGCGCGCCCAGGTCGACGCCGTCACGGCCCCGCGTTCCGACGAATGGCGCGCCGACGTCGCCCAGCGGCTCGCCGCGCGGCTGTCGACCCGCGGCGACGGCGGCCCGCTCTGGCACGTCATCGCGCGGCTCAGCCAGACCGCGGGCGCCCCGCTCCCCGCCTCCGACGGGTTCGTCCGCGGCTGGGTGCTCATCGTGGCCAGGCCGGAGAGACTTCAGGACGATCCGTTGCTGGACGTGCTCGTCCCCCGCCTGTTCGAGGTGGACGAGATCGGCCGCATGCTCGCCGCCAACGCGAACCGCACGCACAACAAGCTGGACAAGGATCCCTGGGTCACGTCGCTCACCGCCTTGGCCGACGCCGGGCGCCTCGACCGCAAGACCCTCCTGGACGGTTGCGTCGCTCGTTTCCTCCGCGGCGGGACACCGTACAGCCTGCGGTGGTTCGTCCAGCTCCACGAGGCTCTGGAACCCACCGGGGAGGAGGCCGCGGCCCGCGTGCGGGACTACGTCCGCCTGCTGCCGTCCTCCCCTCCCGGCGTCGCGGAGGCCGCGCTGCGGCAGGTGCGGGCGGCCGACGAGCGGGAGGCGCTCGACGGGCCGCTCTTCGAGGACGCCGCCGGCGCGCTGCTGTTCCGGCCGGAGAAGAAGCTCGTCCGGGCCGCGCTGACCTGGCTCGACCGCACCGCCCGCCCGCGCGGCCGCGCCGAGGCGACCGTGCGCGTGCTCACCGGCGCGTTCACCTCCGACGCGCACGACCTGCGCGAGCGCGCCGTCGCGGTCGCCGTGAAACACGCGGACGGGGCGGGCCCGGCGGTGCGCGCGGACGTCCGCGCCGCCGCCGCCGACCTGCCGGCCGACCTGCGCGACCCGATCGCCGGAGCCTTCGGCGCCGTCGACGCCCCCGCCGAGCCGATTCCCTCCGCCGGGCCTCCGCCCTTCGTCCCGCGCGGGTTCCCCGAGCCCATCGGCTCGGTGTCCGACCTCGGCGAGCACATCCGCCACGGCCTTGAGACGGACACCACCGAACTCGCGTGGGACGCCACCGAACGCCTGCTCGCCGCCATCGTCGAACACGCCCACCGGGACCCCATCGCGACGCGGGACGCCCTCGACGCCGCCATCTCGTCCCCCGACGGGCGGTATCGGCTGGACCACGGTGCGCTGGACCAGTACGCCGGCGAGTACGAATGGGTCCTCTCGGCGGTCCGCGCCGTGACCGTCCCCGGGCACGACACGCGCCGGCGGCAAAGCCTGGCCGAGGCCGCCCAGAAGAACTCACGGCGGGCGTCGGAACTGTACCCGATCATGCCCCTGTTCCTCCGGTGGCGGATGCGCGAGGTCCCGTCCGCCGTCGGCAGGACGCCGGTGCTGCTCGCGACCCCGACCGAGGGCGGCGGCCACATCGATCCGGGGGTGCTCGTCGACCGCCTCATCCGGCTGCAGGACGCGGGAGTCGAGCCCGGCCGCGCCGACCTCGTACAGGCCCTGCTGCGCGTCCCCCGCGAGATCGACGCCGCCGCCGTGACGCGCGCGGGCGCCCTGCGCTCGAAGGCCGGCCGCACCGTCGCGGCCTGGCTCGCCGAGGGCGGCCTCGCCGACCCCGAGGTGCGATGCCGGCTCACCCTCGCGGACGCCCCGCACGCGTTGCCCGCCGCCGAGTCGATCGTGACTCCGCCCGACGGCGTCGCCGGCGACATCGCCCTGGTCTGCGGGCTGCCGGAGGGCGCCCCGATCCAAAGGAGCGTGTACTACGGTCCGGTCGCCTGGTGGCCGTCCATACTGCCGTCCCACCGCGAGGTCACCGCCGCGCATCTGCTCCCCCACACCGTGTCGACGCTCGACACCTGGCACCAGGGCGCCATCGCGCTCGGCCTCGCCGAGGCCGACGGCCCGTTCGGTCCCGCCACGGCGGCCTTCCTCGCCCTCTCCCTCGCCCACTCCGAGGCCGGCGAGCGCGCCCTGGCCGTGGACGCGCTGCTCGCCCTCGGCGGCCGCGGCCACCTCGCGGCGGCGGAGCTCGGCGCCGCCGTCGGCGACCTGTGCGCCATCGGCGGCATCAAGCTCAACCGCGTCGCGGCGTCGCTCGGCGCCGCCGCCGACGCGGGCGCCCACGCCGACGTGTGGAC
>NZ_CAACVB010000330.1 GCF_900659635.1 Actinomadura roseirufa | reverse complement strand
GCTCCAGCCACCGGGCGGCGGCGGCGCGGCGCTCGGCGCGGCGCACGCCGCGCAGCGACAGGGCCAGCTCCACGTTGCGGCGGGCGGTCCGCCAGGGCAGCAGCGCGTCGTCCTGGAAGACGAGCGCGCGGTCGGCGGACGTGCCGGTGACCGGCTCGCCGCCGGCGAGCACGCGGCCCGCGGAGACCGGCAGCAGCCCGGCGAACGCGCGCAGCAGCGTGGACTTGCCGCATCCGGACGGTCCGAGGACGGCCAGGACCTCGCCCGCCTCGGCCGTCAGGTCGAGCCCGGTGACGACGGGACGGCCGCCGTAGCCGAGCGTCACCCCCTCGGCGCGCAGTGCCAGCCCGCTCATCGGCGCTCCTCCCTCGGCAGCCACCGGGTGAGGCGCCGCCCGGCCAGTTCCACCGCGGCGGAGGTCAGCCAGCCGAGCAGCCCGATGGTGGCCATCCCGACGAGCACGCCGGGGTAGTCGACGATCGTGTACGCCTGCCAGGTGCGGTAGCCGACGCCGAAGTCGCCGGAGATCATCTCGGCGGAGATGACGCAGATCCACGCCACGCCCATGCCGATCGACAGCCCGCCGAACACCCCGGGCAGCACGCCCGGCAGGACGACCTGCGCCAGCACCCGGAACCGGCCCGCGCCGAGCGTGCGCACCGCGTCCTCCCAGACGACGGGCAGGGCCTTCACGGCGTGCCGCGTGCTGACCAGGACGGGGAAGAACGCCGCGACGAAGGTGATGAAGACGATGCCCTGCTCGTTCTCGGGGAACAGCAGGATCGCGACCGGGACCAGCGCGATCGCCGGGATCGGCCGGGCGACCTCCAGCAGCGGCTGCAGCAGGTCGCCCGCCCATCGCGAGCGGGCGGTCGCGACGCCGAGGGCGACGCCGAAGACGGCGGCCAGCGCGAACCCCGTCAGGATCCGCACGAGGCTCTGCGTGATGTCCTCGTAGAACTGGCCGTGCTCGACCTGGCGGCCGAACTCGCGCGCCACGTCGCCCGGCCCGGGGAATCGGTCGAACCGCACCCAGAACCGCACGTTCGCGGCGGTGAGCACCTGCCACACCGCGAGGGCCGCCGCGAGCGATGCGATCCGCACCGGCCAGCGGAACAGACTCCTCATGCGCGCCGCACCGCCTCGTCGTACTTGACGACCTTGGCTCCCGAGTGGGCGGAGACGTACTTCTCCGCCGCCTCCTGCGTGGCGAACGGCTTGAACCGGGTCGCCGCGTCGGCCGACGGGTCCTCCACCCAAACGTCCTTGTCGGCGAACCAGCGGGTGCCGGTCGTGGCGTCGGGGATGTACACGGCCCTGAGCTGCTTACCCTCGCCTTGGAGCTTGCGCACGTTCTTCAGCAGGCAGACGGGGTCGGAGACCGGGCGCGTCTTGGGCTCGCCCGCCACCCAGACCTCCCCGGCGGTCGCCGCGTCGCCCACCTTCGTGTTGCAGACGGCGTCGGTGCCGGTGATGGCGGCGGGGTTGGCCGTGGACGCCGCGTTCTGCTCGTAGGACGAGCCGTACGCCTGCCTGATGTAGGCGTCGTTGATGAACGGCTTCACGTCCAGCGGGGTCTGGATGACGCCGATCGACTTGAGGAACGGCACGTCCTGCGCGAACGCGTCCCGCAGCGGCTGCTTGATGGTCGGGTCGAACGTGGAGACGCCACCTGCGCCGTTGTAGAGGTAGACGGCCTCGGCCGGAAGGCCCGTGGCGGAGGCCACCGACTCCGCCGCCTTGACCGGGTCGGCGTGCAGGTAGTTGGTCGCGTCTATCTGCGCGTGGAGGAACGCCTGGAGGACCTTGCCCTTCTCACCGGCGAACGCCTTGCGGACGACCACGCCGTGGAAGGTCGGCACGTTCAGGGCACCGCCGTCGTAGAGGAGCCGTGCCTGGCCCTTCTGCACGAGCACGCCGGGCCAGGCCACGAACTGGGCGAGGCCCGCGGCGCTCCCGGCCTGCAAGGCGGACGCGCCCACGGAGGGCGCCTGGTTCTCGACCTTGACGTCCTTGGTCGGGTCGAGCCCGTACTTGCGGGCCGCCTGGACGAACGTCCCGTGCCCGGCCGACCCGACGCTCGTCGAGACCGTCTTGCCCTTCAGGTCGCGCAGCGTCTTGGCCGAGGAGTCCTTGGAGACGACCACGCCGTTCAGCGAGCCGCGGACGTTGTAGCCGGTCACCGCGACCAGCTCGGTCAGGGCGTCGCCGCCCTGGGCCTGCGCCCGCGAGCCGTTGATCAGCAGCGGGTAGTCGCCCATCGAGCCGATGTCGATCTTCCCGGCGAGCATCTGCGCGGTGATCGGAGCGCCGGTGTCGTAGTCCTGCCAGACGACCGAGTACTTCTTCCCGTCGGCCTTGCCCAGCTCCTTCAGCCGCTTCTCGAAGAGGCCCAGCGAGCGCAGCAGGGTCCCGGCCGTGACGGTGTTGATCGTCTTCGACTGGTAGCCCACGACGATGGTGCCGGAGCCCTGCCCGCCGGAGGCGTTGCCCGCGACCGTGCAGCCCGCCGCGAGCGGGACGAGGGCGGCGCCCGCCGCCAGGGTTCGCTTCATCTTCGTCATCAGAGATCGTCCTTCAGCGCAGCAGGAACGGCATGTTCACGGTCACGGCCCCGGTCGGGCACCGGTCGGCACAGGGCCCGCAGTACCAGCACTCGTCGACGTGCATGTACGCCTTGCCCGTCTCGGGGTGGACGGCGAGCGCGTCCAGCGGGCAGACGTCGATGCAGAGCGTGCAGCCGTCGATACAGAGGGCCTCGTCCACGGTCACGGGGACGTCGGCGCGGTTCTCCACGAGGGACATGGGGGTTCTCCAGGAATCGGCGGTGTGCCCGCTCGGGCACGCGGAACACGCCGCGCGTCGCCGCGCGGCAGGCGGTCTCTCGGATCGGGTGGGGTCAGAGGGCGGTCACGGTGAGGTTCGGTGCACTGGGCGGTTCAGTGACCGGGGTCGGGCGGCCGGGTGCGGTTCATCGAGCCGCTCATCGTGATCCGGTCCCCGCGGAACCGGATGAACTCCAGGTCGACGGGGCGGCCGTCGGCGAGGTGGGTCAGGCGCTCGACCATGAGCAGGGCGGTGCCGCGCGGGGCGTCCAGTGTCGCGGCGGAGTGGGGGTCGGCGTTGACCGCCTCCAGCGTGACCTCCGCCCGTCCGAGCGGCTGCCCGGCGATCCGCTCCAGCAGGACGAAGATGTCGTTGTGGGCCAGGTCCTCGGCGAGCAGCGGCTCGCCGAGGTCGCGGGACACGTAGGTGAGGTCGAGCGAGAGCGGCAGCCCGTTGAGCCGCCGGACCCGCTCGATGTAGACGACGGGCTCGCCGTCGGGCAGCCGCAGCCGCGACGAGATCTCCCGGGACGGGGAGATCAGCCCGGTGGTGCGGACCTCGTTGGCGACCTCGCCGTGCTCGCGCAGCGTCTCGGCGAGCCCGCGCAGCAGGTCCAGCCCGTGCGGGTACTTCTCCGCCACCGCGAGCGTGCCCACCCCCGGACAGCGCTCGACCAGGCCCTCGGCGCGCAGCAGGTCCAGCGCCTCGCGCACCGTGTTCCGGGACGTGCAGAACTCCCGGACGAGCTCGGCCTCGGACGGCAGCGCGCCGCTGCGGAACTCCCCGTACAGCACCTGGCGGCGGAGCACGTCGGCCACCTGCCGGGCCCGGTCGGCGCGCAGCCGCCGCGAGTCCGTCAGGCTGAGCGCCTCTGTCGCGGTGTCTTTCCTGGTCACGGCGTTAACCTACTAAAACAATCGGAATAGGTGAATAGGGTCGGATTAACGCCACCCGAGACACCTCTGCCACATATTCTGACCTGCAAGAACATACCGATCAAGGACGGTTCCGCCACCCCGTCCCCGGCCGGCACGGCGCACGACCCCCCGGTCACCCTCCGGCGGCGGCCGCGCCGCCCCCGCCCGCCCGCCCCGCGGGGCCCTTCCGGACCGCCCTCGCCGACCCTCGCGCGAGACCTCTCCGCGCCCCGTTCCCGGCGGCGCGTTCAGGGAGGGTAAGGCTTGATCCAAAAGGGCGAAACCGGTCACGGGGAGGACTACCATCGGGCTACGTGACGAGCATCAGCCTTGACAGCGCGACCCCGGCCAGTCTTGACGTCGACGCGATCGTGATCGGCGTCTCCCCCGCCGGTGCGGGTGCCGCACCGGCGGCCGGCTCCGAGGGCCTCGACCAGGCCCTGGACGGACGGCTCGCCGACGCGCTGCGCGCCCTGGGCGCCACCGGCAAAACCGGAGAGATCACGAAACTGCCCACCCTCGGCGCGGTCCCCGCACCGGTGGTCGTGGCCGCCGGCCTGGGCGAGGAGCCCGGCGCCGAGGACCTGCGCCGCGCCGCCGGGGCCGCGCTGCGCGCCCTGGCCGGGACCGCCCGGGTGGCCGTCGCCCTGCCCGCCGAGTCCGCCGCCGACGTCGAGGCCGTCGCCCTCGGCGCGCTGCTCGGCGCCTACGCCTTCGACGCCTACCGCACCGGCGACCGCAAGGCCCCGGTCGAGGAGATCAGGCTGCTGGCGCCCGCCGAGGAGGCCGCCGTCGAGCGCGCGCGGATCCTCGCCGAGTCCATCACCCTGGTCCGCGACCTCGTCAACACCCCGCCCTCGCACCTCGGCCCCGAGGACCTCGCGGGCGAGGCCGAGCGGGTCGCCGGCGAGACCGGCCTGGCGATCGAGGTGCTCGACGAGAAGGCGCTGGTCGAGGGCGGCTACGGCGGGATCGTGGGCGTCGGCCAGGGCTCGGTGAACCCGCCGCGCCTGGTCCGCCTCGCCTACGCCCACCCGGAGGCCACCAAGACCCTCGCCCTCGTCGGCAAGGGCATCACCTTCGACTCCGGCGGCCTGTCGCTCAAGCCGTCCGAGGCCATGGACTGGATGAAGTCCGACATGGGCGGCGCCGGCGCGGTGCTCGGCGCGATGGGCGCGATCGCCAAGCTCGGCCCCAAGGTCAACGTCGTCGCCTACCTGGCGATCGCCGAGAACATGCCGAGCGGCACGGCGCAGCGCCCGTCCGACGTGCTGCGCATCTACGGCGGCAAGACCGTCGAGGTGCTCAACACCGACGCCGAGGGCCGGCTGGTCATGGCCGACGCGCTCGTCCGCGCCGGCGAGGACGACCCCGACCTGCTGGTGGACGTCGCCACGCTGACCGGCGCGCAGCTCGTCGCGCTCGGCACCCGGACCACCGGGATCATGGCCAACGACGACGACGTCCGTGAGAAGGTGGTCGCGGCGGCCGGCCGCGCCGGCGAGGCGGCCTGGGGCATGCCCCTGCCCGCCGAACTGCGCAAGGGCCTGGACTCCGCGGTCGCCGACATCGCCAACATCAGCGGCGAGCGCTGGGGCGGCATGCTGGTGGCCGGGGTCTTCCTGCGGGAGTTCGTGCCGGACGGCGTCAAGTGGGCCCACCTCGACATCGCCGGCCCGTCCTTCCACAAGGGCGAGCCCTACGGTTACACGCCCAAGGGCGGCACCGGCGCCGCCACCCGCACGCTCGTCCAGCTCGCCGAGGACCTCGCCTCCGGAGCCCTGTAGGGCCCCGCCCGAAGTTACCGGCGCGGCAAGCTAATAGGTTTTGCGTGGTGGCGGGGCACCCGGACCGGTGCGCCCCGCCTCCGCCCACGGCGCCACGACCCACGCGGCGCCAGATCCGGGAAAGGGAGCGTCCAGTGGCCAACAGCGGCCCCTACGACATCGTGATCCTCGGTGCCGGCAGCGGTGGATACGCGTGCGCCCTGCGCGCGGCCGAGCTCGAGAGCTCGGTCGCGCTCATCGAGCGGGACGAGGTCCTCGGCGGGACCTGCCTGAACCGCGGCTGCATCCCCACCAAGGCGCTGCTGCACGCCGCCGAGGTCGCCGACCAGTCCCGCGAGGCGGCCGCGTTCGGCGTCCGGGCCACGTTCGAGGGCATCGACATGGCCGGCGTGAACGCCTACAAGGACAAGATCGTCTCAGGCACCGTCAAGGGCCTGACCGGCCTGGTGAAGAGCCGCGGCGTCGAGATCGTGCACGGCACGGGACGGCTCACCGGCCCCACCAGCGTCGAGGTCACGGCCCCCGACGGCGGGGTCCGCACGCTGGAGGGGGCGCACATCGTCCTCGGCACCGGCTCGGCGCCCAAGTCGCTGCCCGGCCTGGAGATCGACGGCGAGCGGGTCATCTCCAGCGACCACGCGCTGCGCCTGGAGCGCGTCCCGGCGTCCGTGGTGATCCTCGGCGGCGGCGTCATCGGCGTCGAGTTCGCCAGCGTCTGGCGGTCCTTCGGGGCCGAGGTCACCATCGTCGAGGCGCTGCCCCACCTGCTCCCGCTGGAGGAGGAGTCCAGCTCCAAGCGGCTGGAGCGGGCGTTCCGCAAGCGCCGCATCAAGTTCGAGCTCGGCACCCGGTTCGAGAGCGTCAAGACCACCCAGGGCGGCGTCGCCGTCACCCTGGAGGGCGGCAAGACCATCGACGCGGAGCTGCTGCTGGTGGCCGTCGGCCGCGCGCCCGTCTCCGACGGCATCGGCCTCGCCGAGGCCGGCGTCGAGACCGAGCGCGGGTTCGTCAAGGTCGACGAGTTCTGCCGGACGAACGTCCCCACGATCTCGGCGCTCGGCGACCTGGTCCCGACGCCGCAGCTGGCCCACGTCGGCTTCGCCGAGGGCATCCTCGTCGCCGAGCGGCTGGCCGGGCTCGCCCCGCCGCCGATCGACTACGACGGCGTGCCGCGCATCACCTACTCCGACCCCGAGGTCGCCTCGGTCGGCATCACCTCCGCGGTGGCCAGGGAACGGGGACACGAGATCAAGGAGGTCACCTACGATCTGGCCGGCAACCCCAAGAGCAAGATCCTGGGCACGCAGGGCGAGGTCAAGGTGATCGCGGCCGTGGACGGTCCCGTCCTCGGCATCCACATGGTCGGCGCACGCGTCGGCGAGCTCATCGCGGAGGGTCAGCTCATCTACAACTGGGAGGCCCTGCCCGGCGAGGTCGCCCAGCTGATCCACCCCCACCCGACCCAGTCCGAGGCGGTCGGCGAGGCGCATCTCGCGCTCGCCGGCAAGCCACTGCACGTGCACGGCTGAACGCCGCGCGATATTCGAAGGAGTCGCTGAGAGCCATGCCGGTCTCCGTCACTATGCCCCAGCTCGGCGAGAGCGTCACCGAGGGCACCGTCACCCGCTGGTTGAAGAAGGAGGGTGAGCGCGTCGAGACCGACGAGCCGCTTCTCGAAGTGTCGACCGACAAGGTCGACACCGAGATCCCTTCGCCCGCGTCGGGCATCCTGACCAGCATCACCGTCGCCGAGGACGAGACCGTCGAGGTCGGCGCCGAGCTCGCGGTCATCGGGGACGAGGGCGACGCGCCCGCCGCGCCGGCCGCGCCCGCCGCCGAGGAGCAGCCGCAGGAGGCCCCGGCGCCGGAGCCGGAGGCGCC
>NZ_CAACVB010000329.1 GCF_900659635.1 Actinomadura roseirufa | reverse complement strand
CGGCCGCCGCGCGACAGCAGCCGCGCCCAGCGCGCTCCGCGCCGGAGCGCCCGCTCGTGGCGGCGCGGATCGCCCATCGTCCACGCCAGGCCGCGCATCAGCGCCAGCTCCGGCGTCGGCACGGGGCGCCGCCGCCGCGACTCGACCACGCGCGCCCGCAGGTGGACCAGCACGTCCGGGATGTCGATCTTCACGGGGCACACGTCGGCGCAGGCGCCGCACAGCGTGGACGCGTACGGCAGGGACGCGTCGGCCGCGCTCTCCACTCCGCGCATCTGCGGGGTGAGGATCGCGCCGATCGGGCCCGGGTAGACCGGCCCGTAGGGCGCCCCGCCCGTCCGCTCGTACACGGGGCAGACGTCCAGGCACGCCGAGCAGCGGATGCAGCGCAGCGCGGCCCGGCCGACCTCGTCGGCGAGGACGGCCGTCCGCCCGTTGTCGAGCAGGACGAGGTGGAACTCGCCCGGCCCGTCGCCGGGGGTGACGCCCGTCCACGACGAGACGTAGGGCGTCATCCGGTCCCCCGACGACGAGCGCGGCAGCAGTTGCAGCAGCACCTCCAGGTCCGCCCAGGACGCGACGACCTTGTCGATCCCGGCGACCGTGATCAGCGTGTCCGGGAGGGTCAGGCACATCCGGCCGTTGCCCTCGGATTCGACCAGCACGGCCGTGCCGGTCTCGGCGACCAGGAAGTTCGCACCGGTGATCGCGACGCGGGCGCCGAGGAGGCGGTCCCGCAGACGCGCTCGCACCGCCCCCGCGAGCGCCGCCGGGTCCTCCGGAGGACCGGGCGGGGCGTCCGGGAGGGCGCGGGCGAGCAGCTCGCCGATCTCCGCCCGGTCGCGGTGCGCGGCCGGGGACAGCAGGTGGGACGGCTCGTCCTCGCCCAGCCGCAGCACCAGCTCCGGCAGCGCCGTCTCGTGGACGGTGACGCCCGCCCGCGCGAGCGCCTCGTCCAGGCCGATCTCGCGGACCGCCAGCGACCGGGCCTTGACGACCTCCCCCGCCCCGGCCGCCCGCACCAGACCGGTGACGACGCGCCGGGCCTCCGCGGCGTCGGCGGCCCAGTGGACGGTGCCGCCCGCCTCGGTGACGGCGCGCTCCAGTTCTTCCAGGTGCCCGTCGAGGCCGAGCAGCGCCCCGTCCCTGATCGCGCGGCCCGCCTCGCGGAGGTCCTCCCAGTCGGCGGGTTCGGTGGTCGCGGCGGCCCGGCGCTCGCGGCCGGCGGCCGTCGCGCCGCGCAGGTTCCGGCGCATCCGCGTGTCGGCCAGCGCGGCGCGGGCCGCGGTCGCGAACTTCGGCGTCGGCAGCGGGACGGGCCCGCGCGCACCGCCGGGCAGGCGCCCCGTCCGCCCCGGGGAGGACGGGACCGCCCCCGGGGACGAGGCCGTCACGCGGGCTCCGTCTCGGCCAGGATCTCGGCCAGGTGCATCACCCGGACACCGCCGCGCAGCCGCGACAGGGCACCGCCGATGTGCGCCAGGCAGGAGTTGTCGACCGCGCACACGACGTCGGCGCCGGTGCCGCGGACGTGCCGGATCTTGTCGGCCACCATCGCCACCGACACGTCGGCGTTCTTCATCGCGAACGCGCCGCCGAAGCCGCAGCACTCCGCCGCGGCCGGCAGCTCGACCAGGTCCAGGCCGCGCACGGCGCGCAGCAGCCGCAGCGGCCGGTCGCCGACGCCGAGCGTCCGCGCCGACTGGCAGGACGGGTGGTAGGTCACCCGGTGCGGGAAATAGGCGCCGACATCGACGGCGCCCAGCACGTCCACCAGGAACTCGGTCAGCTCGTATACGGCCAGGCCCTCGGCCGCGCGCGCCAGGCCCGGATCGCGGGCGGCGCGGGCGAGCCGCGGGTAGGCGGCGCGGACGGCGGCGGCGCAGGACGCCGACGGCGTCACCACCACCTCGCGGCCCTCGAACGCGCCGGTGAACGCGCGGGCGAGGTCGGCGGCCTCGCGGTGGTAGCCGGTCGTCCAGTGAATCTGGCCGCAGCACGTCTGGCCGGGCGGGTAGGAGACCTCGTGGCCGAGCCGCTCCAGCAGCGCGGTCACGGCCTTGCCGGTCGCGGGGAACATCGCGTCGTCGAAGCAGGCGACGAACAGCGCCACGCGCATGTCGGCCCCACCCCCCAGACGCATCGCCGAAGCCCCGCCTCGTGGGGACATCGTAGGGGGAGCGGCCTCGGCGCCCGGGCGGATTGATCGCACCCGGCTGGCCGGAACCGGGCCTTACCCGGGCCGCACCTGGGCCCGCTGGAACGTTTGCCGATCGGACGGCGTGTCGTTCTTCATCCGTTATCGAACACAGGGGACGCTATGCCTGGCACCTCGGGGTGAGTCGGATCACAAACCAGCGGTACTCCGGTACCACGGGACAACAGTCCCAACGGACTATGGCCGCCGGATCCGAACCGATCCACACTGGGGTGCGTCATTTAGGTAGAGCACCACCATCGAGTAGTTGAGACCGGAGGCACGCCGATGTGCCCGCACCAGCCGCCCTGCCCCTCGCACGATGCACCCGATCGCGACGCCGCGCGCACCCTGGCCGCCCACCCCGAGCAGGGGTGGAGCCTGCTGTGCAACGGCGTCGTGCTCTTCGAGGACACAGGTGAGCTGCTGCCCGACGGGGGGATCATCGCACCGCACCGGCCGACGGACCTGCAGGCTCCGTCCGCCGCCTAGCCAGTCTCCACGGGGGACTAGTTCGAACGGGTGATCATCTCTCGGGGGCACGCCCACCTGCCCGGCCTCCGGGTCCACGCGGATCCGGAGGCGACCGACATCACCGGCCGGCGGCCCGACCGCCGCCGGCCCCCGGTTCCGTTCCGCCTTGCCACGGCCCGGTCACCGGACCGCTCCGGGTGACACAAGTGTCACCCGGTGGAACACGGCGGGACATCGGTCCCGGGGCCCCGGGACCGATGTCCCGGGCGCCGGCACCGCACGGAACCGGTATCGAACGCGGCGGGCCGCCGCCCGGCCCCGCCGCACGCCCGGCGGAGCACGCTCACGACGCGGTCCGCCGGGCGGACGCTCCGAGCCGGGCGGACGCGAGGTCTCCGCACGCCGACTTCACCGCGGCCCGCCCCGGCCAGCGATCGGAACGACGGCCCGATCCGGTCAAGACGGTGTCGTGACCGTGGGCGGTTCGGTGTGCCGTGCCCGCGGGGCCGGGGCTTCGGCGGGCCTGGACCGCACCAGCCACAGACCGGTGAACACGGCACCGGCCAGGGTGACGGCCCCGGCCGCGACGAACGCGCTGTTGAGGCCGGCCTCCAGGGACGCCCCGCCTGACTCCCGCGAGTGGACGACGGCTCCGAGCACCGCGACACCGAGCACCGCGCCGATCTGCCGGGTCGTGCTGCTGATGCCCGAGGCGAGGCCCCCCTCCTGCCTGCTGACCGCCTGAATGGCGGCGCCGGTCAGCGGGGACATGGTCAGAGCGAAGCCGAGGCCGACGATCGCGAGCCGCCACCACACGTTCAGGTAGGGCGTGTGCTCGTGCACCCGGCCCAGCGTCAGCAACCCCAGCCCGGCCAGTGTCAGGCCGGTGGTGACCACGATCCGGAAGCCGTATCGGGCGGCGAGCCTGCCCGCGAAGGGGCTGACGACCACCATGGCGAGTGTGGTGGGCAGGGTCTGCAGGCCGGCGCGCAGAATCGAACTGCCCTGCACGTACACGAAGAACTGGGAGAAGAAGAAGGCCGAGCCCATCAGCGAGAAGCCCACCACGACCATCGCGGTGTTGGACACCGTGAACAGCCGCTGCCGGAACAGCCGCGGCGGCAGCATCGGCGTCGAGCCGCGTCCCTCCACGACGACGAAGACGGCGAGGAGCACCACCGCGGCGGCGAAGCCGCCCAGGATCACCGGCGAGGTCCAGCCCCGGGAGCCGCCCTCGATCAGCGCATAGGTCAGCGCCCCCACGCCCAGGACGGACAGGACCGTTCCAGGGACGTCGATCGCCGGGGCGCCGGGATTGCGGGACTCGCCCAGGATCCACAGACCGGCCAGCAGCAGGACCGCGCCGATGGGCACGTTGACCAGAAAGATGGCGGGCCAGCCGAAGGCCTCCACCAGGACGCCGCCGGCCAGTGGTCCGGCGGCCAGGCCGATCCCGCTGAACCCGGCCCACGTCCCGATCGCCTTGACGCGTTCCTGCGAGACGGGATACGCGGCGACGAGCAGGGCCAGCGAGGCGGGGCTCAGCGCCGCGGCCCCGATGCCCTGCACCACTCGCCCGGTGACCAGCCAGCCGATCGAGGGCGCGGCCGAGCAGAGCACGGACGCGAGCGTGAACACCACGACGCCGGCCAGGAACACCCGCTTACGGCCGAAACGGTCGGCGAAGACGCCACCGGACAGCAAGAGCATGGCGACCAGCAGCACGTACGCGTCGACGATCCACTGCAGGCCGGTCAACTGGGTGTGCAGCCGCTGCTGCATATCGGGCAGCGCCGCACCGACGATCGTGCTGTCGAGCAGCACCATGAACTGACCCAGGCAGGCCACCGTGAGCAAGGCTGCCCGGTTCGATCGAACGTCCACAACCACGGGCGGGACCCTCCGACTCCTTGAGACGCGGATGTGCCCCGGACAATAGTTCGATAATCCCGAAGTGTCGAACTGTGGGGTATCGTCGGAGCATGCGACCGGTACCTCAGCCCCCGTCCGAGTCACTCACCCTCGCCTCGGCGCTGCACGCGCTCGGTGATCCAGTGCGCCTGGAGCTGGTGCGGCGTGCGTCGCGGACCCCCGACTCGACCTGTTCCGCTCTCGCCGACGGGCTGGAGGTGCCGCTGTCGACGCTGTCCAACCACTGGCGGATCCTGCGCGAGGCCGGGCTGATCAGCATGACCGTCGACGGGCGGCACCGGCGCGTCCGGACCCGCGGCGACGATCTGGGCGACCGCTTCCCCGGCCTGCTCGACACGGTCCTGCGCCTCGGCGCGGCCGAGCCGTCGCACGGCGGTGCGCCGTAAGGGACGCGGTGCGCGCCGGGCCGGAGGTCAATCCCCGCGACGCGTCCCGCCCGGAGCGGCGCGCGCCGCCCACCGGCGCAGCCACGGCTCCACCGCCGCCCCCACCGTTTCCGGACGCTTGTTCAGGTCGTGCCGCTCCCCTTCCAGCACGACCACCTCCGCGGCGTCCGCCGCGTCGGGGACACCGAACGGGTCACGGGCGCCGTTCACGACGACCACCTCCGTCCGGGCGGCGCGCAGCTCGTCCACCCTGCTCTTCTCCGGCCGGCCCGGCGGATGCAGCGGGAAGGCCAGCGCGACCACGCCCACCGCCCCGGCCTCGGTCGCCGTCCGGCACGCCACCCGGGCGCCGTTGCTGCGGCCTCCCTGCACGAACGGAACGTCTCCGAAACGCTCCCGCACCGCCGCGACGATCTCCAGCCACGCCTCGTCCTGCGCGGCCGCCGGCCCGGGCGCCCGCCGCCCCGCCAGCCGGAAGGGCTGAAGGACCCGCGCCACCGCGCCGCCGAGGCCGAGCGCCACCTCCCGGACGGCGAGCAGGTCCGCCGCCTCCACTCCCCCGTTCGACCCGTGCGTCAGCGCCAGCAGGAACGCCGGGTCCGCGGGCGCGTCCAGCGTCACCTCGGCGGGTCCGCGCGCGGTGAGCATCTCCATATCGCTCACCGTAGCCGTGTCATCATTGATCACTTGCGGCACACTGGCCTCATGGAAAAGATGACCGACGACGAGTGGCGCGAGTTCGTCTCCACGGGCACCCGGACGGGCAAGGCCGCGGTGACGCGCAAGGACGGGACGCCGCACGTCACGCCGATCTGGTTCGTCCTCGACGGCGACGACCTGCTGTTCAACACATCCGCCGAGAGCATCAAGGGGCGGTCCCTGCGCCGCGACCCGCGGGTGTCGATCTGCGTGGACGACCAGACCCCGCCCTTCTCGTACGTGACGCTGCTGGCCGAGGCGTCCCTGGTCGAGGACGTCGACGAGGTCCGGCGCTGGGCGACCGTGATCGGCGGCCGGTACATGGGCGCCGACCGCGCCCGCGAGTTCGGGGACCGCAACGGCGTTCCCGGCGAGTACCTCGTCCGCGCCCGCATCACCAGGGTGATCGCCGAACGCGCCGTCGCGGGCTAGCGCGCCTCAGGCGTCGGGCCGGGCCGGGGGGCGCACCGGCGCCGGTGCGCCCATCGCGAGGCGGAGCCGCTCGGCGAAGCTCTCGTGCAGCAGCGGGCCCCAGGCGTAGTCGCTGGGGACCCGCAGGGCCCGGCCGAGCACCTCGTGCGTCTCGCCCGGCCGGCGTTCGGCCGGATCGTCGGCGTACCGGACGGCCAGCAGCGCGTACATGTGGTCGAGCGCCCCGAACGCCTCGCCGGCCAGGGCGGGCAGCGTGCCGTCCGACACCGACTGCTCGACGACCGGCTCCCACCACAGGTCGGCGGGGTCGGCGCCGTCGTCGTCGCCGAAGTCGCGGCGCAGCCGGGCCCGGACCTGCCCGGCGACGCCGGGGTCGGCCAGGCCGCGCCGCCACACCTCGCCCGCCTCGGAGCCGCGGCCGCGCAACGGCAGCGTCCGCGCCAGCAGCTCGGTGGCCAGCGGCCCGACCTCGGGGTCGGCGGGCGCGGCGGGGTCGCCGAGGGCCGCGCCGAACGCGCCGATGGCCTGGTCGAGGAAGGAGATGCCGAGCGCGACGGCGAGCCGCGCGAAGGCGTAGGGGGAGGTGTCGCGGTCGATCAGCCTGAGCCCGGCGGTGAGGATCCGCTGGGCGCGGGCCGGCTCGCCGTGCTCGAGGAGCCGCTGCGCGAGGTCGTGCGCGGCGGGCGGCCCGTACTCGGGGTCGGCGGTCGCGACCACGGCCTCCCAGTGCCCGGCGGCGGCGTCGGCGTCGCCGGCGTCGTCGGCGAGCCGGGCGAGCGCCAGGTGCGCGGGCGCCAGGTAGGCGGGGTTCCCGAAGTCGACCACGGTGCGCCACGCGGGGGCCGCCCGGTCGTGCTCCCCGGCCCGCTCGTGCGTCAGCGCCAGGTGATAGGCGGCGCGCGGACCGTACTCGGGGTCGCCGGTGGCGATCGCGACGCGGTCGGCCTCGCGGGCCCGCGCCACGTCGCCCTCGTCGTCGAGGACGACCGCGAGGCCGAGCGCGGCGCGCGCCCGGTGCGGGGTGTCGCCGAGTGCCAGCACCCGTTCGAACAGCAGGGCGGCCTCGGTGGCCTCGCCGTTCTCGGCGAGCGCCCGCGCCCGCTCGCACAGCCCGGCCGGATCGTCGGTTGCGGACGCCGCGTCCGCGGACTCGCTCATCGCTCTTCCACTGCCCTCTGGGGGTTCGGGGTCCGCACAGAGCCTAGCGATCCGGCCCCGCCGCGTCTCGCGACGACACCCCCGAATCACCCCGCATGATCACGAAATCGGTCCCGGCCGCCCGCCGCCGGCGGCGCGGGCGCCGCGGGCGCC
>NZ_CAACVB010000328.1 GCF_900659635.1 Actinomadura roseirufa | reverse complement strand
GACGCCCTCGCCGACGCGACCCGCTTCGCCGCCCGGGTGGGCGCGGCGGCCGTCCGCCGGCCCGGGGCGCAGAGCTCGTACCCGACCCCGGGCGATCTGCCGCCCGCGCCGTGACCCCGCGGGCCGCGGGGAGCCCGGGTCAGCGGTGCGCGTCGTGCGGGCGGAGCCGGTAGAGCGCCTCGGCGACGTCGTGCACGTCCGCGCCGAGATCGAACCCGCTGAACAGGTGCAGGCCGGTCGCGGTCTCGATCTCCAGGATCCGGGTGTGCAGGAGCAGGCGGCGCCGCTCGTCCACCCGGATCGCGGTCACCTCCGCCCAGGGGACGCGCCGGTGGCCCGCGTAGCCCGCGACCACCGTCACGCCCTCGCGGTCGGCGGCCACCCGGACCGGGGCGAGCAGGTCGCGGAGCGCGAGCGCGGCCAGCCCGGCGGCGGCGACGCCCGCCAGCAGCAGCCGCTGCACGTCCCCGGTGCTCGCCGCGGCGAGCACCGCGACCACCACCGCCGCGGCGCACTTGGCCACGACCTGCTTGACGGGGACGCGCCAGCGGGCGCTCGTCCCGGTGTCCTCGGCCATGACGCCACCGTAACGGCTGGCGCCCCAGGGACGGGTAGAGGGTTGTATCCCCATCAGGGCCGGTCTGCCCAATCTTCGTCCATCTCGTTCCGGTAGCGTCATCGCATGCGACTCGGTGTGCTGGACGTGGGCTCCAATACCGTGCACCTCCTGGTGGTGGACGCCCACCAGGGGGCACGGCCCCTCCCCGCGTTCTCCCACAAGGCGGAGCTGCGGCTCGCCGCCCACCTGGAGGACGGCGACCGCCTCTCCGAGGAGGGCGAGGTCCTGCTCCGGGCCTTCGTGGACGAGGCCCTGCAGATCGCCGAGGACAAGGGCGTGGAGGACCTGGTGGCGTTCGCGACGTCCGCCGTCCGGGACGCCTCCAACGGCGAGGAGATCCTGCAGCGCATCAGGACCGAGACGCAGGTCGACATCCGCGCCCTGTCCGGGGAGGACGAGGCGCGGCTGACCTTCCTCGCCGTCCGCCGCTGGTTCGGCTGGTCGTCGGGGCGGCTGCTGGTCGTGGACATCGGCGGCGGGTCGCTGGAGATCGCCATCGGCATCGACGAGGAGCCCGACGCGGCGTTCTCGGTGCCGCTCGGCGCGGGCCGGCTCACCCGCGACTGGTTCGGCTCGGACCGGCCGACCCCGGACGAGGTGCGCAAGCTGCGCCGGCACGTCCGCGCCGAGATCGCCCGGCACGTCGGCGAGGTGGCCCGGTACGGGGCGCCCGACCACGCCGTCGCCACGTCCAAGACCTTCAAGCAGCTCGCGCGCATCGGCGGCGCCGCGCCGTCGGTCGATGGACCGTACCAGCGGCGCGTGCTGCGCGGCGCCGACCTGACCGGATGGGCCGAGAGGCTGGCGCGGATGCCGCCGGGCGAGCGGGCGGCGCTGCCCGGGGTGTCCGAGCGGCGGGCGCCGCAGCTGCCCGCCGGCGCGATCGTGGCCGACGCGGCGATGGACCTGTTCGGGCTGGCCGAGCTGGAGGTCTGCCCGTGGGCCCTGCGGGAGGGCGTGATCCTGCGCCGGCTCGACTCGATCACCGGCTGACCCGCCCGGCCGCGCCCGCCCCCTGAACGCCGGCCGAACGCCGCACGGCCGCCGGCCGGGCGGCGGGCCTGTTGACAGCGGGAATCCCGATCACGCACGGTTGGGGAGTGTCAGGATGAGATTTGTCCGGATCCGGCCGAATTTGGGGTGACCTGCTGAAACGCGCTCCGGCGCGGTGGCCAGGGGTGGCCTGATAACGCGATATGTCTTTACTTACCCCGAGGTGTCGGCATAGGGAGTGGAGGCGGGCGGCCCACACCCCAGGGGGTAATACATGACGGGCGCGAACAGGTGGTCCTCGCTGCCGTGCGGGCGGTGGAGCAAGTACGTCGTGCTGGGGATCTGGCTCGTGGTCCTCGCCGTCGCGGCGCCGATGGCCGGCAAGCTGACCGGCGCGCAGAGCAACGAGGCGTCGTCCTGGCTGCCGAAGAACGCCGAGGCCACCCGGGTGGTCAAGGAGTCCAAGCGGTTCACGCCCGCCGACACCTACCCCGCGGTGATCGTCTACGACCGGGGCGGCGCCCCGGTGACGGCCGCCGACCAGGCCAAGGCCGCCGCGGACGTGCCCGCGCTCAAGACCGTCCAGGGCGACCCCAAGGGCGACAAGCCGCCGCGCGTGCTCGCCGACAGCGTGCAGGGCCCCGTCCTCGCCAAGGACGGCCGCGCCATCCAGACGATCGTCAACGTGAAGGTGGGCAACGACGGCTGGGACCTGCTCGGCCCGGCGGTCAAGGACTACCGCGACATCGCCCGCAAGGGCGACTCCGGGCTGAAGGCGCACCTCACCGGCCCCGCCGGGTACGCCGGGGACTTCAGCATCGTCTTCTCCGGATTCGACAAGACCCTGCTGCTGGTCACCGCCGCCATCGTCATCGCGATCCTGCTCGTCACCTACCGCAGCCCGATCCTGTGGCTCGCGCCGCTGCTGTGCGTCGGCGTCGCGCTGATGGGGTCCGAGGCCGTCGTCTACCTGCTGGCCGAGCACGCCGGGCTCACCGTGAACGGGCAGGCGGCGTTCATCCTCACCGTCCTGGTCTTCGGCGCCGGGACGGACTACGCCCTGCTGCTGATCGCCCGCTATCGGGAGGAACTGCGGCGGCACCGCGACCGGCACGAGGCGATGGCGATCGCGCTGCACCGCGCCGGCCCCGCGATCCTCGCCAGCGGCTCGACCGTGGCGCTCAGCATGCTGTGCCTGCTGCTGGCCACCCTGAACTCCACCAAGAGCATGGGGCCGGTCATGGCCATCGGCGTCGCGGTCGCGCTGGCCGCGATGCTCACCCTGCTGCCCGCCCTCCTGGTGATCTGCGGGCGCTGGGTGTTCTGGCCCCGGCGCCCCCGCTTCGGCTCCGACGAGCCGACCGAGCGGGGCGCGTGGGCGCGGGTCGGCGCGAAGGTGGCCGTCCGCCCGCGCCTGACCTGGATCGTCACCGCGGTGGTCCTCGGCGCGCTCTCGTTCGGGCTTTTCGGCCTCAAGACGGGATCGCTGCCGAGCAAGGACGCCTTCAGCTCCGGCAAACCCGACTCGGTCACCGGGGAGGCCGTGCTGGTGAAGCACTTCCCGGCCGGCAGCGGGTCGCCCGTCCAGATCATCACCAACGACGGCACGCAGGACGCCGTCCGCGCCGCGCTGGCGTCCGTGCCCGCCATCACCGACGTCAAGCCCGCCGGCACGAACCCCGGGCGCCCCGTGGACGGCCGGGTCTACCTGGAGGGGACCCTCAACGCCCCGCCGGACGCCGAGCAGGGCTTCGACGCCGTCAAGGACGCCCGCGGCGCCGCGCACGGCGTGCCCGGCGCGAAGGCCGAGGTCGGCGGCGCCTCGGCGGTCACCCTCGACGTCAGCGACGCCTCGCACCACGACCAGAACGTCGTCATCCCCGTCGTGCTGGTCGTGGTGCTGCTGATCCTGGCCGCGCTGCTGCGGGCGCTCGTCGCGCCGCTGATCCTCGTGGCGACGGTCGTGCTGTCGTTCGCGGCGGCGCTCGGGGTCAGCGCCCTGATGTTCGACCACGTGTTCGGGTTCGCGTCCGCGGACCCGTCCTTCCCGCTGTGGGCGTTCGTGTTCCTCGTCGCCCTCGGCACCGACTACAACATCTTCCTGATGACGCGCGTCCACGAGGAGGCGCGCCGGCACGGGACCTGGCGGGGCGCGCTGATCGGGCTCGCCGCGACCGGCGGCGTCATCACCTCGGCGGGCGCGGTGCTCGCCGGGACGTTCGCCGCCCTCGGCTCGCTGCCGCTGGTGTTCGTCACCGAACTCGGCTTCACCGTCGCCTTCGGCGTGCTGCTGGACACCTTCGTCGTCCGGTCGGTGCTGGTCACCGCGCTCAACCTCGACCTCGGCCGGCACCTGTGGTGGCCGAGCGCGCTGTCGCGGGCCACCGGCCCCGCCGAGGCGGGCGAGACCACGCCCGCCCCGGTCGGCCGGGGCGACTGACCGGCCGTCCCCGGCCGCCCGGCCGGGCTACGACCAGTTCGGGTGGCCGAGGACGTGACCGGACGGGCTGACGGCGCGGTCGCCCGTGCCGTCGGCCCGGACCGCGCGGATCTGCGGCGTCCCCACCGCGCCGCGCACGTAGCAGATCCACTGGCCGTCCTTGGACCAGGCGGGGTCCATGTCGTGATCGGACGAGGCCGTCACCCGGTGCGCGCCGGAGCCATCGGCCCGCATCACCCAGATCTCGCTCTCGGTGGACGCCCCCCGCGTATAGGCGATCATCGAGCCGTCCCGCGTCCACGCCGGGTCCACGGCGCGGACGCCGTCCCGGCTGAGCCTCGTCCAGGGGGCCGACGGGCGGTCCGGGTCGAGCGTGTACAGCTGCTCGGCGCCGTCGCGCCTGCTCCAGAACACCAGCCCCTTGGAGGACCACATCGGGTCGTCCTTGGCCGAGCCGTCCGTGGTGAGCTGGGTGACCTTGTGGTCGTCGAGGGTGATCGCGTAGAGCTGCGGGGTGTCGCCCTGCTTGCCGACGTAGGCCAGCCTCGTCCCGTCGGGCGACCAGGTCACCCGCCCGCCCGCCAGCTTGTCGGTGACCATCGTCAGGCCGCTGCCATCGGCGTTGACCACCAACGCCGCCGCCGACCCCGGCCCCGTCCGGGTGAAGGCGACCCGCCTGCCGTCCGGCGACCGGACGGGCAGGATGTCGCACTGCGAGCCGCGCACCAGCGTGACGGGCGCCGCGGCCCCCGGCTTGTAGGTGCCGATGTCGCCGTGACACGACCTCGGCCATCCGGGCTCGGTGTCGATCCGGACCAGCAGGGGGTCGGCCGGGAAGGCGGCGGGTCCCGCCGGCGCGGCGGAGTTGTGCGCCTTCTCGCCCTCCGGGCGGGCGAACAGGTACGCGCCCCCGGCGGCGAGCAGCACCGCCACCGCCACCGCCGCCGCGGCCACCAGCACCGGGCGCCGGTTCCGCGCCGCCGGAGCGCCGGACGGCACGCCCGGCGGCGCGCCCGAGGGCGCACCGGGCAGTACGCCCGGCGGTGTTCCCAAGGGCGTTCCCGACGGGACGGTCCGCGGCAGCTCGACCGGTGGGCCGGGCGGGGGAAGCGGCGTCCCGGCGGCGGGGTCGGTGCGTCGCTCGAAGGGCGGCTCGGTGACCTGCCCCGGTCGCCCCTGCCCCTGACCCGGGTTCGGCGGGGCGGGCCGAGGCGTCCACGCGCGGTCCGGCGCCGCCCCCGGATACGGCGGAGCGACGGGAGCCGCACCGGCGGGCGCTCCCGAAGGAGGCCCCGAAGAAGGCGCGGGCGGGGACGGCGCCGGGGGCGGAGCCGCGACCGGGCCGGGGGAGGGCGGTCCCGTGGGAGCGCCCGCGGGCGCTCCCGGGGAGAGCACCGTCGGCGCGGCGGACGGGGGCGGGGGCGCCCACGACGCGCCGAGCGTGGTGTTGACGGCGGCCTCACCGCCGCCGCCGACCAGCGCGAGCAGCAGGTCGCGGGCCGAGGGGCGCTGCTCGGGGTCCTTGCGCAGGCACGCGCGGACGAGCCCGTCGAGCGTGCCGGGCAGCGAGCCCAGCTCGGGCTCGGCGTGCACGGCCCGCGCCGCCATGATCTGGAACGAGCCCTGCCCGAACGGGTTGCGGCCGTTGGCGGCGAAGGCCACCAGGCAGCCCCAGGCGAACAGGTCCACCGCCGGGGTGACCCGCTGGCTGGTGATCTGCTCGGGGGCGATCCAGCCGGGGGTGCCGACGAGCTGACCGGTACGGGTGTGCGCGCTGGCCGCGTCCAGCGCGCGGGCGATGCCGAAGTCGATCACGCGCGGGCCGGAGATGGACAGCAGCACGTTGCTCGGCTTCAGGTCGCGGTGCACCAGCCCCGCGCTGTGGATGGCGACCAGCGCGGCGGCCACCCCCACCGCGACGCCGTGCAGCATCCCGGGCGACAGCGCGCCCTTCTCGGCCACGTGCTGGAGCAGCGACGGGCCGTCGATGTACTCGGTGATCATGTAGGCGAGCCCGAGGTCCTCGCCGTGTTCGAGGACCTGCGCGGTGCAGAACGAGGCGACGCGCTCGGCGTTGGCGGCCTCGTCGTGGAAGCGGGCGAGGAAGGTGCGGTCGCCCGCCAGCTCCGCGCGCACCACCTTCACCGCCACCTGGCGCCCGTCGGCGTCGCGGCCGAGATAGACCGCGCCCATCCCGCCCTCGCCGATCTTGGCCTCGATCCGGTACCGGCCGACGCGGGTGGGGTCGTCCGGGCGCAGCTCGCCCGGCGAGGGGGCTCCCGGGTGCGATCGCGGGCTTTCCATCGGCGATCCCTTCGCCCCGGCGGGGCCGGGTCGCGGACGGCCGCCCCGCGGCGGCACCCGGCCCTGCGACCCCGCGGATTCCGCCCCCACGATGGCAGAGGTCGGGGGGGCGCGGCCAGACCTCCGACAAGGTCAACGGTTCCCCAAGTCCCTCTCGGTGGTCGGCAAAGCCCTCGGGCGTCCCCCTCGGGGCGTCCATTCCGCGCGGACGGCGGGCATACCCTGGCCGCCCAAGCGATCGGCCAAGAGGACGCCACGCGATCGCCAAAGAGAAGACCGCGCGGCTCGGTAGGGGAACCCGTTGATCAACCCGTGGACCCGGGGCGCGGCCTCACCCCCGGCGGCCCTGTGCGCCGCGTTCCTGACCGCCGCGTCCCTCCTCGTCGGCTGTTCCGGCGCCGCCGGGCGCGGCGAACGGCCGGCCGGCGACGCCACCGCCGTCCGCACGGTCGACCCCGCCGCGATCCCCGGGCTGACCGCCGTCGTGCGCGCCGAGCCCGCCGGGGCCCGCCACCTGTACGCCTCCTATCCGCGCGTTCCCGGCGCCGACGCGCTGACCCGCCGGCTCGCCGCGGCCGTCGAGGAGCAGGTCCGCCCGTTCGCCGCCCGCACCGAGAGCGCCGCCGAGCCGCCGGGCGGCGGCGTCCCGGAGCTGAACGTGCGCTGGTCGCTGACCGGCGCGTCCCGCCAGGTGGTCGGGGTGCGGCTGGTGACCTGGCAGTTCCTCGGCGCCTCCGGCGGCGAGTCGCGGCGGACGCTCTGGTACGACGGCCGCACGCGGACCGCGCACGACTCGGCCGACCTGCTCGACGGCCGGGCCGGGCTGGCGGGGCTGGCCGCGCGGGTCCGCGAGCGGCTGGCGTCCCGGGCCGATCCGGCGCTGGTGCGCGCCGAACCGCGGTCCTTTCCCTCGCTGGTCTTCAACGAGGCCGGGGACATGGTGGTGGAGTTCAGCGACTTCACCGTGGCGCCCGGGTCGACGGGCCGCGTCGCGGTCGCGCTCGGCCGCCAGGTGTACGACCCGCTGCTGTCGGCGTTCGGGCGCCGCGCGCGGGACGCGGCGCTGGAGACCGCCCGGCCGCGCCCGCCGCCGTCCTCGAC
>NZ_CAACVB010000327.1 GCF_900659635.1 Actinomadura roseirufa | reverse complement strand
CTCCAGCCCCTCCAGCGCGGCGACCAGCCGCGGCAGCTCCGCCGGGTCGAGCGAGGCGTCGGCGTCCATCACGCACACCACCTCGGCGCCCGCGGCCAGCAGCCCCGCGTGGCAGGCGGCGCCGAACCCGCGCACCGGCGCCGTGACGACCTCGGCGCCGTGCTCGGCGGCCACGCGCGCCGAGCCGTCGGTGGAGCCGTTGTCGACGACCAGGGGACGGAACCCCGCGGGCATCCGCGACAGCACCCACGGCAGCGCCCCGGCCTCGTTCAGGCACGGCAGGATCACCTCGACCACGCTCATCGGCTCCCTTCGGTGACGGGCCGCCGCGCGAACTCCCGCATGCCGTCGGCGAACGCGACCGCCGCCGAGAACCCCAGCTCGCGGCGGGCGCGGTCGGGCCGCGCGACGATGTGCCGGACGTCGCCGGCCCGGTGGCCGCCGGTGACGCGCGGCGCCGGACCGCCGAACGCCTCCGCGAGCGCCGCGGCCATCTCGGCGATCGTGCGCGGCTCGCCGCTGGCGATGTTGTAGGCGCGCAGCCCGCCGCGTCCCGGCCCCTCCGGCGCGCCCTCGGCGCCGGGCGCGCGGGCCGCGGTGGTCCGCTCCAGGGCCAGGACGTTGGCGCGCGCGACGTCGCGGACGTGCACGAAGTCGCGGCGCTGTGCCCCGTCCTCGAACACCAGCGGCTCCAGCCCGGCCAGGAGCCGGGAGCGGAACAGCGCCGCGACCCCGGCGTAGGGCGTGTCGCGCGGCATCCGCGGCCCGTACACGTTGTGGTAGCGCAGCGCCGTCACCGACCCGCCCGTCATCCGCGCCCAGGACGCGGCCAGGTGCTCCTGCGCCAGCTTGGTGTCGGCGTACACGTTGCGGGGGTCGGGGGCCGCGTCCTCGGCGACGGCGCCCGGCTCGAGCGCGGCGCCGCAGCGCGGGCAGCCCGGCTCGAACCGTCCCGCCCGCAGCGCCTCCTCGGGCCGCGGCCCCGGCCGGACGGGGCCGTGCCGCCCGCACGTGTAGGCGCCCTCCCCATAGACCACCATCGACGAGGCCAGCACCAGCGCGCCCACCCCCGCCCGCGCCATCTCCGCCAGCAGCACGGCCGTGCCCTGCACGTTCACCGACGTGTAGGCGGGCAGGTCGGACACGTCCACGCCGAGCCCGACCAGCGCGGCCTGGTGGCACACCGCGTCGGCGCCGTCCAGCAGCTCCGCGACCGCCGCCGCGTCGCGGACGTCGGCGCCCGCGCCGCCGCCGGTCCGCGGGTCGAGGCCGCGGACCCGGTGTCCCGCGGCGGTCAGCGCCTCGGCGACGTGCGAGCCGATGAAGCCGGCCGATCCGGTCAGCACTACGTCCATGGCGACGAACGTAGGCCGCGCCGCCGCCGCTGGAGGGCCCCGAAGCGCCTCGCACGGCTCCTTGTTCGAACCTTGGGAGAACCGCGACCCGTGGCCGACCCGGACATGACCCCCGCCCCGCCGGACCGTCCGCCGCGCCCCCGCGCGGCTCAAGGGGGCGGGTCAGTGGGCGGTGTTGCCGCTCTCCGCGCCCGCCTCGGCCGGGGCCGCGGGCAGTTGGCCGTGCAGGGTCGTCAGCCGTACGGCGGCGGCGCGCACCGCCTCCGCCAGCGCGGGCATCGCGTCGTCGCCGAAGCGCACCGAGGGGCCCTGCAGCGCGACGGCGGCGACGACGCGCCCCGAGCCGTCCCGCACCGGGGCCGCGACCGCGCGCACCCCCACGACGCGCTCCTCGTCACTGACCGAGAAACCCCGCTCCCGGACGCGCGCCAGCTCCGCTTCCAGCTCCGCGCGGGTGGTGAGGGTGGCCGGGGTGAGGCGCGTGAACGGCTCGTCCATCGCGATCGGCTCGTCGGTGAACGCCAGCATCGCCTTGCCCATCGCGCACCCGTGGACCGGGTTGCGCGTGCCCGGCGGCTGGTCGTAGCGCAGCGGGTGCGCGGACGGCAGGTGCACCAGCACGGCGACCTCGTCGCCGACGCGCACGCCCAGGCTCACCGCCTCGCCCGTCCCGTCGCGCAGCGCCGTCAGCGGCGGCTGCAGAAGCGTGGCGCCCATCCGCTCCAGGGCGAGCCGGCCCAGGATCGCCGCCGTCGGCCCGAGGAAGTAGCGCTCGGTCCGCGGGTCGCGGCCCAGCATCCCCGTGTCGTGCAGGGCACCGACGATGCGGTGCGCGGTGCTGACCGACAGCCCCAGCCGATGCGCGATCTCGGTCGGCGTCTGCCGCGCCGTGCTCTCGAACGACCGCAGCACCGCCACCGCCCGGTCCACCGACTGCGTGCCCGGCTTCGGTTCCGCTCCGCTCACCGCGCGCGCCCGATCCGCCCGTGTTCGACCAGCCCGTGTTCGACCAGCTCGTGCCCGATCCGCCCGCGCAGGGCCCGTTCCCCCGCCGCCCCCGTCTCGTCCGTCACGGTCCCCATCCTCGCATCGGAACGGAACGTGCCGACGCCGGGGGCGGCCCGCCGGGACGGGGAGCGCCGTCCCGCTAGCGCTGCCGCAGGCAGGCGCAGAACGGGTGGCCCGCCGGGTCGGTGAGCACCACCCACCGGTCGCCGCCCGGCTGGAAGGCGGGCCTGCCGCCGCCCAGCTCCGTCACCGCCGCCTCGGCCGCGCCGAGGTCGTCGACGTAGAAGTCCAGGTGGAACTGCTGCGGACGGTCCGTGCCGGGCCACTGCGGCGCGCTGTGGCCGGCGACGCGCTGGAAGTTGACGTTCGTGCCGTCCGGCAGCCGGACGGCGGCGGCCTCGGCGGTGTCGTAGGTGATCTCACCGCCCGTCAGCGTCGCGTAGAAGGACGCGAGCGCCGGAGGGTGCGGGCAGTCGAGGGTGACGGCGATGAACTCCGCGATGGCGGGCATGAGGGCTCCTTGTGCTCACGATGATCGGTGACGTGGTGAGCCTGCCAGGGGAAGCTGACATCTTCTGTCAGGTACGGCGGGCGTCCCCGCCCGCGTCCGCCGGGCCCTCGCCCGCGGCCGAGAGCAGGCGGCGGCCCATCACGGCCAGCCGCGCGGCCAGCTCGGGCGGCTCGCGGACCTCGAAGTCCAGTTCGAGGAACGCCAGCCGCAGCGCCGTCCACTCCAGCGAGTCCGGCGCGGTGCGCAGCGTGCAGGTGCGCTCGTCGACCGGCTCCACCTCCGCGCCGGTCACCCGGAACCGGTCGGCCAGCTCCGCGGCGGAGGCGTGCACGGTGACCACCGCCCGGCGCAGCGGCCGCGCACGGGCCAGGGAGGCGGTGACGAACGCGGCGGCGTCGGCGGCGGGCAGCGCGCGCGGCGCGCACCGGACCCCGGTCGGCCGCGGGTCGTCGATCCGGTCCACCCGGAACGTCCGCCAGTCCTCGCGGCCGGCGTCCCAGGCGACCAGGTACCAGCGGCGCCCGGCCGAGACCAGCCCGTGCGGCTCCACCAGCCGCCCGCCGCCCGACCCCTTCTCGTCGCGGTAGCCGAACCTGATCCGCTCGCGGTCGCGGCATGCGGCGGCGAGCACGGCCAGCGCCGCCGCGTCCGCGCGCGGCCCCGCGGGCGGCCCGGTCAGCGGCGTCGTCGCGGTGTGCAGGGCGCTGACCCGGCGCCGCAGCCGCGCGGGCAGGACCTGCTCCAGCTTGGCCAGCGCGCGCAGGGAGGTCTCCTCGACGCCCTCGATCCCGGCCGCGCCGCGCAACCCGACCGCGATCGCGACGGCCTCCTCGTCGTCCAGCAGCAACGGCGGCATCGCGGTGCCCGCCTCCAGCCCGTACCCGCCGGCCGCGCCGAGCGTGGCGCGCACCGGGTAGCCGAGCCCGCGCAGCCGCTCCACGTCGCGGCGGACGGTGCGCGCGCTCACGCCGAGCCGCTCGCACAGCTCCGGGCCGCTCCACTCGCGCCGGGCCTGGAGCAGGGACAGCAACTGCAGCAGCCGCGCCGAGGTGGTGTCGCTCACCCGTCCAGTATGCGGCCCAATGAGGCCAGAACCTGGCCTCATTGGTTCCTAGCGTGGGCGCCATGACCGACCACGAGGACAGCATCCTGATCAGAGGGGCCCGGCAGAACAACCTGAAGGACGTCTCACTGCGCATCCCCAAACGCCGCATCGTGGCGTTCACCGGCGTGTCCGGCTCGGGCAAGTCCTCGATCGTGTTCGGCACGGTCGCGGCGGAGTCGCAGCGCCAGCTCAACGAGACGTTCACCTGGTACGTCCGCGACCGGATGCCCCGCCACGAGCGGCCCGACGCCGACGCGATCGACAACCTCGCCCCGGCGGTCGTGGTCGACCAGCGGCCCCTCGGCGGCAACGCCCGCTCCACGGTCGGGACGATCACCGACATCTCCGCCGTGCTGCGGGTCCTGTTCTCCCGGCACGGCACCCCGAGCGCCGGCGAGGCGGGCGCCTACTCCTTCAACGAGCCCCAGGGCATGTGCCCCGGCTGCGACGGGCTCGGACGCGTCGTCCGGCTCGACCTCGACCGGTTCCTGGACACCGGTAAGACCCTCAACGAGGGCGCGGTGAACTTCCCGCCGTTCGGCGTGGGCACCTACGTGTGGCAGCTGTACGCCGAATCGGGCCTGTTCGACCCCGACAAGCCGCTGCGGGACTTCACCCCCGCCGAACGGGACCTGCTCCTGCACGGCAAAGGATTCCGGGTGCGCCGGCTCAACCGGACCGGGTCCATGGGCCACAACGCCTACGAGGGGCTGGCCGAGCGGTTCGAGCGCCTCTACATCAAACGCGGCATCGACTCCCTGACCGGCAAGCAGCGCGACGCGGCCCGCAAGGTCGTCCGCGAACAGACCTGTCCCGGCTGCGGCGGCGCCCGCCTCAACCAGGCGGCGCTCGCCTCCAGGATCGGCGGCCGCACCATCGCCGACCTGTACCGCCTGGAGATCGGCGACCTCGCCGCGGCGCTCGGCGAGATCACCGACCCCGTCGCGGCGCCCATCGCGGCGGCGGCGATCACCCGGCTGCGGCGCCTGGAGGACATCGGCCTCGGCCACCTCAGCCTGGACCGCGAGACCCGCACCCTGTCGGGCGGCGAGGCGCAGCGCCTCAAGGTGGTCCGGCACCTGGGCTCCGCCCTCACCGGGATGACCTACGTCTTCGACGAGCCGAGCGCCGGGCTGCACCCGAGCGACGTCGACCGGCTCACCGCCCTGCTCGCCCGGCTCCGCGACAAGGGCAACACCGTCCTGGTCGTCGAGCACGACCCCCGCGTCATCGCCGCCGCCGACCACGTCGTCGACATGGGCCCCGGCGCCGGCGCGCGCGGCGGCGAGATCGTCTTCACCGGCACGGTCGCCGCCCTGCGCGCCGCCGCCACCCCCACCGGACGCGCCCTGCGCCGCGCGACCGGCGTCAAGACCGCCGTCCGCGAGCCCGGCGGATGGCTGCCCGTCACCGGCGCCCGCGCGCACAACCTCAAGGACGTGACCGCGCGCTTCCCCACCGGCGTGCTCACCGCCGTGACCGGCGTCGCCGGGTCGGGCAAGAGCACCCTGGTCATGGACGAGCTCACCGCCCGCGTCCCCGAGGCCGTCGTGGTCGACCAGTCGTCCATCGCCGTGTCCCGCCGGTCCACCCCCATCACCTTCATCGGCGTCATGGACCACGTCCGCCGCATGTTCGCCCGCGCCACCGGCGCCGACCCGGCCCTGTTCAGCCACAACTCGGCCGGGGCGTGCCCGGGCTGCGGCGGCGACGGCGTCATCGTCACCGACCTGGCGTTCATGGACCCCGTCACCACCACCTGCGAGAGATGCCGGGGCCGCCGCTACCGCCCCGAGGCCCTCGCCCGCACCCTGCGCGGCCGGTCCATCGCCGACGTGCTGGAGATGCCCGCCGAGGAGGCCGTCGGGTTCTTCGCCGGGGCGCCCGAACGCACCGTGCTGTCCCGGCTGCGCGCCCTCACCGAGGTCGGTCTCCCCTACCTCGCCCTCGGCCGCCCGCTCGGCACCCTGTCCGGCGGCGAGCGGCGGCGCCTCAAGCTCGCCACCCGGCTGCACCGCACCGGCCTGGTGTACGTGCTCGACGAGCCGACCACCGGCCTGCACCCCGCCGACGTCGACGCGCTGCTGGACCTGCTGGACCGGCTCGTGGACGCCGGCAACACCGTCATCGTCGTCGAGCACGACCTGGAGGTGGTCAAACGCGCCGACTGGGTCCTGGACCTCGGTCCCGGCGGCGGGCGGCACGGCGGGGAGATCGTCTTCGCCGGCACCCCCGCCGCGCTGCTGGCCGACCCGTCCTCGATCACCGCCGCCTACCTGCGCCGCGGCCTCGGGACGCCCGCCCCGGACGGCTCGGCCCGGGACCCGCTCCCCTAGGCTCGGCGTCCATGAGCGATCTTCCCGCGCCCGGCGCCTACCTGTCCGGCCTGTTCTCGCTGTCCGGCCGCGTCGCCGTCGTCACCGGCGGCAGCTCGGGCATCGGCCGCGCCATCGCCGAGGCGCTCGGCCGCGCGGGCGCGTCCGTCGTCGTGATCGCCCGCCGTGAGGCCGAGCTCGCCGCGGCCGTCGCCGACCTGACCGCGCACGGCTGCCGGGCCGCCGCCGTCAGCGCCGACCTCGGCACCCGCGAGGGCGTCCGCCGCGCGGCCGAGGACGCCGCCGCCGCGTTCGGGGAACCCGACATCGTGGTCAGCTCCGCCGGGATCAACCTGCGCCCCCCGATGGACGAACTCGGCGAGGACGTCTGGGACGCCACCATGGCCGTGAACCTCGACGCGCCGTTCCTGCTCGGCCAGCGGTTCGGCCCCGGCATGGCCGAGCGGGGGCACGGACGCCTCATCCACATCGCCTCCCAGCAGGCGTTCCGCGCGTTCGTCACCAGCGGCGCCTACGGCGTGTCCAAGGCGGGGCTGGTGGCGCTGGCACGCTCCCAGGCCGAGGCGTGGTCGCCGCGCGGCGTCACCGCCAACACCCTGGTGCCCGGATTCGTGATGACGCCCCTCAACGCGCGCCTGTCCGCCGACCCGCAGCGCGTGCGGGACCTGGCCGCCCGCACCATGACCGGCCGCAACGGCGTCGCCGACGACTTCGCCGGCGCCGCGGTGTTCCTGGCGAGCGCCTCGGCGGCGTACGTGACCGGGCAGGCGATCTTCGTGGACGGCGGTCTGTCCGTCCACTGACCCCCGCCGCGCGCGGGACGCCGCTTCAGGGCCACAGGCCGGTGAGCGCCAGCGCCTCCGCCGCGTCCCCGGCGTGCGCGACGCCGCCCACCGGCCGTCCCTTGGCGTCGTGCACCCGCCAGCCGCCGACCTGCACCACCGGGGTCCCGCCGCGCCGCATCGCCAGCGCCACCTCCGACAGCGTCCCCCACGACCCCCCGACGGCGATCACCGCGTCGGCGGCGTTCACGATCAGGACGTTGCGGGCCTGGCCGAGGCCGGTCGGCAGCGCGACGGTCAGGTCGGGCCCCGCGCCGGCGCGGTCGGCCGCCGACAGCACGCCCACCACGATCCCGCCCGCCGCGCGGGC
>NZ_CAACVB010000326.1 GCF_900659635.1 Actinomadura roseirufa | reverse complement strand
CGCGGGCGCGGCGGCGTCGCGCTCATCGGCCCGATGGCGGGCGCGCTCGGGCTGGCGGGGCTGCTCGGCGCGGGGGTGTACGCGTTCGCCGAGAGCGGCGGCGGGGGCTGCTCGGGCGACGGCGCGCTCACCCTGTCGGTCGCCGCCGCGCCCGACATCGAGCCGGTCGTCGTCAAGGCCGCGGGACGGTTCAACACCGCCCGGCACAAGGTCGGCGGCACGTGCGTGCGGGCCGAGGTGCGCAAGGCCGAACCCGCGGCGGTGGCGACGCTGCTGTCGGGACGGGGCGTGGCGAGCGCCGTCAACCGGCGTCCCGACGTGTGGATCCCCGACTCGTCCCTGTGGATGCCGCTCGCGCGGTCCGTGGACGGCAAGGGGACGGCGGTGACGCCCCGCGGCTCGGTGGCCACCAGCCCCATCGTCGTCGGCCTGCCCCGGACGCTCGCGCTGGAACTGAAGAAGCGGGGCGCCAGTCCGTCCTGGAACGACCTCCTCAAGGCAGCGGGCGGCGGCGCGGGCGGGGAGGGCACCGGGAACCAGGCGATCCCGGCCGGGTCCGTCCGGTTCATCGTCCCCGACCCGGCCCGGAACGCGGCGGGCATGGGCTCCCTGATGATCATCAGTGCGCTGCTGGCCGGTGACCCGGACCGCGAGTCGGCCTTCACCGGGCTCGTCCGGACGGTCCGGGAGAGCACCGTGCCGACCGTCCAGGCCCAGTTCCAGCACTTCCGCGGGGGGCGCGCGGGCAAGCAGCCCGTCTCGCTGTCGTCGGAGCAGGCGCTGTGGGCCTACGACCGCGGCGGCCCGGCCGAGCCGGCGGTGGCGCTGTATCCGGCCGAGGGCACGCTGTCGATGGACTACCCGTTCACCGTCACCGCAGACGACGCCGACCGGCGGCGGGCGGCGGAGCTGCTGGAGCGGGCGATGGGCACCGGGCGCACCCGCGAGGAGGCCGCCGCGCTCGGGTTCCGCACCCCCGACGGGCGGGCGCCGGACGGCTTCGGACCGGCGGGCGGCGTCGGCCGGGCGAGCCCGCGCCTGCTCGCCGCGCCGAAGGACGCCGACGTCACGCGCGTCATGCAGGCGTGGTCGAAGCTGTCGCTCGGCCTGCGCATCCTGACCCTCATCGACGTGTCCGGATCGATGGGCGAGGAGGTCGGCCCGCACACCACCCGGCTGCAGGCGATCGCCCAGGTGTCCCAGGGCGGGCTCAGCATGATGCCGAACGACACGGAGCTCGGACAGTGGCTGTTCTCGACGAACATGCGCGGGCGGCTGCCCTACCGGGAGAGCGTGCCGGTCGGCCCGCTCGGCGAGCGCATCGGCTCCAACACCCGGCGCGACCTCGTCCTGTCGACGCTCAACCAGATGCGCCCGAAGCCGGGCGGCGACACCGGCCTCTACCGGACGATGCTCGCCGCGTACGACCTGATGAACAGCACCTACAAACCGGAGTTCGGCAACTCGATCCTGCTGCTCACCGACGGCAGGAACGACGACCCGGACGGCCCGACGCTGGCGGAGACCCTCGCGCGGCTCAGGCGGATGCAGGACCCGAATCGGCCCATCCAGGTCAACATGATCGGCTTCGGGAAGGGCGTCGACCGGGCCGAGCTGGAGCGGATCGCCGCGGCGACCAACGGCGACGTGCAGATCGCGATGACCCCGCGGGAGATCTCCACGATCTTCCTGAGGATGCTGTCCCGGCGCATCACCTCGTGACCGTGCGCACACGGTCCGAAGTTCCCATTTTTCACCCCGATCCGTGTCAACCACCCACGCAAGTCGACCGTCAATCTATGTGGAGGCCCGACGGGGAGCGGGGCCGTCGGGCCTCCGACCCACGTTCCTCCCCGGCCCGTGACGGGGAGCGGCCGCCCGGCGCGCATCGCCGGCCCGGAGGCCGGGAGTGCGGACTTCCCCTCCGAAGCGGCCCGGCCCGCCCCGGACGCGCGCGACGCGCTCCGGCATCGGGCGAGCACCTCATCGAACGGCTGACCACCGGCGCACGACCGCCGGGGCCGGCTCGACCCCACCTTGCGGGAGGACCCTCGTGTCCGGATGGCCCAGCCTCGACCGTGCCGACGACGAACGCCTGGCGAGGACCCTCGCCGGTGGCGATCCCGGCGCCCTCATCCAGGTCATGGACCGCTACGCGGCCCGCCTGTACGACTACTGCCACGCGCTGTTGCGCGACCAGGAGTCCGCGGCGGGCGCGTTGCACGACGCGCTCATCGCCGCGTACGCGCACATCTCCGTCCTGCGCGAGCCCGGCCGGTTCCGCGGCTGGCTGTACGCGCTCGTCCGCGCCGAGTGCATGCGCCGCCTGCACGCGCCCGACCGGCCCGCCGAGCGGTACGAGGCCCCGGAGGTCGAGGACGGCTTCCTGAGCGAGGGCGAGCTGGCCCGCAGGCTGGAGGCGCGGCGGCTCGTGCACGGCGCCCTCGCCGGGCTGCGCGGCCGCGAGCGGGAGACGCTCGACCTGATGCTGCGGCACGGCCTGGACGCCGGTGAGATCGGCGGGGTGCTCGGCCTGGACGCCCAGGAGGCCGCCGCCCTGGCCACCGAGGCGCGCGCCCGGCTCGACGACGCCCTCGCCGCCGCGTTCGTCGCCCGCACCGGGCGGGCGGACTGCGCGGAGCTCGCGGCGCTCGCGGGCGACGGCGGCGACGCGCCGCTCGCCCCGCAGGACGTGCACCGGATCGTCCGGCACATCGACCTGTGCGCGATCTGCCATGCCCGCGCCGAGCGCGTCGCGGCGGCCCGGCTGCTCCAGGTCCTGCCGGTCGCGATGATGCCGACCGACCTGCGCGGGCTCGTCCTCGCCACCGCCACCGACCCGGCGCTGTCGGCCGACCTCGCCGCGATCGCGCGGCGCGCCGAGCCGTTCGACTCCTGGGGCTGGCCCGCGCCCGGCGGCGCCGTGGTCCCGGACGAGCCGGACGAGGCGCGCCGTCCCCCGCGCGGCCTGTGGCCCGCCCTCGCCGCGGCCGCCGCCGTCATCCTCGTCGTCACCGGCGCGTTCTTCCTGATGCCCGGCTCGTCCGGCGACAAGACCGGCGCCCAGGCCGACCCGAGCGGGCCCGCCTCGTCGGCGCCCGATCCCTCCGACTCCGGCACGCCCGCCGACCCGTCGGAGTCGCCCACCCCGACCCCGACCAGCACGCCGACGCCGACACCGACGCTCACCACGCCGACCCCGACCAAGACGCCCACGCACCGCGCCTCGCCCACGCCGATGCGCACGCCGCCGACCAGCGCCAAGCCCGGCGGCCTTGTCGTCCAGGGCTGCACGATCGAGAAGACCGGCGGATGCGCGATCAAGGTGACGGCCGTCGGGGGGCCGGTGACCTGGTCGGTGACCGGGCGCTCGGCCAACCTCAGCGCCGCCGGCGGCGGGACGCTCGCGGCGGGGGCCTCGCAGGTCGTCCAGGCGACGCTGCTCGGCGAGTGCACGCCGCCCGGCGGGTCCGGGACGGTCTACTTCTCCCCGCGCGGCGCCGCGAACGTCATGATCACTTGCCCGGCACAGGGGGACGGCGGGAACGGGAACGGGAACGGCAACGGAAAGCCGCAGTGACCTAGATCACCTTTTTGCGACAAATCGCCTCCCGACTAGGAGAGACGGCCACGTGCTGTACCCCTACCGCTACGTAGATCGGCTCTAAAGGGAGAAAAGCCAGAAACTTGGTGGCAAGATCGGGCAACCAGAGCGGGCCAATGAACGTCGGCGCGCGCTCGCCGGGGGCACGTTCACGACACCGAGTTCTTCTGGAGGGGTTTCCGTGGCCGGTGTGCCAGGGCCCGGGCAGTCCGACGACCACAGGATGGCGGAGGCGCTGCGGGCCGGGGACGTCATCGCCCTGACCGAGGTGTACGACACCTATGCGCCGTTCATCTTCGACTACTGCCACGGTCTGCTGCGCGACCGCATCGAGGCGGCGGGGGCGCTGCGGACCTGCCTGATCTCGGCCCGCGCCCACGCCACGCGGCTCACCGAGCCGGAGCGGCTGCGGGGCTGGCTGTACGCGCTCGCCCGCAAGGAGTGCATGCGGCGCCGCGACAGCCCCAACCGGAACACCGGGCAGGAGGCGCCGGAGGCCGACGACGACCTCACCCCCGAGCAGCTCGCCCGCCGCGAGGAACGGCGGCTGCTCGCGCACAGCGCGCTCGCCGCGCTCAACGGGCGCCAGCGCGAGGCGATCGACCTGTCGGTCCGGCACGAGCTCGACGAGGTCGACCTGGCCGGCATCTTCGGCACCGGTCTCGAGGACACCCTGCGGATGGTCGAGGAGGCCCGCGAGGACCTCGCCGCCGCGCTGCACGCCTCGCTCATCGCGCAGAACCACTGGAAGGACTGCCCCAGCGTCTCCGCGCTGACCGAGTCGTGGCCGCTGTCGCCGGACGCGTCGGCCTCGCTCGTCCGGCACGTCGCGAACTGCCCGGTCTGCGGGACGCGCGACACCCCGCCGCTGCCCGCCGACCGGCTGCTGTCGGTGCTGCCCATCGCGGCGATCCCCGCCGACCTGCGGTTGGACGTGCTCACCGCCGCGACCGCCCCGGACCGCGCCGACAACCAGCGGGCCATCGCCGCCTGGTCGGAGCCGTTCGACGAGTACGGCTGGCCGCTCCCCTACGAGCCCGCCGCCTCGCGCGCCCGCGAGGGCTCCCCCCGCCGCCGCGGTCCCCTCCTCGCGGCCGTCGCCGCCGGCGTCGCGGCGGTCGTGGTGCTGGCCGGCGCGATGTCGGCGTTCGGCGGCGATTCCAGCGCGCCCGCCGCGGCCGGGAGCCCCGCCCCGCCCACCGCCGGCGAGGGCACCGCCGCCCCGGACGCCGAGCCCACGCCGAGCGGCGGCGCCCCCACCCCCCGCGCCTCGTCGCCCTCGCCGTCGAAGTCCCCGTCGAAGACGCCGTCGCCGTCCCCGTCCAAGACGCCCTCGAAGACGCCGTCCTCGCCGCCGCCGCCGTCGTCCACCCACACGCCGCAGCAGCCGAAGTCGCCGCAGGCGGGGCACCTGTCGGTGAACGGATGCACGATGGGCTTCGACAGGTCCTGCTCGGTTCAGGTCAGCGCGGCCGGCGGCCCGGTCGACTGGAGGGTCACCGGGACGTCCGGTGAGCTGAGCGCCGGCGGCGGCGGGCACCTGAGCGCGGGCGAGACCGCGATGGTCCAGGTGCGCCGCACCAACGGGCTGTGCTTCGGTACCAGGAGCGGATCGGTGTCGTTCTCCCCCGGCGGGTCCGCGTCCGTCTCCTACTGCTGAGGCGCACACCCTCTCAGCCGGGCCCCTCCTAGGACCACGTACCGTAAACCTTTTGAGGTCGGACCATAATCCACCGGCCACATCCGGCCGAGGTCCAGCGAACTTTCCGGCGATCGTCGGTTTCCGGCATGACCTGCGCGGATATGGATAAACCCGGCCATCGTTGCGTGCAAGTTGCACTGGGAAAGGACGTGTCCACGTGGATCGGGAGAAGCGCCGGGGTACGCCTCCGCGACGACGCCCGAGCCGGCGGGACACCACCGCGCGAAGGTCGACGGCCGCCCTTTCCAGCCCACGGCGGCAGGCTGGACCTCACCGTCCCGCCGGGTTCGACACGAGGACTAGACCATTCGGGGCTAGCCCGCCCGATTGGGGGGACGCACCATGGCAGACGCATGGCTGCCGGGAGCCGGACGCATGCCGGCGAGACAGGACGGCGGGGCACCGCGCGGGGGAGCGCCCCGCGTCGTCTGGACGGTCAGCGAGTCCGACCCGCGCACCGTCTCGGCCCGCTCCGCCGCGGCCGATCTGATCAAGGAGGGCCGGGTCCCGCACCTGGTGTGGCACCCCGGCACCGGCGAGATCGTCCAGCTGCTCCCGGCGACCCGGGCGGCCCGGCTGCTCGGCGACCCGGTGAGCCGGGAGGGCCGGCTCTGCGTCCAGATCGCCGTCATCGGCCAGTCCCGCGTCCCGTTCACCGGCGCGCCCCTCATCGGCGTCGACGCGATCGTCCGCTGGCTGGACGGCTGGAACGTCGCCCGCCGCTGGCCCGCCGGCCCGCCGCTGCCCTCGCCGCAGTCCTACCACTCGCTGCGCGCCCGCAAGGACTGGGCCCGCGGCGGCCACTTCGGCGCCTCCCAGGTCCCCCTCACTGAGCGGCCCGACCCGGGCGCCATCGACATCCGCCGCGTCACCGGCCCCGACACCCCGGTCGCCCCCCTCCCCAAACCCCGCGCGCCAATCCCGGACGCCGTCGGCACCCGCCTCATCCCCCGGCCCGCGCGCGGCGGCGACCCCGCCCCCCTCCCCGCCTCCGAACCGGTCACCGTCGGCCCGTCCGCGATGTCCAACTAGGCGTTCTTATTGCAAGACCGGCCCACTGCGCTCGCCGGCGCTCGCTTCGTGACCGTTCTTGTGCGAGCGCGAATCGCTTCGCCCGCGCGATGGTTGAGGACCACGCGTTGGCGCTAGCCGCTCAGGCGCGCGCCCGCGCGACGGTTGAGATCGTTCTCGGCCGGCCCTGATCAGCCGCTCGGCTCCGCCATGACCAGGTCTCGGACGATCGCGCAGCCTCGGCGCAGCTCGGCGGGGCCCGCGGCGGAGCCGTACCCGATCACCAGCCCGGAGACCGGCGGCCGGCCGATGTGGTGGTGATCGACCGTCTCGACCAGGACCCCGCGGCCGGCGGCCTCCCGGACGACGCGCCCGGCGACCGGACCCGGCACCTCCACCATGAGATGCAGGCCCGCCGTGTCCCCCCGCAGGCACAGCCCGGCGAACGCGCTCACCACGATCGCCCGGCGCCGCGCGTACTCCGCGCGCATCCGCCGGATGTAACGCTCCAGGTCACCGCGTTCGAGCAAGTAGCGCAGGGCGTGCTGCGGCACCACCGCCGTCCGGTCGTTCAGCTCCTCCCGGCGCGCCGCGACCTCCGCCACCAGCTCGGGCCGCCCCACCAGCCACCCCACCCCCAGGTCCGCGGTGAGGATCTTGGCACTGGTGCCCAGGTACACCACGAGGTCCGGGTCCAGCCCGTACAGCGCGGGCAGCGGCGCCACGTCGTAGCGGAACTCGCCGTCGTAGTCGTCCTCCACGACGAGCGCGCCCGTCCGGCGCGCCCACGCCAGCAGCGCCCGCCGCCGCGCGACGGGCAGCACCCCGCCCAGCGGGAACTGGTGCGACGGCGTCGTGTACACCAGCCGCAGGCCGTCCGGCAGCCCGTCCACGACCAGGCCGTGCTCGTCCACCGGGCACGGCACCGGCACGGCGCCCCGCGCCGCGATCACCGCCCGCGCCCGCGCGTACCCCGGCTCCTCCACCCCGGCCCGGTCGCCGGGCCGCAGCACCGTCGCGGCGAGCAGGTCCAGCCCGTTCGTCGCGCCCCGGGTGACCATCAGCCCGTCCACCGGGCACGCCACCCCGCGGCTTCGCCGGATGTAGGCCGCCAGCGCCGCCCGCAGGTCCGGCTCGCCGTAGGGCTCCCGG
>NZ_CAACVB010000325.1 GCF_900659635.1 Actinomadura roseirufa | reverse complement strand
GGCCTGGTCCGCGCGCGGCACCCCGGCCGCCCGCGCCCGCGCGAGGGCCTCCCCCGCCCGTGCCGGACGGCCCATGAGGACGTGCACACGGGCGGCCAGCAGGTCCAGGTCGCGGCGCTCGGACGGGCCGGTGACGGCGTCGCGCGCCTCGGCGAGCAGCCGCAGCGCCTCCTCCCCGCGGCCGAGGGCCAGGACGAGGCCGAGCGCCCTGGTCGTGGCGTGGCGGGAGCGTTCCCGGTCGGTGCGCGGCCGGTCCGCCGGCGAGGCGCGCATCTCCGCCAGCAGGGCCTCGCCCTCCTCGGCGCGGCCCGTCACGTAGAGGATCGCGGCGAGCGGCAGCGCGGCCTCCAGCCCGCCGCCGCCCTCCAGGGCCGCGCGCCCGAACCGCTCAGCCAGCGCCAGGTCATAGGCGGCGCGGGCGGTCAGGCACGCGCGGACCGCCAGGGCCGGGTCCGCGGCGGTGCCACTGTCCAGCCGCCAGAGCGCCACCCGCAGCAGGTCCTCGCGGCGGCGCATCCCGGTGCCCTCCACCGCCGCGGCGAGCGCGGCCCGGCGGCGCCGCGCCCGCAGCACCGGCGTCCGGTCGCCGGTCACCTCGCCGAACAGGGGATGCGCCAGCCGCGCCTCCAGCCGGCGGCGCTCCCGGACCAGCACGATCATGTGCCGCTCCTCGGCCCGCTCGACGGCCGCCGCCGAGGTCAGCGCGGTCAGCAGGGGCACGCCCACCGGCTCCCCGAACGTCACGTACTCCAGCACCGCCCGCTCGGGCGGGCCGACCGCGCCGAGCCGCGCCTCGACCAGCTCGCGCAGCCGCGGCGAGACCGGCAGGCCGCCCTGCCAGCGCCAGACGCCGCGCACGCACGCCAGCCGCCCGGCGGCGGTGCCGGCGAACACCAGCTCCCGCAGGAACAGCAGGTTCCCCCGGGTCGCCCGCCACAGCCGGTCGGCCGTGCCGCCCGCCACCTGCCCGCCGAGGACGGCCTCCAGCACCGTCCCCGTCTCGGCCGCCGACAGCGGGTCGAGCTCCAGCCGGCGGGCGAGGTCCTCCTTCCACAGGGCCAGCACCGGATCGGGCGCGGGCTCGCCGCTGCGCACGGTCGCGAGCACCCGCGCCCGCCCGTGCACGACCAGGTGGTGGACGAGCGCCGCCGAGCTCGGGTCGAGCAGGTGCGCGTCGTCCACGGCCAGCAGCAGCCGGGACGGGTCGCCGCCCGCGCCGACCTCCTCGGCCGCCCAGCGCAGCGGGTTCACCACCGTGGTCCCCGGCCGCCGCGCCGGCAGGACGTGCCCGAAGGCGCCGAACGGGAGGTGCGCGCCCGCGCGGGTGGCGCCGACCCGCAGCACCGTGAACCGGCCGGGCTCCAGCCTCAGCAGCGCCTCGGCCGCCAGCCGCGACTTGCCGACACCGGCCTCCCCGGCCAGCACGACGCCCCGCCCGCCGCGCGCGCCGAGCAGGTCGCCGACCGTGTCGAGCGTCGCGGCGCGGCCGGTGAACGGCCAGGTCGTGCCCACCTTCCGATGGTAGGAACGCGGGGACGGCGCCGGTACTCCCGCGCCGGATGCGGCCACGCCCCGTCACGACATGATCGCGGTACCGCATATGTCACCTTGCCGCCGACTTGACGGCAATGGCCGTAAAAGGGGACGCTCTGGTCGACAAATCCAGATATGAGGCGACGGTGCGCAGGAACCTGGTGTGATTCCAGGACGGTCCCGCCACTGTGACCAGGGAGTCTCCCCCGCTCTCACGACCACGGCCGGGCGTCCGGCGGGAAGGTCGGAGGGAGACGTCGATCTGGGAGTCAGGACACTGACCCGTCGTCCTCCCGCTACCGGGGCGAGTGAACCCCGCGAGGAGATCCCATGGCCCAGTCCGCCGTTCCGTCCGCGTCCCCGCAGGCCCAGCCGGCTCCCGTGCCGCTGCGCGTGCCGATCCGGGAAGTCCTGCCGTGGGCGGTCTTCGCCGCGGTGCTGGGCGTGGTGCTCATCTACTTCGTCGGCGCGGAGCAGGGCGCGACGTCCCTGTTCAGCGGCACGTGGGTGCACGAGTTCACCCACGACGGCCGGCACCTGCTCGGCTTCCCCTGCCACTGAGCGGCCGGAGATCCACGACCGATGATGAGATCTCTGCTGGTCCGCGGCATGCTCGTCGGGCTGGCCGCGGCGGCCGTCGCGCTACTGATCGCCTGGATCTACGGCGAGCCGCAGGTCGGCCACGCCATCGCCTTCGAGGACGCGCAGGCCCACGCGCACGGCGCGCACGAGCACGAGCCCGAGGTCGTGAGCCGCACCGTCCAGAAGACCACCGGCCTGATCACGGCGATGGCCGTGTACGGGGTGGCGCTCGGCGGGCTGTTCTCGATCGCGTTCGCGTTCGCCTACGGGCGGCTCGGCCGGCTCGGCGCCCGGCCCACGGCCGCGCTGGTCGCGCTGGCCGGGTTCGTGGCGGTCGAGCTCGTGCCGTTCCTGAAGTACCCGGCGACGCCGCCGGCGGTCGGCAACCCCGACACGATCGGCAGCCGGACGACGCTGTACTTCGGGATGGTCGCGCTCGGCCTGCTCGCCACCACGGCGGCGGTGATCGTGTGCCTGCGGCTCGTTCCCCGGCTCGGCGTGTGGAACGCGACGATCGCGACGGCCGCCGGGTTCGCCGTGGTGGTCGGCGCGGTCTACCGGCTCACGCCGAAGCCCGACGCGATCCCCGGGCACTTCCCGGCCACCGTCCTGTGGGACTTCCGGGTCGCCTCGCTCGGGATCCAGCTCGTCCTGTGGGCGACGATCGGCCTGCTGTTCGGCCACCTGACCGAGCGGGCGTTCGCCCGCCGCCGGTCCCCCGCCGCGGCGCACGCCGCGGCGTGATCCACAGGGCCTGACCGACGGGCCCGACCGACGGGCCGCCCCGCCGCGCTCAGCGGCGGGGCGGCACGCCGGAGGGCCCGGGGGCGAGCAGGGCGCAGTCGCCGCACAGCTCGCCGCCCGGGGGCACCCGGTAGTACAGGCAGCAGCTGCGCCGGACGAAGCCGCGCGCCCCGAACGAGCCGGTGCCCGCCAGCGGCTCCAGCAGCAGCAGTTCGCGGACGAGCGCCTCGCGCGCCGGGTCGGGCGGCCCCACGTTCAGCCCGCCCGCGAGGGCGGAGGCGGCGTTCCCCCACACCAGCCCGTCGGCGAGGCCGACGAAGCCCAGCATCGTCTCGCGCAGCGGGGCGAGCTGTTCCGTCACGACCACGCGGTGGACGAGCCGGGCGGCCGTGCGCGCGTCCCCGGCGGCCCATCCGGACGGGCCGGCGAGCCACAGCGCGACCGGTGCGCCGGGCGCCCACCGCCAGTGCAGCCCGGACAGGTCGGGGACGATCCCGCGCGCCGCCGCCGCGATCACGGGCGACCACAGCCGCGAGGCCAGGCCCTGGAACAGGATGGACGCGGCCACCCGCCGCTCGGTGGTACCGAGCCGCTCGGCGTACAGGCCGGTCAGCTCCAGGAGCCGGTCCCCGTCGGTCTCGGGGAAGGGCCGCCACGTGGGGTCGGCCTCCTCGGCCGGATCGGTACGAATCTCGAAGTAAGCCCCCAGCCCACCGACCTCACGCAGAACCCGAACGACCTGACCGGGCTCGACATCGACCGGAGCAACCGAAGCGGGTTCACCACCGGCGGGAACGCCGCCGGGTGGAGCACCCCTGGCGGGATCGGCACCGACGGGAAGGACCCCAGCGGAAATGATCTCACCAGGGTCGGCATCGGCGGAGACGATCTCGATGGGATCAGGATCGGCGGCCACGGGCCCATCCTAGGGCCCGCCTAACAGGTGACCTCAGCCGTCACGCGAGCGCGCGCCCTGACCGGCGGGGCGATGCCGAAGGCGAGCCCCGCCGGGAAGATCGCGAAGCGATTCGCGCTCGCACAAGAACGGTCACGAAGCGAGCGCCAGCGAGCGAAGTGGGCCGGGCTTGAAATCAATACGCCCGACCGCCGTTGTCGCGGCGGTCCAGGGCCTTCTGCAGGGCGCGGGCGGCCTCGTCGCGGGCGTCGTCGGTGGAGGTGGCGCGCGTGGTGGGCTCGTTCGTCATGGTTCGCTCCGATGTGAAGATCGCTGTGCTGTGGCCTGGGGGCCGCCGGGGGCCGTGGTTCGCACGGGTCTCGGCATGGGGATCGGGCTCACGGCCGTGACGCGACACCGCAGCGGGTGCGGCCTGCCGATGATCAGGCCCCGCTGCGGCAGCGAAGGATTACCACGTAGCGCCGCATGACTATCGGCCACGGTACCCGCCGTCCCGCCCACTTTCCCGACTCGTGGCAGAAAATCTCACGATCTGAGACGGACGGGCGGGCGCGAAGGCCGTGAAAAGGCCCCGGGCGGGCACCCGGCGCGTGCCGGACGCCCGCCCGGGGGCATGCTGGCGGGTGGTGCTCAGGTGGTGCCGGGGCGTCAGCCGTCCAGGTCGACGCGGCGGCCCATGTCGGCGCCGACCTCCACGGTGATCGCGTCGACCAGCTGCGGGGCGATCGCCGAGTCGACGGTCAGCGCGATCAGCGCCTTGCCGCCCTTGGCGTCCCGGCCGACCTGCATGCCGGCGATGTTGACCGCGGCGTCGCCGATCAGCTTGCCGACGGCGCCGACGATGCCGGGCCGGTCGTCGTAGGAGAAGAAGGCCATGTGCTCGGTCGGCACGAGCTCCATGTTGTAGCCGTTGATCTCGATGATCCGCTCGGCGTGCCGGGGGCCGGTCAGCGTGCCGGACACCGACACGACCTCGCCGCCGGCCATGGTGCCGCGGACCTGGACGACGTTGCGCCAGTCGGGGCTGTCCTCGCTGGTGGTCAGGGTGACCTCGACGCCGCGGTCGCGGGCCAGCAGCGGCGCGTTGACGAAGGTCACGGGCTCCTCGGTCACGTCGACGAACAGGCCCTTGAGCGCGGCCAGCTCCAGCACCTTCACGTCGTGCTCGGCGATCTCGCCGCGGACGACCACGTCCAGCCGGACGGGCACGCCGCCGGCGAGGGCGGTGAAGATGCGGCCGAGCTTCTCGGCGAGCGGCAGGCCGGGCTTGACGTCCTCGGCGACCGCGCCGCCCTGGACGTTGACCGCGTCCGGCACGAACTCGCCCGACAGGGCCAGCTTCACCGAGCGGGCCACCTGCGTGCCCGCCTTCTCCTGCGCCTCGTGGGTGCTGGCGCCCAGGTGCGGGGTGACAACGACGTTGTCGTGGTGGAACAGGGGGCTCTCGGTGCACGGCTCGGTGCTGAACACGTCGATCCCGGCGCCGGCGACCCGGTGGTCCTTGAGCGCGAGGTCGAGGGCCTCCTCGTCGACGATGCCGCCGCGGGCGGCGTTGACGATCCGCACGTTCGGCTTGACCAGGTGCAGCTCGCGGTCGCCGATGAGGCCGAGCGTCTCGGGCGTCTTCGGCAGGTGGACGGTGATGAAGTCGCTCGTCCGCAGCAGTTCCTCGAGCGTGACGAGCTTCACGCCGAGCTGGGCGGCGCGGGCGGCCTGCACGTAGGGGTCGAAGGCGACCACGTTCATGTCGAAGGCGGCCAGGCGCTGGGCGACCAGCACGCCGATGCGGCCGAGGCCGAGCACGCCGACGGTCTTGCCCTGGAGCTCGACGCCGGTGTACTTGGAGCGCTTCCACTCGCCCTGCTTGAGCGCGGAGTGACCCTGTGGCACGTTCCGTGCCGTGGCCAGCAGCAACGCGATCGCGTGCTCGGCCGCGGTGACGATGTTGGAGGTCGGCGCGTTGACGACCATGACGCCGGCCTTGGTGGCGGCCTCCACGTCGACGTTGTCCAGGCCCACGCCGGCGCGGGCGACGACCCGCAGCCGCCTGGCGTGCTGGAAGACCTCGGCGGTGACCTTGGTGGCGCTGCGGACGATCAGCGCGTCGACGTCGGCGACCGCGGGCAGCAGGAGCGCTTTGTCGCTGCCGTCGACGTGACGGACGTCGAAGTCGGATCCCAGCACGGCGAGGCCGGCGGGAGAGAGCTCTTCTGCGACGAGGACGACGGGCTTGCTCAAGGAAGACAGTCCTTAGAAAGTCGGTTGTGCGGTGCTCTGGCAGGTGAGTTCGCGAGTCACCTCGTCGTGCCCTCGCCCCTCCGCGAGTCTATCTCCCGCGGGCGGCGCGGTCGGAGTGGGCCGCGTCACCCGCGGCGGTCCGGCGGCCGGATCAGGCCGCGTTGGGTTCGGGCACGGCGGCCAGGACGGCGGCGACGCGCTCGGCGTCGGCGACCCGCACGTGCGGCACGTCCACGAACACCCGCAGCGGCCCGGCGGGCAGCCCGAGCTCCCCGGCGACCTGGACCTGGACGCCGCGCAGCGGGACGTAGCTGAGATAACCGAGGTAGACGTTCTGCGACCGGAACATCCCGGTCATGATCAGCCGGTAGCCGCGGATCCGGAACGACAGCGCGGTCAGGCAGGGCACGCCGTCGGCGGGTTCGCCCGGGAGTGTCAGCGAGATCCACGCGCTGGTCGTCCAGGGCCTGGCCCGCAGCAGATCCACCACCCAGGCGAGCTGGTCGACGCCGCCGAGGCCGCGCAGGCGTGGCCCGTACCGGCCATGGACGGCGCGGCGGGTGCGCTCCTCGGCGCGCCGGACGAGCCGGGTCCGGTCGCCGTGCTCGCGCAGGATCGGGTCCTCCCAGCTCAGCGAGGCGACCTCGAAGAGCAGCGGGGGGCCCTCGATGATCGGCGCGTGGTCCTCCAGGCCGGCGGTTCCGGCGCTCCACACGTGCCGGAGCACGCCGATCCACGCCTGCCCGCAGGTGTCCCACCGCCGGACGGCCGGGGTTTCCGGGGCCGCCACCTCACGGCTCCCCGCCATTTTCCGGCGCACGGCCGGTATTGCCGTGCGGGGAATTGCCCGTTCCCGGCAATGCGGCGGGGAAGGCGAATTGCGGACGGTGCCCGGACCGGCGCCCGGCCCGCCGCCCTGCCGTGTCCCTGAACAGCTTCGCTTCGTCCATGTACGCGCCCCAACGCCGCTCCGGCGGCGGTCATGTGAGCGTTCGCGCAGGGTTCCTGGCCGGCCGCGGCCGTCGCGACTTTCTTCAAGTATCCGGCAAGGCCCGTCAAAAGGATAGGCTTGCTGATCTGATCGGCGATGTTCACCGGCATTCGGACGCGGCCCGGCCCAAAGGTCATTGGACGAGATCATTGGACGGGGTCATCGGCCGGGGTCATCGGCCGGGCGCGGCGGCGGTCACCAGGGGTCGGGCCCGGCCCGGTACAGCAGCACGTAGCCGTCCGCCCGGAAGACCTCCCGGTAGCCGCCCGCGATCAGCGACTCCACCCGGCGCCGCTGCTCCCCCACCGACTCGAAGGGGAACTCCAGCCGCTCGACGTCCGCGATCACCCAGGGCGCCCGGCGCGGCCGCCCGTCCCACAGCAGCACCCGGGCGCGGGCCGACAGCGCCGGGCCGACGACGTTCGCCGACTCCACCAGCGCGCCGTCGGGGACGCGCGCGGCCACCG
>NZ_CAACVB010000324.1 GCF_900659635.1 Actinomadura roseirufa | reverse complement strand
GAGATCTACACTCTTTCCCTACACGACGCTCTTCCGATCTACCCACGAGCGGGCGCTGCGCGAGGTCGTCGAGCGCAACGCCCGCATCGCCGCGCTGGCCGAGACCCGCGCGCGGATCGGCGCAGACGTCGCGCTGCCCGCCCCGCTGCGTCCGGACGCGCAGGAGCCGGCGGAGCTCACCGCGTGGTGCGCGGCGACCGACACCGCGCTGGACGAGGCCGAGCGGCGGCTGTCGGAGCACCTCGCCGCCCAGGTGACGGCCCAGGTGTTCGCCGTCCCCGCCGAGGGGCTGCGCACCGACGTCGGCCGGGCGGGCACGGAGGCCGGGCCGCCCCCGGCGTCCGCGGCGCGGGACGACGCGCAGGGCGCCCTTGAGCGGATCATGGCGCGGCTGCTGCCGGACGCCACGGCGGCCGACCGGGCGGCGGTCGCCGCGGCGGCGCGGCTGCTGACCGCAGCGGGCACCGCCGAGGAGGCCGAGGGCGTGCTGCAGGAGGTGCGGCTGCGGATCCAGGAGGCCAACCGGCGCACCGGTGAGCACCGTGAGGAGGAGCGGCGCCGCGCGGCGGAGCGGGACGCCGCCGAGCAGGCCGAGGCCGAGCGGCGGTACGTGCTCGACTCGATCACCGCGGCGTTCGAGGACCTCGGCTACGAGGTGCGGGCCGGGTTCGAGACGGTGACGGCCGCGGACGGCGCGCTCGTCCTCACCCGGGGGAACTGGCCGGACCACAGCGTGAAGCTGCGGGTCGAGGACGCCGCGCACGTGCGGGCGTCGATGGTGCGCGAGCGGCCCGCCGAGAGCGAGGACGACCGGCGCGTGGACGTCGAGCGCGAGCGCGAGTGGTGCACGGCGTTCGAGGCCGCGCGGGACCGGCTGGCGGGCGCCGGGATCCGCTCCGACGTCGCCTGGCGGCTGGAGCCGGGGGTGCGCGAACTGCCGGTCTCGGCCGAGGCACGGCAGACTGGGGGCCGTGCCGAGCGGCGCGAGCGCGGCCGGGAGCGGGGGCGATGACCCCGCGGCGAACCCGGCGGCGCGTGAGCGGAACGGAGTGGAGCGAGCCTGATGAGCATTGATTCGCCGACCCTCGGCGGGCGGTTGCAGGGCTGGCCGCCGTTCATCCGCGAGCTGGACGCGACGCTCTCCGTGCATTCCCAGTACGTCCTGTCCGGCAACCTGTACGACAGCTTCCTCGCCCCGCCGCTGGAGGGCGGGGCGCCCGCCCGGCTGCTGCCGCTGCGGGACCTGCTGTGGGAGACGCTCCGCTCCAGCGGCGCCTCCTGCATGATCGTGTACGACCCGGTGGACGGCCTGCAGGTCTGTCCCGACACCGGTGACGAGATCGCGGACGAGGCGCTGCGGTCGGCCGAGCTCCTGCTGGGCAAGCTCAAGGCCGAGGAGAAGCCGTCACTGGAGGGACTGACCCGGCACCTGGCGGCGGTGGCCCGTCCCCAGGAGAACGTGCGCGCCGCGTTCGTGATCGACTCGGCGTCCCGGATCGCTCGCCGGGCGACGGACCTGGAGCCCGCCGAGCGGGACTTCTTCCGGTTCTGCGCGAAGCTGTCGCGCAGCGCGCGGCCCGTCCGGGTGGCGGGGGCACGGCCGAAACCGCTGTACAATCCGGTCGTGTGGCTGGTGGAGCGGCCCGGCGACCTCCCGCCTTGGCTGACCACCGACAACGAGAACATCCGCGAGATCACCATCCCGCGCCCGCATCTCGGCGACCGGCAGGAGACCGCGCGGCTGCTCGCCCGCGCGTTCGGGGTGAGCGACGTGGGCGGCGACCTGGCCGCGGCGACGGCGTGCGACGCCTTCGCCGAGCAGGCCGACGGGCTCACCCTGCAGTCGATGATCGAGGTGACCCGGCTGGCGAAGGAGCGCAACGTCGACCTCGCCGACCTGCCGGACGCGGTCCGCACCTACAAGCTCGGCGTGCTGGACAACCCGTGGAGCCGCGGCCACCTGCGCCGCCGCGTGCTGGAGGGCGAGAAGCGCGTCCCCGAACGCGTGATCGGGCAGCCGCAGGCGGTGACCAAGACCCTCGACATCCTCAAGCGGGCCGTGCTCGGCCTGTCCGGGGCGCAGGCGACCCGGTCGGGCAGCCGGCCGCGCGGCGTGCTGTTCTTCGCCGGCCCGACCGGCACCGGCAAGACCGAGCTGGCCAAGGCGATCACCGAGCTGGTGTTCGGGGACGAGTCGGCCTACCTGCGCTTCGACATGAGCGAGTTCTCCGGTGAGGGGTCGGGCGACCGGCTGATCGGGTCCCCGCCCGGCTACGTCGGGCACGAGGCCGGCGGCGAGCTGACCAACGCCGTCCGCGAGGACCCGTTCCGGGTGATGCTGTTCGACGAGATCGAGAAGGCGCACCCGCGGATCCTGGACAAGTTCCTGCAGATCCTCGAGGACGGCCGGCTGACCGACGGACGCGGCAACACCGTGCACTTCTCCGAGTCGATCCTGATCTTCACCTCGAACCTCGGCATGTACGTGCCGGGCCGCGACCTGACGGCCCGCGACGGCTCCGCGCCGTACGCCTCCCCCGCCCGCGTGCAGAACATCATGCCCGGGATGTCCTACCGCGAGGTCGAGCAGCGGATCAAGGGCGCCGTCGCCGAGCACTTCACCGAGATCCTCAACCGGCCGGAGCTGCTCAACCGGTTCGGCGACAACATCGTGGTGTTCGACTTCATCTCCGCCGAGGCCGCCCACAAGATCTTCGACCTGCAGTTCGCCAACATCTGCAGGCGGGTCGCCGAGGAGCACCGGCTCGTCCTCGCCGTGAAGGGCGAGGCGCTGCAGACGCTCCGCGGGTGGTGCACCGACGAGCTCGACAAGGGAGGCCGCGGCATCGGGATGGCGCTGGAGTCCCATTTCGTCAACCCGCTGGCGCGCGCCCTGTTCGACCGTGAGCTCGTCCCGGACGAGCGGATCACCGTGTCCGGTATCCGCCGCGAGGGCGGCATCGTCCACCTGGACCTCCAGTGACCGGTCCCGGCCCCGATTCGGAGGAACCCTCCGGCGAGGGTCCGGAACGGCTGCTGCTGGCCAAGGCCCACTACCCGGTGACCACGCTCGGCCCCGGCACCCGGGCGGGCATCTGGGTGCAGGGCTGTACCCTGCACTGCCACGGCTGCCTGTCCAGGGACACCTGGGACGCCGACCCCGGCAAGGCCGTGCCCGTCGAGGCGCTGCTGGGCTGGCTGGACTCGCTGCCCGGGCCGGTCGACGGGGTGACGATCTCCGGCGGCGAGCCGTTCCAGCAGCCGGCCGCGCTGGCGGCGCTGCTGAGGGGGATCCGCGCGTGGCGGGACACCCGCCGGCGTGAGACGATTAGGTTGGACATATTGGTCTACAGCGGATATGTCTACTCTCGGCTTTCGCGCACCCGTGCGGCGCGCGAGATCCTGGAGCTGTGCGATGCCGTGATCACGGGGCCCTACGTCGACCGGCTGAACCCGGGGGGGCGACACTCCGAGGACGGCTCTCTACTCTGGAGGGGGTCGGCGAACCAGCGCGTCGTGCCGCTCTCCCCGCTGGGGCACGAGCGGTACGGGGCATTGGCCGGCGTCGGTAAGACTAGGGAAGAGGCAGGGCCCCGAGTACAGGTGTCCGTGGACGAGGGGCCGGAGGGAAGGCGGGTGTACTACATCGGGATCCCGCGAAGGGGTGACATGGAGCACCTCACGTCGAGGCTCGAACGCGCCGGGGTGCGCTCGGGGGATGTGTCATGGCGACCTTGAACTGTCCTGTCTGTGACGAGCCCGTCCAGCCGGGCGATCTGCTCTGCCTGAGCTGCGGGGCCAACCTGGCCCGCGCCGGGGGCGGCCGCCGTCCCGGGCAGGGCGGTTACGACGACCCGCAGCGGATCCCGCCGCCGCCCCCGCCGCACGGTGGCCCGCAGCAGGGCGCCCCCCAACACGGCGCTCCTCAGCACGGCGGCCCCCAACACGGTGCCCCTCAACAAGGTGCCCCTCAACACGGCGGCCCGCAGCACGGTGCTCCTCAGTACGGTGGGGCGCCGCAACAGCACGGTGGCCCCCAGTACGGGGGCCAGCAGCACGGTGGCCCCCAACACGGTGCCCCTCAGCACGGCGCCCCCCAACACGGCGGCCCACAGCAGGGCGCCCCCCAGCAGCATGGGCAGCAGCAGCCTTACCAGCAGCAGCCCCAGCACGCCCCGCACGACCCCTACCAGCAGCAACAGGCATCTCACGATCCCTACCAGCAGGCGCAGCAGCAGGGACCGTCCGCTCCGCCGCAGGACCCCTGGGGGGCCCCGCAGCAGCAACAGCCGGACGCATGGGGACAGCCCCAGCAGCAGCACGGGCAGCCACAGCACGGGCAGCCACAGCACGGAGGGCAGCCCCCGGCGCAGCACCAGGCACCGGATCCGTGGAGCTCGCCGCCGCCCCAGCAGCAGCCCGACCCGTGGGGCGCGCCGCAGCAGCAGGCCCCCGACCAGTACCAGCAGCCCGACCAGTACCAGCCGCAGGACCACTACCAGCAGCAGCAGGACCAGTACCAGCCGGAGCAGCAGCACTACCAGCCGCCGCCGGACCAGTACGCTCCGCAGCCGGGTCCGGGCGACCACCAGTACGGCGCGCCGCCGCAGCCCGAGCACCGGCCGCCGATGCAGCCGCAGCACGGCCGCGAGGCGACCCTGCTGCCGGCCGAGCAGGGCCAGCGTCCGCCCGCGCCCGACAGCACGGCGTTCATGTGCCCCTACTGCGAGGCGGTGCTGACCAACCCGGCCGCCGCGCAGTGCGACTCGTGCCTGCGGCCGCTGCCGCAGAAGGGCACGCCCGTCCTGCGGGTCCAGTTCCCGACCGGCGAGCTGAAGGTCTCGGTCGGGCAGCACCTCGTGCTGGGCCGGGACGCGGGCCAGTCGCCGGTCGCGGCGACGTTCACGCAGTACGACAACGTGTCACGGCGCCACTCCACGGTGTGGCTCGACCCGGCGGGCACGGCCTGGGTCCGCGACGAGGGCTCCACCAACGGCACCTTCGTCAACGGCGAGCGCCTGCCCCGCGGCGTGGAGGCGCCGCTGCGCGACGGCGACCAGCTCCGCCTGGCCGCCGACGTCACCGGTACCGTCCAGCTCAACTGAGCGCGCACACGACGAGGGCGGCCCGGGTTCGGTGAACCCGGGCCGCCCTCGTCGTCGTGTGCGGCGGTCAGCCGGAGCGCTTGGTGCGGGCGCGGGTGCGCTCGCGGTCCTTGGCGTCCAGGACGACCTTGCGGATGCGGACGGCCGTCGGGGTGACCTCGACGCACTCGTCCTCGCGGCAGAACTCCAGCGCCTCCTCCAGCGACAGCAGCCGCGGCGGGGTGAGCCGCTCCAGCTCGTCCCCGGTGGAGGAGCGCATGTTGGTGAGCTTCTTCTCCTTGGTGATGTTGACGTCCATGTCGTCGGAGCGCGAGTTCTCCCCGACGATCATGCCCTCGTACACCTCGGTGGTCGGCCCGACGAAGAACGTGCCGCGCTCCTGCAGGTTCGTGATCGCGTACGCGGTGGCGGCGCCGGCGCGGTCGGCGACCAGCGAGCCGGACGGGCGGGTGCGCAGCTCGCCGAACCAGGGCTCGTAGTCCTCGAAGACGTGGTGCGCCATGCCGGTGCCGCGGGTCTCGGTCATGAACTCGGTACGGAACCCGATCAGCCCGCGGGCGGGGACCAGGAACTCCATCCGGATCCAGCCGGTCCCGTGGTTGGTCATGTGCTCCATGCGGCCCTTGCGGACCGCCATCAGCTGCGTGACCGCGCCGAGGTGCTCCTCGGGGATGTCGACGGTGAGCCGCTCGACGGGCTCGTGCTTCTTCCCGTCGATCTCCTTGGCGACCACCTGCGGCTTGCCGACGGTCAGCTCGTAGCCCTCCCGGCGCATGTTCTCCACCAGGATCGCCAGCGCCAGCTCACCGCGGCCCTGCACCTCCCAGGCGTCGGGACGCTCGGTCGGCAGCACCTTGATCGACACGTTGCCGATCAGCTCCCGGTCGATCCGGTCCTTGACCATCCGGGCGGTGACCTTCGTGCCCTTCTCGCGGCCCGCCATCGGGCCGGTGTTGGTGCCGATGGTCATCGAGATCGCGGGCTCGTCCACCGTGATCAGCGGCAGCGGGCGCGGGTCGTCCGGGTCGGCGATGGTGTCGCCGATCATGATGTCCGGGATGCCGGCGATCGCGATGATGTCGCCGGGCCCGGCCTCGTCGGCGGGCTTGCGGGTGAGCGCCTCGGTCATCAGCAGCTCGGTGATCTTGACCTTCTCGACGCTGCCGTCGTGCCGGCACCAGGCGACCTGCTGGCCCTTCTTGATCGTGCCGGCGTGCACGCGGCACAGCGCGATGCGGCCGAGGTAGCTGGAGGCGTCCAGGTTCGTGACGTGCGCCTGCAGCGCGGCGTCCGGGTCGTAGGACGGCGCCGGGATGGTGTCGGTGATGACCTTGAACAGCGGCTCGAGGTCCTCGTCGGCGGGCATCGCGCCGTCGGCGGGCTTGTCGAGCGAGGCCCGGCCGGCGCGCCCGGAGGCGTACACGATCGGGAAGTCGATCTGGTCCTCCCCCGCGTCGAGGTCCATGAACAGCTCGTAGGTCTCGTCCACGACCTCGTCGATGCGGGCGTCGGGACGGTCGGTCTTGTTGACGACCAGGATCACCGGCAGCTGCGCGGCCAGGGCCTTGCGCAGCACGAACCGGGTCTGCGGGAGGGGGCCCTCGCTGGCGTCCACCAGCAGGACCACGCCGTCCACCATCGACAGCCCGCGTTCGACCTCACCGCCGAAGTCGGCGTGGCCGGGGGTGTCGATGATGTTGATCGTGAGGCCGTTGTGCCGGACGGCCGTGTTCTTGGCGAGAATGGTGATGCCCTTCTCGCGCTCGAGGTCGTTGGAGTCCATGACGCGGTCGTCGACGTCCTGGTTCTCGCGGAAGGCACCGGACTGCCAGAGCATGGCGTCGACCAGCGTCGTCTTGCCGTGGTCGACATGGGCGACGATCGCGACGTTCCGGAGGTCGTCGCGCGTGGAGATGGGCATGCGGGCTCGCCTTGCGTGAGAGTTCGGGAGTCGCCGCAGACGCGCGGCCTCCCCCATTCTACTTGGCCGCGCGCGCCATCGGCCCCGGACGGGACGTACCACCCGTCACAGAGCCCCGCCACCGGCGCCCCAATTGGCCAACTTTGCCCATCCTTTGTAATCTCCTCGAGATCCGGTCGTCCGGAAGCCCCGCCCCCGGGGCTGCGGCCGGAGCGCCGAATCTCCCGCCCGCGCGGCGGGGTACCGGGGACCCAAGATCCTTCTGGGGTGAATCGACGAACGTCGTAGGGCGACTCCTGGCCCGAACCCGTCAGCTAACCCGGTAGGCGAGCAAGGAGAGGAGAACACCGGCTTGGTACCGGATTCCCCGCGGCGCCGCCGCACGCCCGCCGCCGCCATGACCGCCCTGCTCCTGATCGGCCTCGGCACGAGCGCGCCGGTCGCCGCGCACGCGGCGCAGCC
>NZ_CAACVB010000323.1 GCF_900659635.1 Actinomadura roseirufa | reverse complement strand
CTCCCTGGCGGCCGGGCCCCGGCCCGACCGGCCCGGCTGGCGGCTGCTCGCGGAGATCCCCGAACCCGCCGTCCCCCCGGACCCGGCGCCGTCCGCGCCCGCCGCCGCGCCCGCGGGACCGGGGCAGGCGGCGTGATCCGGGTGCTGCTGGTGGACGACCAGCATCTCGTCCGGATGGGGCTGCGGATGCTCTGCGAGTCCGCGCCCGACATGGAGGTCGTCGGGGAGGCGGGCGACGGGCGGGACGCGCCGCGGCTGGTCGAGGAGACGCACCCGGACGTCGTGCTGATGGACCTGCGGATGCCCGGCGTGGACGGCATCACCGCCACCCGCCGGATCGTGGCGGCCCGGCCGTCGGCGCGGGTCGTCGTGCTCACCACGTTCGACGACGACGACCACCTGTACCCGGCGCTGGCCGCGGGGGCGTTCGGCTTCATGGTGAAGGACGCGCCGCCGCCCGAGCTGCTGCGCGCGATCCGGATGGCGGCGGGCGGCGAGCCCCCCTACGGCCGGTCCGTCCTCGGACGGCTGGTCCGGCAGGCGGTGCGGGCGCACGCCGACGGGACGGCCCGCGCGGCGGAGGCGGCCGAGGCCGCCGAGCGGACCGGGCCGCCCCCCGGGCTGACCGCGCGGGAGGAGGAGGTCCTGCGGCTGGTCGGCGCGGGCCTGTCCAACCGGGAGATCGGTGAGCGGCTCCACCTCGGCGTCACGACGGTGAAGACCCACGTCGCGAACCTCATGCGCAAGACCGGCTGCCCCAACCGCATCCGGCTCGCCGTCCTCGCCGTCCAGACCGGCGTGACACCCGACTGAAGGGCCCCGGACCCGTACGGGGTCCGGGGCCTCTCGGTCCGGTCGGCCGCGCCTGCCGGACGTGCCTGCGGGCCGTGCCTGCGGGCAGGGGCCGTCAGTAGGACGGCTGGCTCGGGTCGATCTGGTTCACCCAGGCCAGGACGCCGCCGCCGACGTGCACCGCGTCGCCGAACCCGGCGCTCTTCACCACGGCCAGCGCCTCGGCCGACCGCACGCCCGACTTGCAGTGCAGGACGATCTTCTTGTCCTGCGGGAGCCGCTCCAGCGCGGCGCCGTTCAGGAACTCGCCCTTGGGGATCAGCGTCGCGCCCGGGATCGAGACGATGTCGTACTCGTTGGGCTCGCGGACGTCCACCAGGAAGATGGCGTCGCCGCGGTCCTGCATGGCCTTGAGGTCGTGGACGGAGATGGTGGAGTCCTTCGCGGCCTCGGTGGCCTCCTCCGACACCGCGCCGCAGAACGCCTCGTAGTCCTCGAGCAGCTCGGTCTGCGTCGGGTTCTTGCCGCACAGCGGGCACTCGGGGTCCTTGCGGACCTTGACCGACCGGTAGGTCATCTCCAGGGCGTCATAGATCATCAGCCGGCCGACCAGCGGCTCGCCGATCCCGGTGAGAAGCTTGATCGCCTCGTTGACCTGGATGGAGCCGATCGACGCGCACAGCACGCCGAGCACGCCGCCCTCGGCGCAGGACGGCACCATCCCGGGTGGCGGCGGCTCGGGGTAGAGGCAGCGGTAGCAGGGGCCGTGCTCGGCCCAGAACACCGACGCCTGCCCGTCGAACCGGTAGATCGAGCCCCACACGTACGGCTTGCCGAGCAGCACCGCCGCGTCGTTCACCATGTAGCGGGTGGCGAAGTTGTCGGTCCCGTCCAGGATCAGGTCGTACTGACCGAAGATCTCCATGATGTTGTCGCGGTCGAGCGCGGTGTTGTGCACGACCACGTCGATCAGCGGGTTGATCTCGCGGACGGTCGCCGCGGCCGACTCGGCCTTCGGCTGCCCCAGCGAGGTCTGCCGGTGGATGACCTGCCGCTGCAGGTTCGACTCGTCGACGACGTCGAAGTCGATGACGCCGAGCGTGCCGACACCGGCGGCCGCCAGGTACATCAGGGCGGGCGAGCCGAGACCGCCCGCGCCCACGCACAGGACCTTGGCGTTCTTGAGGCGCTTCTGCCCGGCCATCCCCACGTCGGGGATGATCAGGTGCCGCGAGTAGCGGTTGACCTCGTCGCGGGTGAGCTCCGCTGCGGGCTCGACCAGAGGTGGCAACGACACGGTGACTGCTCCTGTGCTGACGCTCGGCTGATGAGGAGGGCGGGACGACATCGTCCTCTCACCGCACAACCTTGCCATGTCCAGGCTCATTCCCCGAAGGCGGCGTCCCGGTGGGCGCCGCCGCGGACGGGGACGGGCCGCGACACGCGCGGGAACACGCGGCCTCACCCCAAGGGCAGGACGGATTGTCGCGAAGCAGAGTTAATCTTGGCTGTTGTGGCATTCCTGCCCCCCTCCCAGCAGCCGCCCGCGCAGCGGCCCCCCTTCCGGCCCGCCCGGCCCGGCCCGCCCGCCGCGGGCCCACCGGGCGCCCCCTTCGGCGCGGCGCCGCACCCGGCGCCGCGCCCGGTGACGCTGCTCGGCCTGCGCGGCCGCCAGTGGATGGTCGTCGCCATCGTGCTCGGCTGCTGCTACCTGGTGACGAGCGGCGCCGTCATCATCGGCGCCTGGGGCACCCTCCACCGCGCCCCCACCAACGCCGAGCTGCAACGGGCGGCGAACGCCGAGGTGGCGCGCCGGTGGGAGGCGTGGCCCGCGGAGCGGATCTTCCCGGGGCGGCTGAGCTACACCCCGGACGAAGGGCACAGCGAGTACGCGTCGAGGACGGGCATCGTCCCCGACACCGCGTGCGAGCCGTCCGTGGACGCCGAGATCGCCACGACGCTCCGCAAGCACAACTGCAAGGCGGTGCTTCGCGCCACCTACGCCGACCAGTTGCAGGGGGTCGTGGTGACCGTCGGCGTGGTCGTCTTCCCCGACTCGTGGCAGGCGGACCGGGCGTACAAGGAGCTGCCCGACTCCCACGGCCCCGACGGGACCGGCACCGTCCGGCCCGCGCTGCGCGCCGCCGCGTTCCCCGGGACGGCGTCCGCGCCGTTCACCGACGCCGCCCGGCAGGACCGGACCTTCGACCGCGGCGGCCCCTACGTGGTGCTGTCCACCTCCGGCCAGGCGGACGGGCGGCCCGCCGCCGCCGTCAAGAAGGAGCGTCCCGGCGAGCCGTTCGCCGTCGGGTTCCAGATCGCCCACACGATCGCGAGGTCGCTGTCACTGCGGGCGCTGCCCGACTGCTCCAGCCGCGAGTGGCGATGCTGACGCCCTCCGGACCACCGGCCACGGCCGGGCAGAACCGGCTGCGCGTCCCCCGGCGGGTTCGACGGCGCGCGGGCGCGGCGGCGGCCGGTCTCGCTGTGGCGCTCGCCGCGGTGTGGGCGCCGCCCGTCCCGGCGCGGGCCGATCTCGTCCGGGACCGGCAGAAGCCGATCCTCGACGTGCTCGACATGGACGCCGCCTGGAAGGTCAGCCGCGGGCGCGGCGTCACCGTCGCCGTGGTGGACACCGGCGTGGACGCCGGCCAGCCCGACCTCGCGGGCTCGGTCACCACCGGCCCCAACATGCTCGCCCCGATCGACGCGGGCACGACCCCGGCCCGCCGGCACGGCACCGGCATGGCGTCGCTGATCGCCGGGCACGGGCACGGCGCCGGCGGCCGCGAGGGGATCATCGGGCTCGCCCCGGAGGCCCGCGTCCTGTCCATCCGGGTGATCGGTGAGAAGGAGGACGCCAGCTTCCGGCGCTTCCGGACCGACGAGCGGGCGCGCGGCGCGTTGAGCCGCGGCATCCGCTACGCCACCGACCACGGCGCCGACGTGATCAATCTCTCGCTGGGCGAGAACCGGGAGTCCGCGGCCGAGCGCGAGGCGATCGGCTACGCCATCGGCAAGGGCGTCGTCGTGGTCGCGGCGGTCGGCAACGACGGCGACAAGAAGCGCCTCCTGGACGGCGACGGATTCGCGCCCTACTTCTACCCGGCCTCCTTCCCGGGCGTCATCGCGGTCGCCGGGACGGACGCCACCCACGGCCGCGTGGCGTTCTCCAACCGCAACTACTCGGTGCTGGTGTCGGCGCCCGGCATCGGCCTGCCCGTCGCGGGTCCCGGCGGCGCGTACTTCATCAGCGGCGGCACCAGCGACGCCTGCGCGCTCGTCTCCGGGGTCGCGGCGCTGATCCGGGCCGCGCATCCGCGGATGCCGCCCGCGCTGGTGTCCCAGGCGCTCGTCGCGGGCACCCGGTACGGTCCCGGCGGCAAGTACGACCCCGAGGTCGGCTTCGGCGAGGTCAACGCCAAGCGCGCCCTCACCGCCGCCGCGAACCTGACGTCCGGCCGCCCCGCCCCGGCGGGCAAGCCGGCCGGGCGCCGGTTCGGCGCGGACGACCCCGGGCCGGTCGACGTCATCGACCGCCCCGGCTGGGTCCGCCCCCTGATCATCGCGCTGCTGCTCGTCGGCGTCGGCGGGACGATCGGCGCCGCCGCGATCTCGGCGGCGTTCGCCCGCCGCCACCCCCGGCCCGGCGCGCTCGTCCCGCCGGGCGGCCCGCTCCCCGCCGGTCCGCCCGGGAGCTTCGGGGCCCCGCCCCCCGCCGGCCCCCTGCCCCAGAACGTCCCGCCGCCGCTCCGGAGGCACGCCCCGCCGCTGATCCCTCCCGCCGCGCAGGCTCCGCCGCCCGGCGCCCGCCCGTCCTTCGGACCACCCGACGCGGACACTCCCGGCGGGGTGGCGGGACGGGACGCGGAGCCGGGAGAATCAGGCGATGTGGTCGGAGCCTGACGAGTACGCCGAGGCGGTCCTGGACGCGGTGGACCGGATCCCGGCGGGACGCGTCATGACCTACGGCGACCTCGCCGAGCTCGTCGGCAAGGGCGGGCCGCGGCAGGTCGGCCGGGTGATGTCGCTGTACGGCGGCGGCGTGCCGTGGTGGCGGGTGATCCGCGCGGACGGGAGCCCGCCGAGCGGCCACGAGATCCGCGCGCACGAGCACTACCGGGCCGAGGGGACCCCGCTGCGCCCGGACGGGCGGCGCGTCGACATGGCACGCGCGCGCTGGCTCGACGCCGGCTGACACCGGAACGCCGCACGGAACGGACGCGGGGCGCGCGGCGGCGATGGAGCGTTCTCCCACCGGTCTCATCGGCGACATGCGTGCGATGTGGTCAGACCAGCCCCCGTGATCTGCTCCAATGAAATGTTGTGCCGCAAGCTTCCTACCGCCTCGTGCGCCGCGCGGGTCCCGCGCGGGCCGTCCCGCCCGTGCTCGACGAGCAGCAGCGGCGGGTCGTCGAGCATGCCGGCGGGCCGATGCTGGTGCTGGCCGGGCCGGGCACCGGGAAGACGACCACGATCGTCGAGGCGGTCGTCGACCGGATCGACAACCGGGGCACCGACCCCGAGCGGGTGCTGGTCCTGACGTTCAGCCGCAAGGCCGCGGGCGAGCTGCGCCAGCGCATCACCGGCCGGCTGCGCCGCACGACGCGCCTGCCGCTGGCGCTGACCTTCCACAGCTACGCCTACGCGCTGCTGCGGCGCGACGCGGTCCTGAACGAGGAGCCCGCGCCGCGGCTGCTGTCCGGGCCCGAGCAGCTCCTGGAGGTGCGGCGGCTGCTGGAGGGCGAGCTGTCCGACGGCGCGCGCGACTGGCCCGAGCGGCTGCGCGCCGCGCTCGCCACCCGCGGGTTCGCCGAGGAGCTGCGCGACTTCGCCTCGCGCGCGGTCGAGCGCCGCTACGCCGCCGAGGACCTCGTCGCGCTGGGGCGCCTGCGCGGGCGCGACGACTGGCCCGCCATCGGCGCGTTCATGGCCCGCTACATCGACCGGTTCTCGCTCGACCCCGTCCCCACCTACGACTACGGCGAGCTCATCCAGATGGCCGCGGACATGCTCGCCGAGGAGGAGGTGCGGATCCGCGAACGCGACGCCTACGACGTCGTCTTCGTGGACGAGTACCAGGACACCGACCCCGCCCAGGAGGACCTGCTGCGTTACCTGGCGGGGGAGGGACGCGACCTCGTCGTCGTCGGCGACCCCGACCAGTCGATCTACGGGTTCCGCGGCGCCGACGTCCGCGGCATCCAGGAGTTCCCCGACCGGTTCCGCACGCTGGACGGCCGGCCCGCGCCGACGGTCGCGCTGCGCACCTGCCGCCGGATGGGCCCGGAGATCCTTGAGGCGTCCCGGCGGATCGCCCGCCGCCTGCCCGCGGGCGGCGCCGCCGCGGCCGAGCACCGCGCGCTGCTGCTCCCCGACCCCGCGGACGCCCCCACCGCCGCCGCCCCCGCCCCGGGGCGCACGGCGGCTCGGGCTCCGCGGCCGTCCCGGGGACCCGCCGACGAGGTGCGGGCCGTCATCGCCGACTCCGAGAGCCAGGAGTCCGCGCTCGTCGCCGACGAGCTGCGCCGCGCCCACCTGCTGGACGGCGTCCCCTGGTCGCGGATGGCGGTGCTCGTCCGCAGCGCCGTCCGGCAGGTCCCGGTGCTGCGCCGCGCCCTCGCGCAGGCCGGGGTGCCGGTCGTCGTCGCCGGCGACGAGGTCCCGCTCATCGCCGAACCCGCCGTCCGCCCGTTCCTCGTGCTGCTGCGCGCCGCGCTCAAGAAGGGCCACCTCGACGAGGTCGTCGCCGAGGACCTGCTCACCGGCCCGCTCGGCGGCGCCGACGCGCTGGCGATGCGGCGTCTCAAGCGGGCGCTGCGCGACCTGGAGGAGCTGTCCGGCGGGCAGCGGCCCCTCGGCGACCTGCTCGTCGCGGCGGTCGACGACCCGCGCGAGGTCGTCCTCGTCCACGAGCGGGTCCGGGCGCCCGCCGAACGCGTCGCGCACCTGATCGACGTGGCGCGCCGCAGCGTCCGCGACGGCGGCACCGCCGAGGACGTCCTGTGGGCCGTGTGGAAGGAGAGCGGCCAGGCCGGCGCGCTGCTGGAGCAGAGCGTGAAGGGCGGCGCGCGCGGCGCCTCCGCCGACCGCGACCTCGACGCCGTCGTGGCGCTGTTCGACCACGCCGCGCGGTTCGTCGACCGGCTCCCGCAGGCCGGACCCGAGCTGTTCGTCGACACCATCGCCGCCCAGGAGATCGCCGGCGACAGCCTCGCCGAGCAGGCCCCCGACGGCGAGGCCGTGCGGATCCTCACCGCGCACCGCGCCAAGGGCCTGGAATGGGACGTCGTCGTGGTCGCCGGGGTCCAGGAGGGCGTGTGGCCCGACCTGCGGCTGCGCGGGTCGCTGCTCGGCGTCGAGGAGCTCGTCGAACACGCCGCCGGCACCGAGCCGGGCGGCACCGACGCGGCCGGCGCGTCCATGTCCGCCAAGATGCTGGAGGAGGAGCGGCGACTGTTCTACGTCGCCGTCACCCGCGCCCGCCGCCGCCTCGTCGTCACCGCCGTCGGCGGCGACGACACCGAGGAACGGCCCTCGCGCTTCCTCAACGAGCTGCTGCCCGGCGCCATCGAGCAGTCGCGGCTGGACGAGCGGACCCGCTGGCTGTCGCTGTCCGCGCTGGTCGCCGACCTGCGCTCGGCCGCCGCCGACCCGTCCCGCCCCGAGCCGCTGCGCCGCGCCGCCGCCGGGCACCTCGCCCGGCT
>NZ_CAACVB010000322.1 GCF_900659635.1 Actinomadura roseirufa | reverse complement strand
GCCCCGGCCGCGCTGCCGACGCGCGCGCCGATCGCCCGCGCCGCCGCGGGACTGGAGCCGCAGGTCGGCCGGGAGCGGATCGCCGGGCGCACCTACCTCGTCCACACCCAGCGGCGCGGCGACACCGTCGTCCAGGTGGCGATGGACCTGCGCTACCAGGCCGCCGAGCGGCGGCGCCTGCTGCGCACCCTGGCCGGCGTCGAGGCCGCCGGGCTGCTGGCGGCGCTGCTGATCGGCCAGTTCGCCGCGCGGCGCGCGATCGCGCCGCTGGGTGAGGCGCTCGCCCGGCAGCGCCGCTTCACCGCCGAGGTCAGCCACGAGCTGCGCACGCCGCTGACCCGGCTGCACACCCGTACCCAGCTCCTGGCCCGGCGGCTGCGGGGCGGCACCGACGTCGGGCCCGAGATGGAGCAGCTGGTGGCGGGCACCCGCCAGCTCGCCGAGGTCGTCGAGGACCTGCTGCTGTCGGCCGAGCTCGGCCGTCCCGGCCGTCCCGGCCGGCCGTTCCCCCTCGTCGACCTCGCCGTCCTGGCCGAGGAGCAGGTCGCGGCGGAGGCCCCGCGCGCCGCCGCGCGCGGGGTGACGATCGAGGTCCGCCGGCAGGGCGCCGTGCACGTCGTGCGGGGCGCCGAGTCCGCGCTGCGCCGGGTGATCTCCGCGCTGCTCGACAACGCCCTCGGCCACACGGCCGGGCACATCTGGCTGACGCTGTCGGCCGGCCCCGAGACCGTCCAGGTGACCGTCCAGGACGACGGCGCGGGCCTGGACGGCCGCGACACCGAGCGGCTGTTCATCCGGTACGTGCGCGGGGAGCGCGCCGAGCCGCGCGGTTTCGGTCTCGGCCTGGCCCTGGCCCGCGAGGTGGTGGACGGCCACGGCGGGACGATCACGGCGCACTGCCCGCCGGGGACCGGGGCCGTGTTCACCGTCCGCCTTCCCGCCGCCCGTTCGCGCTGCGACTGAGGTGCCCGCGGGTCACCCCTCGGCGACCCGCCGGGCGCGCAGGGCGCGGAGCTTGTGGCGGTTGCCGCAGCGTTCCATGGCGCACCAGCGCCGGGCGCCGGGGCGGGAGGAGTCGACGAACACCAGCGGGCAGTCGCCGCTCGCGCATTCGCGGATCCGCCCGGACAGGGGCCCGGACAGCAGGTCGACCATCTCCCGCGCTACAAGCGGTGTCACTGACACCGTTCAAAGCGATGTCCTTTCAGGGGAGGCGGCACGTGGGCGGGGCGGTGGCCGCTTCGCCGCCGTCCTGCCGGCCTCCGGCAACGTCTCGCCGCGCGTCGCCGCGTCCGACGACCGGGGCAGCGGGATCGACCAGCGCATCATCCGCGCCTACCGCGTCCACTGACGCCGCAAGCGTGAAACCCGGGAGGCCACCGGCACCGCCGGGGCCTCCCGGGCCGCGTCACGCACGGATCGGCGTGCGATAGGTTCCCCGGGGTGGACACCCCGGACGACGACCTGGACGCCGACGCCTTCGCCACGGCCATCGAGGACTTCAACCGCTTCTACATCCGGCTTCCGGTGCTGGAGAAGCTGCCGTTCACGACGCTGTCGGTCCTGGACACCCTGGCCACCGGGGGGCCGGTGCGCCTGACGGACCTCACCCGGTCCGAGCAGATCAGCCAGCCCGGCGTCACGCAGCTGGTGACCCGGCTGGAACGGGACGGGCTGGTCGAGCGCCGCCCCGACCCGCGCGACGGGCGCGCCGTCCTGGTCCACATCACCGAGGAGGGGCGGCGGATCGTCCGGGCCCGCCGTGACGACCGGGCCCGCCACCTCGTCCCGCTCATCGCGCGGCTGAGCGCCGAGCAGCGGCGGGCGATCGCCGGCGCCCTGCCCGCCCTTGGCCAGCTCGCCGAGCTCGGGCGCGGGGCCTCCTGAAGGACCGGCGCGGCCGGGAGCGGACGGCGGGGGCCCGTTTTTCCCGGTGCGTCAGCGAAGGGGTCCCGGCGCCGATACCGTGGCGGACGTCTCCAGCGGGTCACGAGACCGGCACCCGGTGACGGAGGCGTGGACGCGGATCGCGCGTCCCGCCCGTCGCCGCCGCGAGGCCGGGAAGGACGCTCATGACGATGACCGGCAACACGCTGCTGGCCTTCGGCGACTGGTGGGTGCGGCCCTGGTACGCCCAGTTGCAGATCAACGGCGGCGGCTCGCCGTCCGGGCCGCCTCCCGTCCGGCCGCCGCTCGGGGCCACCGCGTGCCGCGAGTCGACGCTGGTGATCCACACCAGCGGCTGTGACCTGCCGGTCCACGTGCGGGTCGAGGTGTGGGCCGGCGACCCGCTCACCGGTGACGCGCACGCCGACGCCGATCCGGCGACGCACACGCTGCACGTGCCGTCCGGGCGGCTGAGCGTCAGCGACTCCGAGGACGCGGCCGCGAGGGGCTTCGACCTTCCCTCCGCGGGCCACTACCGTGTGCGCGTCGCCGGGCACCACACCGACACCCGGCGGCTGTACGACGAGGCGGTGCGACGGTCGACCGACTGGGACGACCCCGTCTTCCAGTCCGAGGTCGCGCTGCTGACCGGGCGGGAGCTGTGGCTGCTGCGGGTGTGGCCGGTGCCGCGGCCGCCGGACGGGCGGTAGCGCGCCCTCCGCACCGAACCGCCGAATCGGCGGCGGGCGGCCGTCGTGGGGAGGTCGCGGTCAGGGGCGGGCGGTCAGGTCGTCGGACCGTCCCGCCCGGAGCCGCGACCACTGTGCGGTGGGGCGCCCGTTCAGCCTCGTGTTGGATCCGTCGACCCGCCATTCCTGCGGCCATCCGGGAGGCGAGTCCTCCCACGGCTCCCGGCGCCCGTACACGGTGAGGTCCATGAGCGCGTAGTTGTAGTCCACGACCTCCACGCCGCGGCGGGTCGTCCAGTAGGTCTCGTAGACGCGGTCGCCGTCGCGCAGGTAGCAGACGAGGTGCATCACGCCGATGCGGCGCCCGACGAGGAGCGCGTCGAGGGAGCCCTGTGCCGAGTACCAGGGCAGGTCCCAGCCCATGAAGTCGCGGTAGCGGCTGCTCTCCTCGTAGGGCCCCTGGCAGAGGACGGCGTAGGTGACGTCCCGGGAATGGAGGTAGGACAGTTCCGCGACCTGGGTGTTGTTCCATGTGCAGCCTTCGCACTGCTCGGCCGCGGGGTGCCCGTGGTGCCACATGAAGTAGTAGGCGATGAGCTGCCGCCGTCCCTCGAACGCGTCGAGGAGGGTGAGCGGCCCCCGGGGCCCGGTCAGTTCGAGGCCGGCGTCCATCTCGACCATGGGCAGGCGCCGCCGGGCCGCGGCGATCGCGTCGCCCTCCCGGGTGTGGGCCTTCTCCCGGGCGCGCAGCCCGTCCAGCTCGGCCTCGAAGGCGGCCCGGTCGACGGCCGCGGGCAGGCCCGGCGCCGTGGCGCGAGGTTCGCCGGCGGACACCGTCGATCCGCCGGGGCGCGTCGTCTCGTGCTCCATCGTCGTCTCCTCCAGAGGGGGCGGCGGCCCGCGGGGTCCCCGCGGACTTGAATGTTAAGGAACGATCCCTAACATTGAGCCTAGGGAATGATCTCCCCCAGGGCAACGTCCGAGGAGGATCGAAGGATCATGCGCAGGAGCGCCGCCGAGACCAGGGCCCACGTGCTCGCGGTGGCCGGGCAGCTGTTCTACCGCAACGGCGTCCGGGCCACCGGCATCGACCTCGTCGCGGCCGAGGCCGGGGTCGCCCCGACGACCCTGTACCGGCTGTTCGCGTCCAAGGAGGGGCTGGTCGGCGCCTACGTCGAGCGCGCCGACCATGACTTCCGGGCGGTGCTGGCGGACGCGGTCGAGGCGGCGGGGCCCGACCCGCGCGAGCAGATCCTCGCCGTCTTCGACGCCTACGGCCGGCAGATCCGCTCGGAGCGGTTCCGGGGCTGCCCGATGATGATGACGCTGGCCGAGTTCCCCGACCCGGGCGGGCGGGAGCATCGCGGGGCGGTCGACGGCAAGTCCTGGCTCCGCGCGACGCTGGGGCGGCTCACCGCCCGGCTCGGCGCCGGCGACCCGGCCGGGCTCGCCGACCACCTCACGCTGGTCGTGGAGGGCATGCTCGCCTCGGCGCAGGCGCTGGGCCCGGACGGTCCGAGCGCGCGGGGACGCGAGCTGGCCGAGATGGTCCTGGCGGCCGCGGCGCCGCGGCGGGACCGCCTCTGACGGGGTTCGGCGCCTGCGGGTCCGGGTTCACGGACGCGGGCCTCATGGCGCCGGTCCCCTGAGGCCCGGCGCCCGCCCGGCCGCAGGAGCGCGGCGGGCCTCAGGGGGCGAGCTCAGGCGAGGCCGAAGAGCTCGGTGAACCGTCCGACCAGCAGGTCCCTGCCCTTGTACTCGCTGACGGTCGCGGCGGGCAGGATGACCGGCCCGTCGGCGGAGGGGACCTGTCCCACTCCGGCGTCGGGTCCGAGCGGCAGCAGCACCGCGGGCACGGGTGAGGGTCGGTAGGCGGCGTCGGGCTCCTCGCCTCGCACCTGGGCGAGGATGTTGCGCGTCACGACCTCGGCGTGGTCCATCGCGTATCCCGCCATCTTGGGCTCGGCGAGGTCGGTGATGTCGCCCAGCGCGTAGACGCGGTCGTGCCCGCGCACGGTGAGGGCGGGGGTGACGCGGACCTGCCCGCGGGGCGTCCGCGCCGCGGCCAGGGACGCGGCGAGGTAGCCGCTGTCGACGCGGACGCCGTGGCAGCGGAACCAGATGTCGGCCGACAGGTCGCCCTTCGCCGTGGCGACGGTGAACTCCTCCCGCACGCCCGGATCGGACGGTGGCCGGGTGATCAGATGGGTGTCCAGCCGGAGGTCCACGCCCAATTCCTCCAGCGAGCGGTGCAATTCCTCGCGCAGTTGCGGGGCGAAGTCCGGCAGCAGCCGCGGGGCGGGGTCGGCGACGGTCACCCGCTTGTCCGGCCAGACCGCCTTGATCTCACCGGACAGTTCGAGGCCGACCGGCCCGGCGCCGAGGATCAGCACCCGCTCGGAGGCCAGCAGCTCCTTGTGGGTGAGGCGCAGCCGCTCCAGCGCCTCGTCGGTGGAGTCGGTGTCGGCCTTGGCCGGGTACGGGTAGGAGGAGCCGGTGGCCAGGACGACGAAGTCGGCGTCGACGCGCGCGCCTGAGGCCAGGGTGGCGCCGCCGGGGTCCACCGAGACCGCGCGGTCGCGGACGACCCGGCCGCGTCGCAGGAGGCGGTCATAGGGGAAGAAGATGGCGCCGGCCCAGTCGGGCCGGACGAGCGCGCGCAGGGCCCCCGAGGCGTGGTAGAAGGCGTCCTTCGGTTCGATGAGCACCACGTCGGCGTGGTCGTCCAGTGCTTTGGCGACCGCCGACCCGCCGTAACCGCCGCCGATGACCACCACGGTGCGTCCCATGTTCCATCACTCTCCATCATTCCCGCAGATTGATTCGTGACACGAACAATATTAGTTCGTGTGACGAACTGCAACGGGGAGGGGCGTGTTCTCTCGCGTCGCCGTGGCGGCTCGCCCGCGACCGGGCGCGAGCCGGCGCGCGGGCGGGGGGCGCGTTCTTCGAGGTGGGAGACGGAAAGGGCCGGGTCGTCACCCGGCGTCGGCGGCGACCGCCGGGGCGGTGCGGGCGCCTTCGCGGAAGACGGCGGTGAACTCGCTCTCGCCCAGGACGGCGACGGCCCCGGCCGTGATCCGGTCCACGTCGCCGCGTTCGGCGGGCGGGAGCGGGGCGCCGACGCCGCGGCGGGCCGCGTCGGCCGCGCCGAGCAGCAGGGCGGCACGGTGGGCGTCTCCGGCCCGCAGGCGGGCGCCTGCCAGCCCTTCCAGCGACAGGGCAAGCGCGCGCGGGTCCCCCAGGGAGCGGGCGATGTCCAGGCCGCGCCGGTGCAGCGCGGCGGCGCGGGCTCCGTCGCCGCGGAGCTCGGCGGTGAAGCCGAGCTCGGCGAACAGGAGGTGCTCCCCGATCTGGGACGAGTCGTACTCCTCGCGGATGCGGTCCAGGTGCGCCTGCGCGGTGTCCAGGTCACCGGCCCGGCGCGCGCCGAGGGCCAGGCCCATCAGCGCGTGCAGCTCGCCGTAGCGGTATCCCTGGTCCGCGGCGAGCCGGCCCGCCCGCTCGTGCAGGTCGCGCGCCCGGTCCCAGTCGCGGGCGAGCAGCGCCAGGCGGCCGAGGCCCGAGAGCCGCGCGGCGACCTCCGTGCGCAGGCCGAGCTCGCAGGCGATGGCCAGGCCCTCGCGCTGGCGGCGGCCGGCCTCGCCGTAGTCGCCGCGGATCTCGGCGAGGACGGCCAGCGGCGGCACCGTCTGCAGCTCGCCCCAGCGGTCGCCGGCCTCGCGGAACAGCCGCGCGGCGCGCCGGCCGTCGCGCTCGATCGTGGGGAGGTCGCCGCGCACCAGCGCGAGCATCGACCGCAGCCCGAGGGCGGCGGCGGTGCCCCAGCGGTCGCCCGCTCCGGTGAACAGGTCCAGCGCGCGGTCGTTGGCCTTCTCGGCGGCGTCGGGGTCGCCGGTGTGGAACAGCCCGAAGGCGTGCAGCCACAGCGCCCGGCCGCAGCGGACGGGGTCGGCGACGGCGGGGGCCGGGTCCTCGTCCGGGTCCGGCCGCTCCCCCGTGAGCTGCGCGAACGCCGTCCGCAGCACGCGGAGCTCGGCGGCGCCGGGGGCGGCGTCGAGCACCGCCGACAGGCTCTGGCGGGCCTCGCGCAGGCGGCCGCGCTTGAGCCACCACCAGCACAGCGCCGTGGCGAGGCGCACCGCCTCGCCGGGGTCGGGGCGCCGCAGGGCCTCCTCCAGCGCCGCGCCCAGGTTGGCGGACTCGGCGTCGAGCCGCTCGAGCCACTCGCGCTGCCCGCCGCCGCGCAGGTGCGGCTCGGCGCGTTCGGCGAGGCCGCGGTAGTGGGCCAGGTGCCGGTCGAGGGCGCCGGCGCGGTCGCCCGCCTCGTCCAGGCGTTCCATCGCGTAGGCGGCGACGGACTCCAGCAGCCGGTAGCGGGGTCCCGCCGGGCCCTCGGCCATGACGACCAGGGACCGGTCCACGAGCCGGGTGAGCAGGTCGAGGACGTCCTCGCCGCGCACCTCGCCGCCCGCGCAGACGGCCTCCGCCCCCTCGGGCGCGCAGCCGTCGCGGTGCACGGCGAGCCTGCGCAGCACGGCCCGCTCGGGCGCCCCGAGCGGCTCCCAGCTCCAGTCGATCATCGCGCGGAGGGTGCGCTGGCGTTCGGGGGCGCCGCGGCGGCCGTGGCCGAGGATCCGGAACCGGTCGCTCAGCCGGGCCGCCAGCTCCCGGGCCCCGAGCGTGCGGACGCGGGTCGCGGCCAGTTCGAGGGCGAGCGGGATGCCGTCCAGGCGGCGGCAGATCTCGGCGACGGCGTCGCGGTCTGCGGCCGGGGAGAAGCCCGGCGCGGCCGCGGCGGCGCGGGCGTCGAAGAGCCGGATCGCCTCGTCCCGCCCGAGCGGCTCGACCAGGTACACCGTCTCGCCCGCGACGCCGAGCGGCTCGCGGCCGGTGGCCAGGATCCGCAGGCCCGGCGCGCCGCGCAGCAGCAGCGCGGCCAGTTC
>NZ_CAACVB010000321.1 GCF_900659635.1 Actinomadura roseirufa | reverse complement strand
ACGTGTGCTCTTCCGATCTGGGCTGCGCGCCGCCGCGGCCCGCGTCCGCGCCGAGGCGGACTCGCTGGCGGCGCTGATGACCAGCGAGAACGGCAAGCCGCTCGGCGAGGCCCGCGGGGAGGTCCTGGGCAGCGCCCGGATGCTCGACTGGGCCGCCGAGGAGGGCCGCCGGGCCGATGGGAGGGTGACGGCGCGCGCCGCGGGCGGCCCCGGGCTGGTGCTGCGCGCGCCGGTCGGCCCCGCCCTCGCGATCACCCCGTGGAACTTCCCGGCGAGCATGCTGCTCCGCAAGGTCGGGCTGGCCCTCGCCGCCGGCTGCACGCTGATCGTCAAGCCCGCGGAGCAGACCCCGCTGATCGGCACCGAGCTGGTGCGGATCGTCGCCGAGGCCGCCGCGCTGCCGCCCGGCGTGCTCCAGTCGATCACGACCACCCGGCCGGGCGAGGTGGTGGGCGCCCTGCTCGCCGACCGCCGGCTGCGCAAGGTCAGCTTCACCGGCTCGACCGAGGTCGGCCTGGGCCTGCTGCGCGCCACCGAGGGGCACCTGCGCCGCACCTCGCTGGAGATGGGCGGGCACTCGCCGGCGATCGTGCTCGACGACGCCGACCTGCCGGCCGCCGCGGCGGCCGTGGCCGCGGCCAAGTTCGCCAACGCCGGGCAGAGCTGCATCGCGATCAACCGGCTGTTCGTCCAGCGCGGCGCGTACGAGGCGTTCCTGCCGCTGCTGCTGGAGCGGGTGGCGGCACTGCGGCCCGGCCACGGCGCCGACGAGGGCACCACGCTCGGCCCGCTGATCGACTTCGCCGGGCTGGACAAGGTCGAGCGGCACGTCGCCGACGCCGTCAAGCGCGGCGCGACCGTGGCCGCGGGCGGCCGCCGCTGGAGCCCGCCGGCGGGTCACCCGCGGGCCGGGCTCGCCGGCGCCTTCTACGAGCCGACCGTCCTGACCGGCGCCGACGACACCATGCTGATCGGCTCCGAGGAGACGTTCGGGCCGGTGCTTCCGGTCTACGTCTTCGACGACGACGAGGACGCGGTCGAACGCGCCAACGCGACCGACTACGGCCTGGCGGCCTACGTCTTCGGCTCGGGCCTCGCCCGGGTCTGGCGGGCCGTGGACCGGCTCGACTTCGGGATCGTCGGCGTGAACGACCCCGCCCCCGTCCGGCCCGAGCTGCCGTTCGGCGGGATGAAGAACAGCGGCCAGGAGCGCGAGGGCGGCAGCGAGGGCATCGACGCCTACCTGGAGCCCAAGTCCGTTTCGATCAGACTGTGAGGACGGTGCCATGACGATGGGGCAGCAGGTCGCCCGGGTCCGGGACGCTTCGGCCCGCGCACGCGAGCTCGCCGAGCTGGACAACCGGACGCTGGTCCACCCGCACAGCGTGATCGGCGCTCCGGCCGAGCCGCTCGTCCTCGACCGCGGCGAGGGCGCCCTCGTCTGGGACGTCGAGGGCCGCGAGTACATCGACGGCACGTGCGGGCTGTGGCAGTGCCCGGTCGGCCACGGCCGCCGGGAGCTGGCCGACGCCGCCGCCGAGCAGATCGCCAGGCTGGAGTTCTACTCCTCGTTCGGCGACTACTCCAACGAGCCGTCGATCCGGCTGGCGCAGCGCCTGGTGGAGCTGGCGCCGCCCGGGATCCGCCGGGTCTTCTTCACCAACGGCGGCTCCGAGGGCAACGAGACCGCGATCAAGCTGGCCCGGCTGGCGCAGCACCACGCCGGCCGTCCCGAGCGCATGGTCGTGCTCGCCCGGTCGGGCGGGTACCACGGCATGGGCGGCGGCTCGCTGGCCGCCACCGGGATCGACCGGCTCCGCGCCGGGTACGGCCCGCTCGTCCCTGGCATCGAGTTCCTCGGCAGGCCGCACGTCCCGCGCGGCGACGCCGGGGCCGCCGACCGGCTGATCGAGGAGCTGGAGGAGCGCATCGAGCGGATCGGCCCGGACCGCGTCGCCGCGTTCATCGGCGAGCCGGTGCTCGGCGTCGGCGGCATGGTCCCGCCGCCGGAGGGCTACTGGCCGCGCGTCCAGGAGGTGCTGCGCCGGCACGGCGTCCTCCTGATCGTGGACGAGATCGTCACCGCGTTCGGGCGGACCGGCCACTGGTTCGCCAGCGAGCGCTACGGCATCGAGCCGGACATCATCGTCACCGCGAAGGGACTGTCCAGCGGCTACGTCCCGATGGGCGCCGTGCTGCTCGGCGACCGCGTGCTCGACCTGGCCGACGGCGCGCAGTTCCTGCACGGCTTCACCTACAACGGCCACCCGGTGGGCGCCGCCGTGGCGCTCGCCAACCTGGAGATCCTCCGGCGCGAGGGGCTCCTGGAAAGGGCCGAGCGGCTCGGCGGGCGGCTGCTGGACGCCCTGCGCCCGCTCGAACGGCTCGACCACGTCCTGGAGGTGCGCGGCGTGGGCATGATGCTCGGCGTGGAGTTCACCGGAGGCGACACCTCCGCGGTCCAGGCCGGCGCCCGCGCCCAGGGCGTCATCGTCCGCGCCTCCGGCACCAGCATCGTCCTGTCCCCGCCCCTGGTGATCACCGAGGAGCAGGTGGACACGCTCGCGAGGGTCCTGACCGAACAGGTCGAGTCCGCGCGGTAGCACGCCCGGCACCGCCGCCCACCCGGCACCCGCCGTCCCACCCCACCGCAAGACTTGCGCGAATCCCAACGGAGGAGACCGTGCGTCTCAACACAGGCATCAGGACCCGGGCGATCGCCGCCGGTCTCGCCGTGACCACGGCCGCGGCCTGCAGCATCGGCAGCCCGTCGGCCGGCAGTGACTCGCTGACGTTCGTGTCGACCGGGAGCCCGTTCCAGGACTACCAGAAGCAGGCGTGGCAGGACCCCTTCACCGCCCAGACCAAGCTGAAGATCCGCAACGATGGCCCGGTCGACGAGGCGAAGATGCGGACGATGGTCGAGGCGAAGAAGGTGACCTGGGACGTCGTCGACACCAGCGCGGCGGCGGCCGAGCAGTACTGCGGCAAGTACGTGGAGAAGCTGGACTTCTCCGTGATCGACCAGAGCGTGTTCCCCAAGGGGACGGTCGGCCAGTGCGGCGTGCCCGCGTACTTCTACAGCCTGATCTTCATGTTCGACAAGAAGAAGTACGCCTCGAACCAGCCGAAGACGATCGCGGACTTCTTCGACGTGAAGAAGTTCCCGGGGCGGCGGATCGTGCCACCGGAGATCGCGGTGGGGCTGCTGGAGGCGGCGCTCCTCGCCGACGGCGTCCCCCGGGACAAGCTCTACCCCCTGGACCTCGACCGCGCCTTCCGCAAGCTGGAGCCCATCAAGAAGGTGACCACCTTCGCCAAGACGTACGGGCAGATGCAGCAGATGCTGGTCGACCGCCAGGTGGACATGGGCCTGGTCCTGTCCGCCCGCGCCTACCAGGCGCTCAAGGCGGGGGCGCCCTTCGAGCCCGTCTGGGACAAGACCATCGTGAACTGGGACGACCTCGTCGTGCCCAAGGACGCTCCCAACAAGGAGCAGGCGATGAAGTTCATCGCGTTCGCGTCCAAGGCGAAGCCGTCGGCCGACCTGGCGGCCCTGGCCTCGGTCCAGCCGATCAACGAGAACATCACGCCGAACTACAACGAGGTCCAGCAGCGGGTGAACCCGTTCACGCCCGACCGCAGGGCCTCGGTCGTCCGCTCGGACTCGGCGTGGTGGGGCAAGAACTTCGACCGGGTCACGGCGCGCTACACCGCGTGGCTCGCCGGGTGAGGCGACCATGACGACGACCACGACCACGCCGGCGGTGACGGCGGTGCCCACGCGGGGACGCGAGGGCCCGCGTCCCCGCGGCCGGGCGGCGCTGTTCATCCTGCCCGCGGCCGCGCTCCTGCTGGTGTTCTTCTTCTACCCGATCGCCACGATCGTGTGGCGGAGCTTCACCGAGCCCCACGCGGGCCTCGGCAACTACACCGCGCTCCTGCACGACGGCGTCTCGGTCAAGGTGCTGGTGCGGACGCTGGTCACGGCGCTGATCGTGGCCGTGTCCACCCTGCTCATCGCCTACCCCTACGCCTACGCGATGACGAAGGTCGGCGCGCGCGCCCGGGGCGTGCTGACGGTGATCGTCCTGCTGCCGTTCTGGACGTCGCTGATGGCCCGCAACTTCGCCTGGTACATGCTGGAGCAGCGCGGCGGGCCGATCGAGCGGTTCCTCGGCGCGATCGGCTTCGACGGCGTCGTCCTGCTCGGCACGGTGGCGGGCGTGGCGCTGGCGATGGTCCAGGTCATGCTGCCCTTCATGGTCCTGCCGCTGTACAGCGGCATGGAGGGCATCGACCGGCGGCTGCTGGACGCGGCCGGCAGCCTCGGCGCGCCGCGCTGGCGGGCGTTCGCGCGGGTGTACGTCCCGCTGTCGGTGCCGGGCATGCTGTCGGGCTTCTCGCTGGTGTTCATCATGACGCTCGGCTTCTACATCACCCCGGCGCTGCTCGGCTCGCCGCAGCAGTCGCTGATCTCGCAGGTGATCGGCGACCGGGTCAGCCGGCTGCTGGACTTCGGCGGCGCGGGCGCGCTGGGCTCGGTCCTGCTGACGGTGACGCTGCTGGTGCTGTTCGCCGTGTCGCGGTTCGCCGGGTCGTCCCGGGCGCTGGGAAAGGCGGTGGGAAATGACTGAGCCGCCGCGCGACCGGATCAAGGGCGGCAAGGAGGGCGGGCTCGGCTGGGGCCTGCGGACCGCGGTCGCGCTGACCGGGCTGCTGCTGATCGCCCCGACCGTCGTCGTGATCCCGATGAGCTTCTCCGGGGCCGACACCTTCGAGTTTCCGCCGAAGACGTGGTCGCTGCGCTGGTACCGGTCGTTCTTCGGGTCCGAGAAGTGGATGTACGCGCTGCTCACCTCGCTCCAGATCGGCCTGCTGGTGGCGGTCGTCGCGACCGTCCTCGGCGTCGCGGTCGCGCTCGGCCTGACCCGGTCCCGCTTCCGCGGGCTGGGCACGGTCCGCGCGCTGCTGATGGCACCGATGATCATGCCGGGGATCGTGGTCGCGGTGGCGATCTACGGGGTGTTCATCCGCTGGCAGCTCAACGGGACGGCCGTCGGGTTCGTGGTCGCGCACACCGTGCTGGCGCTGCCGTTCGTCGTGACGGCCGTGTCGACGAGCCTGTCCGGCTACGACCGGACGATGGACGTCGCCGCCGCGACCCTCGGCGCCACCGCCTGGACGACCTTCTTCCGGATCACCGTGCCGCTGGTGGCGCCGGGCGTGCTGTCCGGGTTCGCCTTCGCGTTCGTCACCTCGCTGGACGAGGTGGTCGTCGCGCTGTTCCTCCAGACGCCGGACATCCAGACGCTTCCGGTGCAGATGTACAACTCGATCACCCTGGAGATCGACCCCACCATCGCTGCCGCGTCGAGCCTGATGGTGGTGGTCACCACCCTCGTCCTGCTCGTCCCGCAGCTGGTTCGCCGCGAACGGAGGACACGATGAGCCCGACCAAGGACGACGGCGGCCGCGGTATCAGGATCAGGGGGGTCTCCAAGATCTACTCGGGGACGGCCCGCCCCGCCGTGGACGACGTCTCGCTCGACATCGCGCAGGGCGAGTTCATGACGCTGCTCGGGCCGTCCGGCTCGGGCAAGACGACGATGCTGTCCATGCTCGCCGGGTTCGCGTCGGTGACGGCCGGGTCGATCGAGATCGACGGCCGCGAGGTGTCCCGGCTGAAGCCGCACAAGCGCGACCTGGGCGTGGTGTTCCAGCAGTACGCCCTGTTCCCCCATCTGAGCGTGGCCAAGAACGTGGCGTTCCCGCTCCAGCAGCGCAGGATGGCCAAGGCCGACATCGCGGCCAAGGTCGCCGAGGCGCTGGAGCTGGTGCACCTCGGCGACTTCGCCGACCGGCTGCCCGGCCAGCTGTCCGGCGGGCAGCAGCAGCGCGTGGCGCTGGCCCGCGCCGTCGTCTACCAGCCCCGGGCGCTGCTCATGGACGAGCCGCTCGGCGCGCTGGACCGGCGGCTGCGCGACCAGCTCCAGCGCGAGATCGCGAGGATGCACCGCGAGCTCGGGATGACCTTCATCTTCGTCACCCACGACCAGCACGAGGCGCTCACCCTGTCCGACCGCATCGCGGTGTTCAACGACGGGAGGATCGAGCAGTGCGGTACCCCGGCCGAGCTGTACGAGCGGCCGGAGACGCTGTTCGTCGCGCAGTTCCTCGGCGAGTCGACCGGGTTCCGCGGGACCGTCGACCGGGCGGCGGGCGTGCTGCGGTGCGGCCCGCACGCGCTGCGGGCGCCGCTCCTGGAGCCCGCGCTCGACGGGGCCGACGGCGTCGTGGTCGTCCGGCCCGAGCGGCTGGAGCTGCACGTCGAGGCGGGGCGGGTCGCCGCCGGGCACAACCGCGTCGGGGCGACGGTCACCGAGATCGTGTACGTCGGCGACCGGCACCAGGTGGGGCTGCGGTTCGACGACGGCGCCACCGGCACCGCCACGCACCCGGTGGGGCCGCCGCTGCCCGCGATGCCGGGCGAGGCGGTCACGGTGAGCTGGGATCCCCGGCACCAGGCGGTCGTCGCGGATCCCACCGGTTCCTCCGTCCCCTCCCCCGCGGTGGAAGTGACCGCGGACGCATGAACCACGAGAGCCGATGAACCACGACAAGCACAGTCAGCGCACGTCCCCGGCGATGGGAGTCCAGCCCGTGGCACCGCACACCGACGACGGCACCGCGACCGACGCGCGCTTCGCGCGCATCACCGCGGGCGTACCGGAGGTGACCGACGCGTTCACGCGCGACGTCCTGCGCGACGCCTACGGGCTCGCGGCGGTGACGCTCCGGCCGCTGGCGGGTGAGACCGACCGCAACGTCCACGTCACCGGCGCGGACGGCGCGCAGTACGTCCTCAAGATCACCGGGGTTGCGGAGGCGCGCGCCGCCGCGTTCCAGACGGCGCTGCTGGAGCATCTGGCGGAGCGGGACATCGGGTACGCCGTGCCCCGGCCCGTCCCGTCCCGGTCGGGTGAGCGGACCGTCGCGGCGGGCGGCCTGCTGGTGCGGCTGCTGACGTGGGTGCCCGGCGCGCCGCTGGCCGAGGTGCCGCGCCGGTCGGCCGAGCTGCTCGCCGACGTCGGCACGGCGGCCGGGCGGCTGGCCGCCGCCACGGCCTCGTTCACCCACCCCGAACCGCCCGAGCCGCACTACTGGGACCTCGCGCACTCGGGCCGGGCGCTCGCCGACTCGGTCGCGCACATCGCCGACCCGGACCTGCGGGCCGCGGCGGCGCGGATCCAGGCGCTGTACCTGCCGACGCTCGCCGGGCGGCTCGACGGCCTGCCGGTGGCGGTCGTCCACCACGACCTCAACGTCTTCAACGTGCTGGTCCGCCGGGACGGCCCGCGGCACCGCGTCTCCGGCGTGATCGACTTCGGGGACGCGGCGCCGGCGCCGCGCGTCGCCGACCTCGCGGTGCTGGCCTCCAGCGCGATGCGCGGCGCGGACCGGCCGCTGGCGGTGGCCGCCGCGCTCACCGCCGCCTACCACGCGGCGTGCCCGCTCGGCGAG
>NZ_CAACVB010000320.1 GCF_900659635.1 Actinomadura roseirufa | reverse complement strand
ACCGCGGTCAGCCCGATGAGGACGAGCATCCACCGACCCGCCCGTCCCGGAGCCGCCGGGCGCCGGGCGCCGGGCGCCGCGGCGGCGGGTGTCACAGGCCGGGGGCGCCCCAGACGGGGAACCAGCGGCCGAGGTCGTCCTCGAACGGCAGGTCGGCCCCGACGGCACCGCGCACCTGCAGTTCCAGCGCGTTGTCGCGCTTGTCGCCGGGCTGCGGCGCGAACGGGTAGAAGGTGCCGCGCTTGTAGAGGTAGACCAGCGCGAGCCGCCGGCCGTCGGGGCCGGCGAACCCGGCGAGGGAGCACAGCAGGTGCGGGCCGAAGCCGCCGCCCTCCAGGGTGGCGTTCACCGCGTGCAGGTCGGTGACGAGGTCGGGCAGCTCGTCGGGCGTGTGGGTGGCCAGCAGCCAGGTGTAGCCGTAGGTGTCGGTGCTGATCTCGACCTGGGGGCCCTCATCGGCGTCGAGGAGCTCCCGGACGTCGTCCTGCAGCCGGGCGAACGCGCCGCCCTCGGCGGCGCGGAAGCACACCGAGCCGAGGCCGGTGGGCCGGAAACCGGTGGCGGCCTCCAGCGTGACGGCGGCGGTGGACAGCGCGAACAGCCGGTCGAGATCGGGCTTGACCGGCTTGGACCGGCCGAGCAGCGTGTCCAGGAATCCCATCAGGCTCCCCTGCTGAGCTGGTCGGAGATCGTCGACAGCTGCGCGAGCCGCCGGTCCAGCGTCGGGTGCGTGGAGAACAGCGAGGAGATGCTGAACCCCTTGCCGAACGCCGGGGTGAAGAAGAACGCGTTGAACGCCTGGGCGGAGCGCAGGTCGTTGGTGGGGATCCGCGCGATCTCGCCGGTGACCTTGGTGAGCGCGCTGGCCAGCGCGGAGGGCCGGCCGGTGAGCAGCGCGGCGGCGCGGTCGGCCGACAGTTCCCGATAGCGCGACAGGGCCCGGGTGAGCAGGAAGCTGACCGCGTACGCGACGGCGCTGACGGCCACCACCGCGAGCAGGATCAGGCCGGTGTTCTGGTCGCCGTCGCGGCGGTTGAAGCCGCCCCACAGGCCCCACTCCAGGCCGAGCCTGGTGATCAGGCCGGCGCAGATGCCGAGGAAGGAGGCGATCGTCATGACCGCGACGTCGCGGTGCGCGATGTGCGCCATCTCGTGCGCCAGGACGCCCTCCAGCTCCACCGGGTCGAGCCGGCGCAGCAGCCCGGTCGTGACGCAGACGACGGCCTTCTTCTGGTTGCGGCCGGTGGCGAAGGCGTTCGGGACGTCGGTGTCGGCGATCGCGACGCGCGGCTTGGGCGTGTCCGACATCGCGCAGATGCGGTCGATGACGCCGTGCAGCTCGGGCGCCTCCTCGGCGGAGACCTCCCGGCCGTGCATGGCGAACATCGTCAGCCGGTCGGAGAAGAAGTACTGAGCGAACAGGAACAGCAGCGCGGCGGTGAGCCCGATCACCCCGAAGGTGGGCGAGACGACGAAGAACGCCGTCACGAAGACGACGTAGACCAGCCCCAGCAGGAACATGGTCAGCAGCATGCGGGACGTCAGCCCCCGGTCGGAGGCGTAACGCGTGCGGGCCATCGGATCCCCCAGTTCTTCCCCGATTCACTTGTCACAACGCGCGAGGCCGTCGTTTCGTGCCAGGCCAGGGGTCCGGGGCTCGTCGCCGGGACGGCTCCGCCGCCCGGCCGGCCGCCGGGTCAGTCGGGAATGAGCCCCTCGTCGCCCAGCATGGAGCGGACCTCGTCGATGTGCGCGTCCGCCGGCGGCAGGATCAGTTCGGACGGCGCCAGGCTGTCGGCCGGAAGCGGGGTCCCCACCTTCCGGACGTTGTCCAGCAGGGCGTGCAGCGCGGCGCGGAACGCCGTCTCGTCGCCGGTCTCGATGGCCGCCTCCAGCTCGTCGTCGAGCGTGTTGAGGGCGGACAGCTCGTCGGCGGCCACGTCCAGCTGTCCCTCCCCCATCAGGCGGACGATCACTGCGCACCCCCGGGCTGCTGCGGCCAGGGGGCCTGCTGCGGGGTGTCGTGGGGGTGCTGCTGCGGCCGGGCGGTGGGCGACCCCTGGTTCAGCTCCTTGGGCGCCGGGCCCTGGCCCAGCTCCGCCTTGAGACGTTCCAGCTCCAGGTCGACGCCGGGGCCGGAGCCCATCCGGTCCAGCTCCGCCTGGATGTCGTCCTTCGGGCCGGAGAAGTCCTCAAGGGCACCGGAGGCCAGCAGCTCGTCGATCGCCCCGGCGCGCGCCTTCATCGTCTCGGTCTTCTCCTCGGCGCGCTGGATCGCCAGACCCACGTCGCCCATCTCCTCGGAGATGCCGGAGAACGCCTCGTTGATCTTGGTCTGCGCCTCGGCGGCCGTGTAGGTCGCCTTGATCGTCTCCTTGCGGGTGCGGAAGGAGTCGACCTTGGCCTGCAACCGCTGGGAGGCCAGCGTGAGCTTCTCCTCCTCGCCCTGCAGCTGCTGGTACTGCGCGCGCAGGTCGTTCAGCTGGCCGTCCAGTCCCGCCCTGCGGGTGAGCGCCTCGCGGGCGAGGTCCTCGCGGCCGACCTGCAGCGCCTTCTTGCCCTGGTCGGTCAGCTTGTTCTGCTGCTGCTCGAGCTGGTTGATCTGCAGCTCGAGGCGCTTGCGCGAGGTGGCGACGTCGGCGACCCCCCGACGGACCTTCTGCAGCATCTCCAGCTGGCGCTGGTAGGAGTAGTCGAGCGTCTCGCGAGGATCCTCCATGCGGTCCAAAGCCTTGTTCGCCTTGGACTTGAAGATCATCGACATTCGCTTCATCACGCTCATCGCGCGGCGCCGGTCCCTTCGTGCTGTCGCTCAGTCGTCGCAACTGGGCTCATTGACCACTGCTGGGGTTCTTATCACCCTACGCGTTAACGCGCGAGGCAGCCACGATGTTCGCAGCCGGTAGGCTGATCCCGTGTTCAAGCGTCGTACCCCGGAAGCCCCGGCGAATCCTCCTCAGGTAGTAAAGCCAGGGGGGAAGGGCCGGCCCACTCCCAAGCGCAGTGAGGCCGAGAAGCGCCGCCGCCAGCCGATCACCGCTCCGGCCACCCGCAAGGAGGCCTACAAGAAGCTCAGGGAGCGGCAGGCGTCCGATCGCGTCAAGGCCCGCGAGGGCATGGCCAAGGGGGACTCGAAGTACCTCCTCAAGCGCGACAAGGGGCCCGTGCGCAAGCTCGCGCGCGACTACGTCGACGCGCGCCGCACGGTCGGCTCGTACCTGATGTACGCGATGTTCGCGATCGTGATGCTCAGCCTGCTGCCGGTCCCGGCCGCCCGGCTGCTGGTGCTGTTCGCGCCGCCGGTGCTGCTGCTCGTGGTGTTCGGCGAGGGCCTCATGCTCAGCCGCGGCGTCAAGCGGCTGGCCGCCGAGCGGTACCCCGACGAGGACCCCAAGGGCGTCGGGATGTACGCCGCGATGCGCGCCATGCAGATCCGCCGGCTGCGCGTGCCGGGCCCGCAGGTGAAGGTCGGCGAGAAGGACCGGGTCTGACCGGACGGCCCGTCCGCGCCCCGTCCCGCGCCCCGTCCCGCGCCGGACGATCCTGATCTCCGCCGGGGCTAGGGTCATGACCATGGAGTTTCGAAACCTCGGCCGGAGCGGTCTGAAGATCAGCGAGATCGCGTACGGCAACTGGATCACCCATGGCTCCCAGGTCGAGGAGGAGGCCGCGCTCGCCTGCGTGCGGGCCGCCCTCGACGAGGGGATCACCACTTTCGACACCGCCGACGTGTACGCCGGCACGCGCGCCGAGGAGGTCCTCGGACGCGCGCTGAAGGGACAGCGCCGCGAGGGGCTGGAGATCTTCACCAAGGTCTACTGGCCGACCGGTCCCGGCCCCAACGACCGCGGCCTGTCCCGCAAGCACATCGTGGAGTCCGTCAACGGTTCGCTGCGCCGCTTGGGCACCGACTACATCGACCTCTACCAGGCGCACCGCTTCGACTACGAGACGCCGCTGGAGGAGACCCTCAGGGCCTTCGACGACCTGGTGCGGCAGGGCAAGGTGCTGTACATCGGCGTTTCGGAGTGGCGCGCCGAGGAGATCGAGCGGGCCTTGAAGATCGCCGACGAGATGGGCCTGGACCGGATCGTCTCCAGCCAGCCGCAGTACTCGATGCTGTGGCGGGTGATCGAGAAGGAGGTCGTCCCGCTGTGCGAGCGCGAGGGCGTCGGCCAGATCGTCTGGTCGCCGATCGCGCAGGGCGTCCTGACGGGCAAGTACAAGCCCGGACAGCCGCTGCCCGAGGGCTCGCGCGCCACCGACGAGAAGGGCGGCGCCGACATGGTCAAGCGCTACCTGGACGACGACCTGCTGACCCGCGTCCAGAACCTGCGGCCGGTCGCCGAGGAGCTCGGGCTGTCGATGGCGCAGCTCGCGGTCGCCTGGACGCTGCAGAACCCGAACGTGTCGGCGGCGATCGTCGGCGCGTCCCGGCCGGAGCAGGTCGCCGACAACGTGAAGGCCGCCGGGGTGAAGCTGGAGGCCGACGTCCTGAAGCGCATCGACGACGTGCTCGCCGACTCCGTCGTCCGCGACCCCGACCTGACCGTCAGCCCCCGCCGGCGCCCCTGAGGCGCCTGAGGCGCCCCAGGGCACGCTGAGGCGCGCCGAGGGAGACGCGCGGAGGACACGCACGGAGAAGGCCGCGGGACCATCCGGCCCCGCGGCCCATCCCCGCCGTCCGCACGGCCCGGGTCACTCCGGGTCGTGCAGGCTCATCGCGTACACGACCGTCTCGCCGTCCAGCAGGGTCACCTTGTCGACCTCGCCCGCCCGGAGGCCGCGCCAGTTCTCGCCCAGCCAGCTCTCCGCGTCCGCCTGGGTGGAGAAGGTCTCCTCCGCCACCCCGGCGGACTGCCCGTCCGCCTTCTCCAAACGCCAGCTCCACGCCATCGCGCTCGACCTCCTTCGTCGCGGTGAGACTAGCCGTTCGATCACGCCGCGGCCTCGATCGCGCGGCGCATCCGCTCCGGGTCGCCCGTATCGGACTGGTCCAGTTGCCGGCCGTTCACCCTCACGCTGGGCGTGCCCTGCAACCCGGACGCCAGATAGCGCTCCCTGACCGCCTTCACCTCGGCCGCGTACCGCTGGCTCTTCACGCAGCCGGAGAAGTCGTCTCCGGCCAGCCCGAACGGCGCGCCGTAGGAGACGAGGTCGGACGTGTCGTACCCCTTGCTCTCCAGACTGGCTGGCTGGTGGGAGTAGAGCGCGTCCTGGTAGGAGAGCCAGCGCGCGCCGTCCCCGACGCACCGCAGGGCCGCGGCGGCCCGCAGCGAGTTGCCGTAGGCGGGCTCGGCGCCCGGGGCGAAGATGACCACCGGCCGGAAGACGATCTTGGCGCGGCCGGAGACCGCCAGCTCCTTGAGCATCGGGTCGTGCATGCGGTCGAACGCGCCGCAGTGGGGGCAGGCGAAGTCCTCGTAGACGTCCACGACGGGGCTCGTGACGCCGGGGCGGGCCATGGTGAGGCTCCCGTCATCGCCGGGCGTGGCGACCGCGCCGCCCGCGATCTGGCCCGGCTTCAGCGGCGCCGCGGCGCCGCCTCCCCCGTCATCGTCTCCGCCGGACCGGGTGAGGAGCACGACCGCGGCGACCACGACCAGCACCACGACCAGGCCGCCGCCGGCCAGCGCGATCACCAGGCCCGCGCCCCTGCGGGGCGGCGGGGGCGGCGGCGGCTGCCAGGCCCCGCCGGGCATTCCGGGAGGCATTCCGCCGGGGCCCGGCGGTCCGGGAGGCCCCGGCGGCATGGGCGGCGGCCCGTATCCGGGCGGCGAGCCCGGTCGGCTGCCCGGCTGGTCCGGCCACGGCGCGTTCGGGGGGTATGCCACCGCGTCTCCTCAGGAGGGAACATCTCGACTTCCAGGCCGAGGGTATCCAGTGCGGATCGCCTCTCCCTGGCGGCCGTAGAGTTCCGCTCGACATGAACCGCGACATGAAGATCGAGCTCCGCGCCTTCGCCGGCCCGCGGGGATGGCCGTGTTCGGGCTGTGACTGCGCGTCCTGCAACCGGCTCCGCATCGCCGGGATCCGGCATGAACCGGCCAGTGCCACCATCGATGGCGTCCCTTGGGAGCAGTGCTCCCGCACGGAGGTGCCCGGTGGATACGACGTGACGGGCCCCGGCGGCGGGCGCGTGCTCGTCGCGGCCGGTCCGGGCTCCACTCCGGAGCCGTCCGCCCAGGTGGAGTACGACGCGGTGTTGCTGGATCTGGTCGGCTGCCCAGAACACCTGGGCCGTCTCCGCCGCCTCGGGGCCGTGACGCCCCGGACCGAGGTCATGGCCGTGCACGTCGATCATCGGATCTCCTCCCCCGCCGAGTTGGAGCGCCGGTCGGCGTTCTGGCGGCGGCCACCGGAGGGGCCCTTCCGCACACTGCTCCTCGGGGGCTCGCGGTCGGGCAAGTCCGCCGAGGCCGAACTCCGCCTGGCCGCCCACCCGGACGTGACGTACGTCGCGACCGGCGCGGTCCGAGGCGACGACCCCGAATGGGCCGCGCGGATCGCCGCGCACCGTTCCCGCCGCCCGCCGTGGTGGCGCACGGTCGAGACCACCGATGTCCCGGGCGTCCTCGCGGCGGCGCGGGGCGCGGTCCTCGTGGACGGCATCGGCACGTGGCTCACGGCCGTGGTGGACGCCGCCGACGCGTGGGACGCCCCGGCGCGGGCGCGGCCCGCCGTCGACGACCTGGTCGCCGCCTGGCGCGCCGCCACGGCCCGCGTCGTCGCGGTCAGCGACGAGGTCGGGCTGTCGGTGGTGCCCGCGACGGCGTCCGGCCGCGCCTTCCGCGACCTGCTCGGCCGCCTCAACCAGCGGCTGGCGGCCGAGTCCGAGGAGGCCGCCCTCGTCGTCGCGGGCCGCGTCGTGGAGCTGCCATGACCGGCGGCACCACCCGCACCGCGAAATACGCCCGCGAGGGTTATCCACATAACGGCGTTCCGGCCCGGAGCGGCTGCCGGCGGCGCCACCGTGGGGACATGACGACCACCAGGACGACGGCGGGCCGGGGGTGGTGGAGGCATGGCGGAGGACAGGGCTGAAGACGGCAGACCTGAGAGCGGCAGGGCTAAAGACGGCGGGGCTGGCGGCGGCAGGCATGAAAGCGGCTTGTCTGAGGACGGCAGGGCTGAGGACGGCAGGGCTGAAGGCGTTGTGGCGGGCGGGTTTCGGCTGGCGGTCACGCTGCTGACCGTCGTCCCGCTGCGCACGGGCCGGGTCGACCGGGGCACGGCCCGCGCCGCGATGCTGCTCGCCCCCGCCGTCGGCCTGGTCACCGGTGGCGCCGCCGCGCTGGCCGTCACCGCGGGGGACGCGCTCGGACTGTCGGGCACGGTCGCCGCGGTGCTCGCGGTGGCGGCCACGGCCGCCCTCACCCGGGCGCTGCATCTCGACGGCCTGGCCGATCTCGCCGACGGCCTGGGCAGCGGCCGGCCGGCCGGCGAGGCTCTCGCGATCATGAAGCGGTCCGACATCGGCCCGTTCGGCGTGGTCACGCTGCTGCTCGTCCTGCTGCTCCAGGTCACGGCGCTCGCCGCGGCGCCGCACCCGGCTGCCGCGGCATTGGTCGCGGGCGTCGCCGGGCGCCTGGCTCTGCCGTGGGCCTGCCGGGCGGGCGTGCCGGCGGCCCGGCCCGGCGGGTTGG
>NZ_CAACVB010000319.1 GCF_900659635.1 Actinomadura roseirufa | reverse complement strand
GTGGAGCCCCCGGCGGCGGGTCACCGGCGGCGGGTCGCGGGCCGTCCGGCGGCGGGACGAGGCGCGCCGGCGGGCACCGGCGTTTCGGCGACGCCGAGCTGCGCGCCGTGGCGCTCGCGCTGGCCCTGGAGAAGCGCTACGACATCGGGCCGGCCGAGCTGGCGTTCGGGCTGCGCGTCCTGGCCGAGCCGCAGGTGCAGGCGCACGTCCGGGAACTGGGCGAGCGCATCGGCCGGCTGTCCGCGCCGCCCACGCGCGCCCTCGACTTCGAGAAGGAGAAGGCGCTCCGCCTGCTCCGCCGCCGCTGACCACTCCTCCCCGGGCCGGGGCAGGAGCGTCCGGGCCCGGCCCCGGGGAGGCGGCGGGCCCGGCGGACGGTCAGCTGGAGGCGCTCTCGCCCGGCACCACCACGCCGGACTCGTAGGCGAGCATGACCGCCTGGGCGCGGTCGCGCAGGCCCAGCTTGGTGAAGACCCGCGCCACGTGCGTCTTGACGGTGTGCTCGCTCACCACCAGCCGCCGCGCGATCTCGCCGTTGGACAGCCCGCCCGCGATCAGGACCAGCACCTCGGTCTCCCGGGCGGTCAGCGTCGCCAGCTCCGACGGCGCCTGCGGCCGGTGCCGCCGCTGCCGCGTGAACTCGCGGATGAGCCGCCCGGTGACCTGCGGGGCGAGCAGCGAGTCGCCGCGCGCCACGACGCGCACGGCGGAGACGAGCTCGTCGGCGGTGGCGTCCTTGAGCAGGAAGCCGCTGGCGCCGACGGCGAGCGCGTCGTAGACGTACTCGTCGACGTCGAAGGTGGTGAGGACCAGCACCCGGACGCCCTCGGCGCCCGGCAGGGCGAGGATGCGGCGGGTGGCCTCGATGCCGTCCATGCCGGGCATCCGGATGTCCATGACGACGACGTCCGGACGATTCCGCTCGGCCAGCCGCACCGCCTCACGGCCGTCGCCGGCCTCCCCCACGACGGTGATGTCCTCCTGCGCGGCGAGCAGGGCGGCGAACCCGGCCCGCACGATCGTCTGGTCGTCGACGATCAGCACTTTGATCACCGCTGCCGCCCGGGGCGCTCAGCGGCGGCCCGGAGGCGCCTCGGAACCGGGTCCACGGGTGGGACTCTCCTCCCTGGTCAGTGGAAGCTCGGCCGCCACCACGAACCCGCCCTCGGTGGCCGGGCCGGCGGAGAACCGTCCGCCCAGCATGGTCGCACGTTCCCGCATGCCCACGAGCCCGTGTCCGCCGCCGGATCCGGCCGAGGCGGCGGATTCGAGGCGCGTCCGTCCCGCCGCGGCGGGTCCCGGGGCCGCGGCCCCGGCGGCGCCGGCGCGGTTCAGCACCATGGTCTGCGCGGACGCCCCGTCGTCGCGGACGGTGACGGCGAGACGGTCCGGCAGGAACGTCAGGTCGACGCGGACCTCGGCTCCGGGCGCGTGCCGCCGGGCGTTCGTCAGCGCCTCCTGGACGATCCGGTACGCCGACAGCTCGACGGTCGTGGACAGCGTCCGCGCGTCGCCGTGCACGGCGAGGTCGACCCGGCCGCCGGCGCCGCGGTGCTGCTCGATCAGGTCGGGCAGCCGGTCCAGCCTCGGCTGCGGCGCCGTCGCCGATTCCGGCTCGGGCTTGGCGTCGGCGCGCAGCACGCTGAGCAGCCGCCGCATCTCCACCAGCGCGTCCCGGGCCGTCTTGGCGATCTCGCCGTAACCGGCGCGGGCCTCGTCCGACAGGTCCCGCATCGTGTAGGGGGCGGTCTCCGCCTGCACGGCGATCATCGAGACGGAGTGCGCGACCACGTCGTGCAGCTCGCGGGCGATGCGGGCGCGCTCGCGCATCACGGCCTGCTCCCGCTGGACGGCGGTGAGCCGGGTGAGGGTCTCGTTGGTGCGCTCCTCCGCCTCCGCCTCGGTGCGCCCGGCCGTCTCCACGACGCGGCGCGCGTCGCCGAGGCCGATGGCGGCCAGGACGGCGATGAACGCGGCCGGCCACGGGACGTCGTCGAGGGTGGAGGTGGCGAGGTAGACCACGGCCACGGTCACGCCGCTCCCGGCGGCCAGGACGCCCGCGGACTGCCGCGGGAGCCGGCGGCCGAGCGCGTACAGCGCGCAGAGCGCCGCGAAGGTCGTGGTGACCAGCACCATCTGGCCGGTGAGCAGGCTCGCCGCGAACGCGCCGAGCGCCACGGCCGCGACGGGACGCAGGTACTCGCGGCGCCAGATGAGCGGGAGCGTCCCCGCCACCGCGAAGCCGCCCGCCAGGCTGAGCGGCGACTCCACCCGCGGCGCCAGCTCGGCGAGCGCGGCGATGGTCAGCGCGAGGCCGGTCAGCGGCGCGAAGTACCAGGACTCGGTGAACTCGCGCCAGGCGCCGATCCAGCGTGGGAGGGGCGCCGTCGCGTCCGGCGGGAGCGGCGGGGCGACGCCGCCCGGACCGGCCGGGGGACGGCGGCCCGTGCCGTTCAGGCGGGCGGTGAGCCGGAGGGCGAGCGGGCGCAGCAGATGGCCGAGCCCGGTCAGGATCCAGAGCAGCAGTTGTCCCACGCCCGCCACGATCCGGCCGGACAGCCGCCACGCGTGGTGCGCGAGGGCGGGGCCGAACCCGGCGGGGTCGGGTCCGGGCCGGGTCTTGTCGGAGTGATCGTTGCTGGTCACTTCTCCATACTGACCTCTGGGCGGGCCTCTCACCTCACCGTGCGGTGTTATGCGGGCGACCGGGATCCCCCTGGAGGACGACCCCCTTTCCCTCCTTTTGGTGGACGTGCCGGGGACCTGCGCGAACGTAGTGTTCTCAGTGTGACCGCGACGGCGGCCACCGCCGACGTAGGGGGTTCGGTGGGGCCGCCGCGGTCACACCAGAACCGCCCGGTTCAGGGGTCCGGGCGGGGAGCATGGGAAGCACCTCGCCGGACGGCCGCCGGTACCCGCCTCCTCGGAGGCACTCGCCGGTCTCGCCTGGGCTGGGGTCGACCGGCACTTGCGGCGGCCGTCCGGCGAGGGATCCCATGTGAACCCCGCGGATCTCGCGGATCTCGCTGAGGTCCCGCTCAGGTCCCGCTCAGGAGGAGGCCGGGGTCTCCGGTGAGGCGGGAGTCTCCGGACGGGCGTTGCGCCGGTCCGCCTCGTCCAGCGCGGGCTCCAGGTAGATCAGCTGCGCCTCGGGGAACTGGGCCCGGATCTTGGCCTCGGCCGCGTCGATGCCGCGCGCCACCTCCGCGGCCGTGTCGTCGTGGTAGACAGCGATCTTGGCGGCGATCAGCAGTTCCTCCGGCCCCACGAACTCGGTGCGGATGTTCATGACGTGGTCGACCTCGGGCACCGACTCCAGCGCCGCGATGATCCGCTCCTCCTGCTCGGGGTCGGCGCCCTCGCCGATCAGCAGGCTCTTGGTCTCGATCGCCAGGATCGTCGCGACCACGCCGAGCAGCACGCCGATCGCCACGGTGCCGACGCCGTCCCAGACGCCGTCGCCGGTGGCCACGGCCAGCGCGACGCCGAACAGCGCGAGCAGCAGGCCGACCAGCGCCGCGAGGTCCTCCAGCAGGACGACCGGGAGCTCGGGCGCCTTGGCCCGCCGGATGAACGCCCACCACGACTGGTCGCCGCGCAGCGTGTTCGACTCCTTGATCGCGGTGCGGAACGAGAAGCCCTCCAGGCCGATCGCGATGACCAGGACCACGAACGCCCAGACCGGCGACTCGATCTTCTCCGGGTGGGAGATCTTGTGGTAGCCCTCGTACAGGGAGAACGCCGAGCCGACGGTGAACAGGACCACCGCCACCACGAACGCGTAGAAGTAGCGCTCACGCCCGTACCCGAAGGGGTGCTTCGGCGTCCGGTCGCGTTCGGACCGCTTGCGCCCGAGCAGCAGCAGGCCCTGGTTCCCCGAGTCGGCCACCGAGTGGATCGACTCGGCCAGCATCGACGACGAACCCGTGGCCGCGAACGCGACGAACTTCGACACGGCGATTCCGAGGTTGGCGGCCAGCGCGGCGACGATGGCCTTCGTTCCACCCTCAGCACTCATCTAGAACTCCCACAGTGACTCGTCGTGCGCACACCCGCCGCGCCCTCACGGCCCGCGGCGGCATGGCACGCCCTTACGCGATCCTCGCCTTGAGCTCCTGGATTGCCGGTACCGGCGTGGGGTCGACGCCCAAGACGATGGCCAAGTAAACCGTGACATAGTCCGCGAGCGCGATGAGGGAGGCGATCCGCTCCAGCGGATGCCGGCCCTCCGCGGCGATCTCGGTGACCGGGACGCCGCGGTCGCGGGCCATGTCGATGGAGGCCGCACGGCGCTTGGCGACCTGCGGGTGCTCCTCGACATCGCGCAGGACGACCAGGTGCAGGCCGTGCTCGGCCTCGTCGGCGCGGTCGCGGAAGAAGTCGTCGGGGTCGCCCGCGGCGGACCCGCCCCGGGCGAAGAGGCCATCGAACGCCATCACCTGGTTGTGGCCGGCCTCGGGCAGGTCGCCGAACACGGCCGGGTACTTGGCGTTCTCGTTGAGCTGGCAGCACATCCGGTACGCGGCGGCGCCCGCCAGCGTCGACGAGCCCCACACCAGCGGGACGTCGCCCGCGATGTCCAGGGCGATCCGCTTGGCCGGGTTCACGAACGGCTCGCTGGCGGGACGGCACCGGTGCGCGACGTCCTCCAGCAGCGCGGCGGACGACTCCAGCGCCGAGTCCGGCACGTCCGCGAGGCCGAGCGCCCGCGCGGCGAGGAGCAGCGGGACGGTCAGCCCCCACAGCGTCGAACGCGGCTGGCCCGCCGAGCGCACCGGGACGAACGCCCCGCGGCTCTGCGCGGCGAGGTCGGCCAGCGGCGAGTCCGCCGCGCCGACCAGCAGCAGCCGGCAGCCGCGGCGCGCGGCCTCGGCGGCGACCTGGAGGGTCTCCTCGGTGCCCCCGGAGCAGGACACGGCGATGACCAGGTCGGCGGCGCCCACCCAGCCGGGCAGCCGATAGCCGCGCACGGTCGTCACCGGGACGGGGCAGCCGGGGCCGCACACGGCGGCCAGGACGTCGCCGGAGATCCCCGACCCGCCCATGCCGGCGACGATGATCGCGCGCGGCCGGCCGTCCTCGGCGAGCGCGGCGACGCCCGCCTCGGCGGCGGCGCGGCCCGCCTCCCGGATCTGCGCGGCGGACGAGGCGATCTGACGCAGCATCCCGCCAGGGTCGGCGGCCTCGATGCCCGCGGGGTCCTCCAGGCGGGCCGGATCCAGCAGGCCGCTCACCGCCCCGCCCCGCTCGGGCCGGGCCGGGGGCGGCGGGGCCGCCCGCGGCGGCCGGACGCGGGGGGCGGGGGGACGCTCAGGGGACGGCTCACGAGGCCGGGGTCCTCGCCTCGTCGACGAGGAGGACGGGGATGTCGTCGCGCACCGGGTAGGCGTAGCCGCACGAACCGGTGCAGACCAGCTCGGCGGCCTGCTCGTCGGCGCGCAGCCCGCCGCCGCAGTTGGGGCAGGCGAGGATCTCCAGCAGCCAGGAGTCGAGTTTGATCGTCATCGCGGTGTCACTTCTCCCTCACGATGGCCAGGACCTCGTCGCGGAGCCCCGCCATCGTCGCGTCGTCGGCGGCCTCGGCGTTGAGCCGCAGCAGGGGCTCGGTGTTGGACGGGCGCAGGTTGAACCACCAGCCGGCGGCCTGGTCGGCGACGGTCAGCCCGTCCAGCTCGTCGAGCGTCACGCCGGGCCGGCCGGCGAACGCCTCGCGCACCCGGCCGGTGGCCGCGGCCTGGTCGGCGACCTCGCTGTTGATCTCGCCGGAGGCGACGTAGCGGGTGTACTCGCCGAGCAGCCCCGACAGCGGCCCGTCCTGCCCGCCGAGCGCGGCCAGGACGTGCAGGGCGGCGAGCATGCCCGAGTCGGCGAACCAGAAGTCGCGGAAGTAGAAGTGGGCGGAGTGCTCGCCGCCGAAGACCGCGCCGGTCTCCGCCATCGTCTGCTTGATGAAGGAGTGCCCGACGCGCGTGCGCACGGGCGTGCCGCCGTGCTCGGCGACGATCTCCGGAACGGCCCGCGAGGTGATCAGGTTGTGCACGATCGAGGAGCCGGGATGCTTGGCCAGTTCCCGCACCGCCACCAGCGCCGTGATCGCGGACGGGGCGACGATCTCGCCGCGCTCGTCCACCACGAAGCAGCGGTCGGCGTCGCCGTCGAAGGCCAGGCCGATGTCGGCGCCGGTCTCGCGGACCTTGGCCTGCAGGTCGCGGAGGTTCTCCGGCTCGATCGGGTTGGCCTCGTGGTTGGGGAAGGTGCCGTCCAGCTCGAAGTACAGCGGCACGAGGTCGATCGGCAGGCCCTCGAACACCGGGGGGACCGTGTGGCCGCCCATGCCGTTGCCCGCGTCGACGGCGACCTTGAGGGGGCGGATCCCCGACAGGTCGACGAGCGTCTTCAGGTGGTCGGCGTAGCCCTTCAGGAGGTCCCGCCGCGACACGGTGCCGGCCGGGCCGTCGTGGGCGGGGACGCCGCTGTCGACCAGGTCGCGGATCTCGGTGAGGCCGGTGTCGCGGCCGATGGGCCGGGCGCCGGAGCGGCACAGCTTCAGCCCGTTGTACTTGGCGGGGTTGTGGCTCGCGGTGAACATCGCGCCGGGCAGGTCGAGGCTTCCGCTGGCGTAGTAGAGCAGGTCGGTGGAGCCGAGCCCGGCCTCGATGACGTCCGCGCCCTGGGACGTGGCCCCGCGCGCGAACGCCTCGGCCAGCGGCACCGAGGAGGCGCGCATGTCGTGCGCGGTGACGACCGCGCTCGCCCCCGTCACCCGGACGAAGGCCGCGCCGACCGCCTCGGCGGTCGCGGCGTCGAGCTCGTCCGGGACGACGCCCCGGATGTCGTACGCCTTGAAGATCTTGGCGAGGTCGCCCACTCCTGCTCCCTATCCGAATGATGTCGCGGGGGATGACGCGAGCCTACCGGGAACGGCGGCGAGGCCCGCCGCCCCGCCCCGATAGGCGTACGGCTCGGACTCCCGGGTGGACGGGGCGAGGTCGGGGACGCCGCGGCGCCGGCCGGACGGAACACCAGGGTCACCCGCACGGCCAGATCATTGGCGCGGCCGGGTCATACGGGGCAGACAGGTCCTTCGGGCGGCCCGGTCAGCCGGGCGGCCGGGTCATTCAGGGGGCCGGGTCATTCGGGGGGCTGGGTCGAGGCGGGCTCGGAGCGCAGGACGCGCAGGTGCCCGCGGCGGCCGACCTCGGTGCCCTGGCCGACCGGTTCCTGACCGGGCCCGGGCGCGGGCTTGGCGGCCTCGCGGACGGCGTCGGCGAGCGCCTCGAGGTCGTCGGCGCTGGGCTCGGTCGCCTCCTCGACGGGCAGCCGCACCAGCTCCCACCCCATGGGGGCGGTGAGCCGTTCGGAATGCTCCGCGCAAAGGTCATAGCAGTGGGGCTCGGCGTACGTGGCGAGCGGCCCCAGGACCGCGGTGGAGTCGCGGTAGACGTACGTGAGCGTGAAGACTGCGGGCGCCTTGCAGGCGGTGCGGGAGCAGGTGCGGACGGGGCTCACGATGGCCGACCGTACCTTCCTCCCGGCGCCTCCGCCACCACCCCGGCGCACGTGTCGCCGTTACCGGTCGAATTCCGAGGTAACAACTACATACCGTGTGGGCGCGGATGCGCTGCGCGGGCCCGCGGGGAACCGCCGGCCCGGCGCGGGCGCCGGCGGCGGCTCAGCGCGCGGTG
>NZ_CAACVB010000318.1 GCF_900659635.1 Actinomadura roseirufa | reverse complement strand
CCGAGATCTACACTCTTTCCCTACACGACGCTCTTCCGATCTGGCTCGGGCGTCGTCAGCGGCGACGCGGTGTACCAGAAGGGCTCGGCGAACCGGCCGGAGTCGATCGCGGCGGCGGCTTCGGGGTCGGCCGCGGCCCGCCGCAGGGCCCGGGCGCGGGCCGCCCGGTCGCGGTCGGTCCGCGGGACGAGGAAGCGCATGGTGGCCGTGGTCACCGCGAGGTTCTCCAGGGCCGCGGCGCGGCGCTCGGTGCCGTAGGTCGCCAGCAGCGCGGGCGGCGCCCAGCCGCGCGCCACGAACGCGATCTTCCAGGCGGCGTTCTCGGCGTCGGGCACGCCCGAGTTCAGGCCGCGGGCGCCGAACGGCGCGTACTGGTGGGCGCAGTCGCCCGCGAGCAGGACCCGCCCCGCGCGCATCCGGTCGGCGACGCGGGCGTGGAAGGTGTAGACCGACGCCCACTCGACCTCGTAGGGCCGGGTCCCGATGACCTGCCGGATGCGCCGGTCGAGGCCGCCGCTCCCCTCGCCGTCGAGGGAGAACCCGGGCGGGACCTGCCAGTCGATCCGGTACCGCGAGCCGGGGCAGGGGTGGATGAGCACCTGCCGTCCCGGGTTCCACGGGGGGTCGAAGTGGAAGCGCCGCTCATGCTCCCAGCCGGGCAGGTCCGCGGCGAGGTCCACGATGAGGAACCGGTCGTCGAAGCTCTCCCCGGGAAGCCCGATCCCGAGCGCGTCGCGGATCTCCGGGCGGCCGCCCGTGCAGGCGATGACGTACCCGGTGCGGACGGACGTGCCGTCGGCGCAGCGCAGCGTGACGCCGTACTCGTCCTGGTCGAGGCCGGTCACCTCGCAGCCGCGCCGGATCTCCACGAGCGGGGAGCGGGCCACCGCCGCCGTCAGGATCTCCTCGGTGCGGGACTGGGAGATGTTCACGCAGGCGGGCAGCGTCCCGGTGTCGGCGAACCGCCACGAGAACAGCTCCCGTTCGTGGAGGTAGGTGCGCGCCGTCGTCCACGCGAGCCCCTCGGCGGCGATGGCGTCCGCGCCGGCGGCGGCCCAGATGTCCAGGACGTCGCGCTGCTGGCAGATCGACCGGGATCCGGTGCGCTCGGGCTCGGGGCGGCGCTCCAAGACCAGCGCGGGCACGTCCCAGCGGGCGAGCAGCAGCGCGGCGGTCAGCCCCACCGGCCCCGCCCCGACCACGACGACGGGGTCCATCGGCCTCCCTTCTCCGGGACCGGTCAGTCCTGGAGCCGCGCCCAGACCTCGCGGTCGCGCTCGGCCGTCCAGATGTGGGGCCGCTCGACGCCGTGGAGCTCGTCCCACAGCCGGGAGACGTCGAACGGCAGGCAGTGCTCGAAGATCGGCCAGCCGCCGTAGGCGGGGGCGAGGGCGGCGTGCACGGCGGTGAAGGCGTCCTTGAGGGTGCCGCCGCCGGTCCGGACGCCGTCCACCTCGCGGAGCATCGTGGCGAGGAAGTCGCGGGTCTGGGCGACGGCGGCGCGGACGGCGTCGCGTCCGTGCGCGACGGCGCCGCGGCCGCCGATGAGCGTCTCGGCCCCGAACGAGGCGATGTGGTCGAGGGTGCCGGACGCCCAGTCGCGGTGGAAGGCGTCGCCGGTGTACAGGGCCGCCTGGGTCTCGACGAGGTCGCCGGCGAACAGGATCCTGTGCCGGGGCAGCCACGCGACGATGTCGCCCTCGGTGTGGCCGCGCCCGCAGTACGCCAGGTCGAGGTCGCCGCGGTCGCCGCCGAGGTCGATGGTGAGCGTGCTGGAGAAGGTGACGTCCGGCCAGGTGAGGCCGGGGATGCCCGCCGGGTCCTTGAACAGCCGCGGCATCCGCCCGTACTCCGACTCCCAGTCCTGCGCGCCGCGTTCGGCGATCAGCGCCCGGGTGCGGTCGTGCGCGACGATGACGGGGGCGTGGAACGCGCTGGCCCCGAGCGTCCGCACCGCGTGGTAGTGCGACAGGACGAGGTAGCGGATCGGCTTGTCGGTGTAGGTGCGCAGGACCGCCAGCCAGTCGCGGGCGGCGGCCGGGGTCGCGAGCGCCTCGAAGCAGACGAGGAAGTCCTCGCCCTCGACGGCGCCCACGTTCGGGTCGCCCTCGGCGGTGAGCGCGTACACCCCGTCGGCCAGGACCTCCAGCGTCTGCGTCTTCTCGCCGAGGTCCGCGGACGACGCGAACGGTCTGGGCATCGGTGCCCCCTCGCACTCGTGGCCGCGCCGCCCGCCGCGGCGCGTCCGTCACGCCCAGGCTTTCATTCCACCGCGAGCCGGTCGATAACCGTCCGGACCGGGACTACACGGCGGGCGGGACGATCCAGGTCTCGTGCAGGTGCCTCCACAGCAGCCCGCCCGGCGCCGCCGCGTCCCGGACGAGGAGCACCGTGCTGCGCCGCGCGGTCCGGCCGGACGGCGCGTCGTGGTGCTCCTCGTAGACGGCGGCGACGAGGTCGTCGCGGGCCTCCACGACCCGGACGGCGCGGATCTCGATGGTCAGGCCGGGCACGGTGCCGTGCGCCCGCTCCAGGCCGTCCATGAGGGGCCCGAGCGGGACGGCGTCGCCGTCCGGGCCGTGCAGCGTGAACCCCGGGGCGTGCCGCGCGGCCAGCGCGGCGAACGCGTCGCGGGGGGCGTCACCGCGCAGCCATGCCTCGATGAGCCGGTGGTGGTCGTCGACCTCCCGCTCGGCGAGCGCCTCGGTGGCGGGGATGTCGCCGGTCATGCTTCCTCCGGTGGACGGGGCCGCGTGGCGGCCGGGACCATCAGGGTAGGAAAGATCGTGACTGGATCGCGCGGAAGGGGGGCCCGTGTCCCGGGAGAGGGGTCCGCAGGGCCGCCGAGGCGGTGCGGGCACGCCGCCGCCGGCCACCGGGCGGCGCGGGTGAATGCCGCCGCCGGGCTTGCCGCCGTGCTGGTGCTCACCGCGGCGACCGGCTACTTCGTCGCGCAGGAGTTCGCGTTCGTCACCGCCGACCGCCCGCTGCTGGAGCAGCGCGCGGCCGAGGGCGACCGGGGCGCGGCGCGCGCGGTACGGGTGATGGAGCGGCTGTCGTTCATGCTGTCGGGGGCCCAGCTCGGGATCACCGTGACGGCGCTGGTGGTCGGGTTCATCGCCAAGCCCGCGCTGGCCGACCTGATCGCCCCGGCGCTGCGGGCCGCGGGCGTGCCCGCGGGGGCGTCCGGCGGGGTGGCGGTGGCACTCGGGTTCGCGCTCGCGACCGTCGTGCAGATGGTGCTGGGCGAGCTGTTCCCCAAGAACCTGGCATTGGCCCGAGCCGAGTCCCTGGCGCGCGCGCTGGCCGCCTCGACCCTCGTCTACATGGCGACGGCGGCGCCGCTGATCCGGCTGTTCGACGCGTCGGCGAACCGGCTCGTCCGCGCGGTGGGCATCGAACCGGTGGAGGAGCTGCACCACGGCGCGACGCTGGAGGAGCTCGGCCACATCATCGGCGAGTCCGGCGAGCAGCTCGCGGAAGGCCACGCCGACCTGCTCGAACGGGCGCTGGTGTTCTCCGACCGCGACGCCGAGGAGGTGATGGTCCCCCGGGTCGACGTCGTCACCGTCCCGGCGTCCGCGCGGGCGGACGAGCTCAGCGAGATCATCATCGCGAGCGGCCACTCCCGCTACCCCGTCGTCGGGGAAGGTGTGGACGACGTCGTCGGGGTCGTCGGGCTGGCCGAGCTGATCCGGCTGAGCCCGCCGGACGCGGCCCGCACGCCCGTCGGCGCGCTCGCCGCGCCGCCACTGCTGCTGCCCTCGACGCTGCCGCTTCCGGAGGTGGTGCAGCGGCTGCGCTCGGCCGGGACGCCGCTGGCCTGCGTGGTGGACGAGTACGGCGGCTTCGCCGGGTTGATCACCTGGGAGGACGTCGCCGAGGAGCTGGTCGGGGAGATCACCGACGAGCACGACGCGGAGGAGGACCTCGCGGTCCGCAGCGGCGAGTGGTGGACGACCGACGCGGGCCTGCGCGTCGACGAGGTCGCCCACGAGACCGGCATCGCGCTGCCCGAGGGCGACTACGAGACGGTCGCCGGGCTGCTGCTGCGGCGGCTCGGCCGGATCGCGGTCCCCGGGGACGTCGTCACCGTCGAGCTGGCGCCGACGCGGCTGGACGAGCCGCCGCGGACCGCGGTCGTGGAGGTGCTGACCGTCCACCGGCACGTACCCGAGCTGATCCGGGTGCGCGCCACCGTGGAACCCGCGGAGCCCGGGGAGGCGGAGCGGTGAACCTCGGCCCGGGCTCCCTGCTCACCCTCGCGCTGCTGGCGGGCAACGGGTTCTTCGTCGCCACCGAGTTCGCGCTGGTCGCCGCGCGGAGACCGCGCCTGGAGCGGTCCGCCGCGCGGGGGAGCCGGGCCGCGGCCGCCGCGGTGGCGGGCATCGGCGAGCTGCCGCTGACCCTCGCCGGAGCGCAGCTCGGCATCACGATGTGCTCGCTCGGGCTCGGCCTGGTCTCCGAGCCGGTCTTCGCCGAGACCCTGGCGCCGCCGCTGCACGCCCTCGGGCTGCCCGGCGGGGCCGCGCACGCCGCCGCGTTCGTGCTGGCCCTCGCGCTGGTGACGTTCCTGCACATGGTGGTCGGCGAGATGGCGCCCAAGTCGTGGGCGATCGCCGAGCCGGAGCGCTCGGCGACCGTGCTGGCGCCGCCCTTCCGCGCGTTCACCGCGCTCGTCCGCCCCGTCCTCGCGGCACTGAACTCGGCCACGAACCTGATGCTGCGCGCCGTGCGGATCCACCCCGCCGACGCGCGGGAGGTGTCGCGCACACCGGAGCAGCTGCGCAGCATCGCCGAGGAGTCGCGGCGCCTCGGGCTGATCGAGCAGAGCGACCTGACGCTGCTCACCGCGGCGCTGGAGGCGCCGCGCGCCCCGCTGTCCGGGCTGGTGGTGCCGGTCGAGCGCATCGTGTGGGCGGCGGCGGACGCGACCCCGCAGGAGGTGATCGACATCGCCGCCCGCGACGGCCGCACGCGGATCATGCTGCGCGGCTCGGTGGCCTCCTCGGGCGCGGTTGGCCGGCCCCGGATGGTCCACGTGCGGGACGCCTACCTGGCCCGCGCCCGGGGCCGCCCGACGCCCGCCGGGGAACTGGCGCACCCCGTCCCGGCGCTGCCCCTCGCTACCCCGGTGGGCGAGGCCGTCGCCGCGCTGCGCGCGCGGCACAGCAGGCTCGGCCTCGTCGTGGCGCCGGACGGCCGGGTCACCGGACTCGTCAGCCTGGACGACCTGCTCGCCACGCTGCTCACCGTCGGCTGACCCTGCTCCCCCACGGACGAACGCGTCAACCGTGGTTGACAATCCGGCTCGCGTCAACCTACGTTGACACCATGAGCGATGGAGTGACGCTCGCCCAGGAGGCGAGCAGCCGGGACCCGGCCGTCGGGCTGCGGGCGGTGCGCGAGCTGCGCGAGCTGGCCGAGCGCCTGGAGGCGCTGCAGGTGGCCGGTGCCCGCGAGAAGGGCTGGTCCTGGCAGGAGATCGCGGTCTGCCTCGGCGTGAGCAGGCAGGCCGTCCACAAGAAGCACGGCGGCGGGCGGCGCCTGCGCACGAGGGAGCGGTAAGGGATGTTCGAACGTTTCACCGACGGGGCCCGGTCGGCCGTCAACGACGCGCAGAAGCAGGCGCGGGCCCTGAACGACCACCACATCGGCCCCGAGCACCTTCTGCTCGCGCTGCTGGACGGCGACGACGCCACCGCGCACGCGCTGCGCGGGGCCGGCCTCGACCTCGCCGACCTGCGGGCGCGCGCCGTCCGGCACAGGCACGCCGCGGGCGACTTCCTCGACCCCGAGGCCCTGCGCGTGATCGGCATCGACCTGGACGCGGTGCGCGAGGCGACGGAGGGGACCTTCGGCGCCGGCGCCCTCGACGTCCCGGCCGAGCGGCTGCGCCGCGGGCCGAAGGGGCGGCCGGGCCGCCGGGCGAACGGGCACATCCCGTTCGACCCGCGGGCCAAGAAGTCCCTTGAGATGAGCCTGCGGCACGCGCTGCGGCTCAAGCAGAGGCACATCGCCACCGGGCACGTCCTGCTGGGCGTCCTGCACGACGAGCACTCCGCGGCCGCCCGGCTGGCGGCCGAGGCGGGCGCCGACCTCCGCGCGCTGCGCGCCACGATCACCCGGCTGCTCACCGCCGAGGCGGCCTGACCTCCCCCGCCGACACGGGCGCCGGGACCCGTGTGATTACTTGGGGTGATGGGCGGACTCCTGCGATCCCTGCGCGGCGGCCTCCCGGCCGGCCGGCTCGTCACCGACCCGGACGTGATGTCCGGCTACGCGCACGACCGGGCGCGATGGGCGCCGCACGGGACGCCCGTCGCGCTGGTGCGCGCCGGGTCGGCCGAGGACGTGCGGACCGTGGTGGCCGCCTGCGCGGAGCACGGCGCGCCGCTCGTCCCGCGCGGGGCGGGCACCGGCCTGTCGGGCGGCGCCAACGCCCTGGACGGCTGCGTGCTGCTGTCGCTGGAGGAGATGGACGAGATCCTGGAGATCGACCCGGTGGAGCGGCTGGCGGTCGTCCAGCCGGGGGTCGTCGACGACGCCCTGCGGATGGCCTGCGCCGAACGCGGCCTCTGGTTCCCGCCCGACCCGGCCGGCTCGTCCCGGTCCACGATCGGCGGGAACGTCGCCACCAACGCGGGCGGCGTGTGCTGCGTCAAGTACGGGGCGACGGGCGACCACGTGCTGGCGGTGGAGGCCGTCGTCGGACGCGGTGAGATCGTCCGGCTCGGCCGCCGCACCGCCAGGGGCGTCGCCGGGTACGACCTGTGCGCGCTCATGGTCGGCTCGGAGGGCACGCTCGGGGTCGTCACGGAGGTCACCCTCCGGCTCCGCTCCGCCCGCGCACCCGAGCGCACCATCGTCGGCTACTTCGACGACCTGGGCTCGGCGGGCGCGGCGGCCGCCGCCGTCACCGCCGCCGGGATCGTCCCGAGCGCCCTGGAGCTGGTCGACCGGCACTGCCTGCGCGCGGTCGACGCCTGGCGGGACATGGGCCTGTCGGCGGACGCGAACGTGCTGCTGCTCGGCCGCACCGACCTGCCCGGCCCGGCGGGCGAGGAGGAGGCGGACGCGATGGTGCGGCTGTTCCGGGACGCGGGCGCGACCTGGAGCGACCGCTCCGCCGACGAACCCGAGGCCGAGTCGCTGTTCACGGCCCGCCTGCTCGCCTACCCGGCCCTGGAGCGCCTCGGTCCCGTCCTCACCGAGGACGTTCGCGTGCCGCGCGCCCGGGTCGCGGAGATGCTGACCCGGATCGAGGCCGCCTCCGACGAGCACGGCGTCCCCATCGCCATCATCGCGCACGCGGGCGACGGCAATCTGCACCCGCTCCTGCTCGTCCCGCCGGACGACGCGGACGCGCGGCGGCGGGCCGGGCGCGCCTTCGACCGGATCGTCGCCGATGCCGTCGCCCTCGGCGGCACCGTCACCGGCGAGCACGGCGTCGGGCTGGTCAAGCGCCGCGGGCTGCGCGCGGAGATGTCCCCGCCGGTCCTCGCCCTGCACCGCGCGGTGAAGGACGCCCTGGATCCGGCGGGCGTCTTCAACCCCGGCAAGATCCTCGGCGAGCCCGGCTGAGCGTCGCCCGCCCCGGGCCCGCCTCAGCCGCCGAAGTAGCCGGCGAGGGCCGCGGCGCAGGCCGAGCGGCGCGCGGGGTCGTCCGGGAAGCGCCGGGCGCACTCGGAGACGACCCACGCCGGAGTGGTGCGCGGGCGGGGTCGCGCGTGGTGCGGCCGTGCGTGGTGCGGCCGCCCGGACGGCGG
>NZ_CAACVB010000317.1 GCF_900659635.1 Actinomadura roseirufa | reverse complement strand
GGTGTCGTCGGCGCCGAGCCGCGCCGCGATGCCGGCGCGCCGCTCGGAGACGTCGGCCGCGGCCACCGTCGCGGCGCCGCGGCGGCGGGCGAGCTGCACGCACAGCAGCCCGATCGTGCCGCAGCCGATCACCCCGACACGGGCCCCCTCGGGGACCTGTGCAACGTTCCAGGTGTGGACCGTGTACGCGATCGGCTCGATCAGTCCCGCGGCCGTCCACGACATGCCCGGCGGCAGGGCGTGCACGGCGGAGGCCGGCACCGCGACCCGCTCGGCGAACCCGCCGGGCCGGTGCACGCCGATCAGCGCGCGCTCCCGGCACAGCTGGCCCCGGCCCCGGGCGCACAGGTCGCAGCGGCCACAGGACAGAATGGGGTTCACCGCGACCCGGCGGCCGTCGGGGGTCGTCCCGGCGAACTCGTGACCCATCACGAGGGGAGGGGTGCGGAAGCCCGGCGTGCGGACGCCGTGCAGCTCGCTGCCGCAGATGCCCGCGGCGGCCACCTCGACGAGGATCTCATCGGATTTCACGGACGGTTCATCGATGTCCTGCAGTTCCACCACACTCGGTGCGGTGAAAACGAGTGCCTTCATCACGCGGCGAATGTAGCAGGCATCCGTATCGTGGGCTAGCATTCCGTATAGCGGAAACTTAGAAAGAGGTGTGCATGGCCAAGAACGAGTCGCCGGTCGGCAGCGTCGACCGGGCGCTGCGCATCATCCAGCTGCTCTCCGAGAGCGGCCGGGGCGTCACGCTGGAGGACCTCGCGGTCCGTTCCGGCATCCCGCGCAGTTCCCTGCACCGGCTGCTCGGGGCGTTGCGGCACCGGGGCTTCGCCGCCCAGCCGGAGCCCAACGGCCCGTACTTCCTCGGCACCGAGCTGCTCGCGGCGGCGTTCCGGTTCTACGACCGGATCGACCTGCGCGCGCTGGTCCACCCGGTGCTGCTGCGGCTGCGCGAGGAGCTGAACGAGACCACCCACATGGCCGTCCTGGAGGGCGGCGAGATCGTCTACGTGGACAAGGTCGAGGCCATCCACCCGATCACCATGACCTCGGTGATCGGCGGCCGGAACCCCGCGCACTGCACGGGGGTCGGCAAGGCCCTGCTCGCCTGGACGTACCCGACGGACGAGGCGATCCGGCTGTGGGCCTCGGCACACGAACTGCGTCCGGTCACCCGGCACACGATCACCTCGCCGGCCCGGCTGGCCGAGGAGATGGCCCAGATCAGGGAGCAGGGATTCGCCCTTGACCAGGAGGAGAACGAGGAGGGCGTGCGCTGCGCGGCGGTGCCGGTGTTCTTCGGCCGCACCACCCCCGCGGCGGGAATCAGCGTCACCGCGCCGAAAGATCGTTTTCCTAGGGGACGGCTGATGGAGGTGGCCGCTAGGCTCCGCACTGTCATAGCCGACGAACTGGACCAGCCCTCTCTGTCCTAGGGAGGGCGAGGGGGGCAAGTGGAGCAGAACCGGTCAAAGTTGACAGGGAACACGGTCTCTTGGTTGTCTATTCTACGGAACGGGATTCCGTATGACGGAAGGCTGCGGATGTTGAAGGTCGGGTCCGTGCTCGGAGCGGCGTTCGTGCTCGCCGGAACCACTCTGGCGGCCGGCTGCTCGAGCTCCTCGGACGCCCGCTCGTCCTCGGGGGTGTCCTCGGGCTCGCCTTCGGCGTCGCGCGCGGGCTCGTCCTCGTCGTCGGACTCGTCCGCGGGCAAGACCGCGGGCTCGTCCGCCGGCAAGAGCGCGGGCCCGGCGAAGGGCGCGGCCGCACCGGGAACCTCGGCCACCAAGGCGAGGTGGAAGCCCGTCGTCGGAAGCCGCTGGCAGTACCAGCTGTCCCCCACGCAGGCGTACGCGGCGACCGGCGGGGTGAACGTCGGCGTCTGCGCGAAGCCGTTCACGGGCGGCGCGTGCGTGCGCCCCGAGGTGTACGACATCGACCTTTACTCCGGCACCGGAGCGACCGGCACCCTCAACACCGCCGCCGTCCGGGCGATCCACGCCCGGGGAGCGAAGGCGATCTGCTACATGGACGCCGGGTCCGTCGAGAAGGACCGCCCCGAGTACCAGGAGTTCGTCAAGTGGAACAACGCCCACGGGCGGTCCCTGATCGGTAAGGCCTACCCGGGCTTCCCGGACGAGAACTACGCCAACATCAACAACGACCGCGGCCAGCGCGACTACCTCCTGAAGGTGCAGGAGGCGCGGGTCCGCAAGTGCGTCCAGGCCGGGTTCGACGGGGTCGAGTTCGACGTCGTCAACTCCTACGAGGACGGCGAGAAGGTGACCGGCTGGAAGATCAGCGCCGCGACGCAGCTCACCTACAACAAGGCGCTGGCCGCCCTCGCGCACAAGTACAACCTGGCCGTGGGGCTGAAGAACGACCTCAGCCAGGTTCCCGCGCTGGTGTCCTCCTTCGACTTCGCGATCAACGAGGAGTGCTGGGAGAACAACGAGTGCGACGTGCTGAAGGCGTTCATCCGCGCCGGCAAGCCCGTGTTCGGCGTCGAGTACCGGCCCTCCGGCGGCCCCGGTCACGCGCTGGGCTTCTGCCGCCCGGCCGCCTCGTCCGCGTGGCGCTTCAGCACCATCAAGAAGGGCGAGGACTACGCCCTTCACGACACGCCCTACACCCCCTGCCGCTGACGCGGAGGGACGATCGAGAGAGCACGCATGCGACTGCTTACCTTCCGCACCGAGGACGGCACCCGCGCCGGACGCCTGGACGGCGACGAGGTCACCCCCCTGGACGCGTCCGACGTGGGAGGCCTGCTCGCCTCCGGCGCGGACTGGCGGGAGCGGGCCGCGGCCGCGGCCGGAGCCCCCGTCCCCCTGGAGGGGCTGGACCTCGCCCCGGTCGTGCCGCGGCCCAGCAAGATCATCTGCGTGGGGCTCAACTACAAGCTGCACATCGCCGAGACCGGCCTCGACACCCCCGACCACCCGACCCTGTTCGCCAAGTTCGCGCGCTCGCTGATCGGCGCGGCCGACGCGATCGAGCTGCCCGCCGCGTCCACGGCGATGGACTGGGAGGCCGAGCTCGCCGTCGTCGTGGGCCGGACGGTCCGCGCCGCGGACGCGGCGGCCGGTCGCGCCGCGATCGCCGGTTACACCGTCGCCAACGACATCAGCGCCCGTGACTTCCAGGGCCGCACCACGCAGTGGCTCCAGGGCAAGACGTTCGATTCCACGACCCCGCTCGGGCCCGTGCTGGTCACCGGCGACGAGGTGGACGACGCCGCCGACCTGGAGGTCACCTGCTCCGTGGACGACGAGTTGATGCAGCGGGGCCGCACGTCCGACATGCTGTTCCCGCCGGAGGAGGTCGTCTCCTACATCAGCGGCATCGTGACTCTCGACCCGGGCGACGTGATCCTGACCGGGACGCCCTCGGGGATCGGCGACAGCCGCAAGCCGCCCGTCCGGCTGCGTCCCGGGCAGGTCGTGACGACGGAGATCGAGGGCCTCGGCGTGCTGCGCAACCGGTGCGCCGGGTGACCGCGGAGTCCCTGGCGGCGCTGCTGCCGGCGGGACGCGTCGTCACCGACCCCGACGTCGTCGCCTCCTACGCCCGCGACCAGACGTACGCGGTGCCCGGCAAGCCGCTCGCGGTCGTCCTCGCCCGCGACACCGGCGACGTGGTCACCACGATGCGGTGGGCGCACGAGCACCGCGTGCCCGTCGTCCCGCGCGGCGCCGGAACCGGCCTGGCCGGCGGCGCCACCGCGGTCGACGGGTGCCTGGTGCTGTCACTGGCGAAGATGACCGCGATCCGCGAGATCGCGCCGCGCGACCAGCTGGCCGTGGTGGAGCCCGGCGTCATCACCGCCGACCTGGACCGGGCGGCGCGCGAGCACGGCCTGATGTACGCGCCCGACCCGTCCAGTCACGAGATCTCCACCATCGGCGGGAACCTGGCGACCAACGCGGGCGGGCTGCGCTGCGTGAAGTACGGCGTGACCCGCGACTCCGCCCTCGGGCTGGAGGTCGTGCTCGCCGACGGCCGGGTGATCCGCACCGGCGGCCGGACGGTCAAGGGCGTGACGGGCTACGACCTGACCGGCCTGTTCGTCGGGTCGGAGGGCACCCTCGGGGTGATCACCGCGGCGACGCTCCGGCTCCGCCCGGCGCCCGCCACGCCGCCGGTGACCGTCCTCGCCACCTTCGGCTCGCTCGCCGCGGCGGGGGCCGCCGCCGCTGCGGTCGTGGCCGCCGGGCTCCGGCCGAGCCTGCTCGAGCTGATGGACCGGGCGGCGCTGCGCGCGATCGACGAGTGGCGCGGCATCGACCTGGAGCCGGGCACCGCCGCCGTGGTCATCGCGCAGACCGACGGGCCGGAGTGCCCGGCGGAGGAGATCGTCCGGCTGTGCGAGGACGCGGGCGCGGAGTTCGCGGCGGCCTCCACCGACGCGGCGGAGGCGGACGCGCTGCTGGAGGTCCGGCGGCTGGCCTACCCGGCCGCCGAGCGGCTCGGCCACTGCCTCGTCGAGGACGTGTGCGTGCCGCGCTCCCGGCTCCCGGAGATGATGGAGCGCGTCGAGAGGGCCGCGGACCGGCACGGCGTCCGCATCCTGACCGTCGCGCACGCCGGGGACGGGAACCTGCACCCGCTGTTCGTCTTCGACCGTGGTCTGGACGAGCCGCCTCCGCCGGTCCAGGCCGCGGCCGACGAGGTGTTCGCCGCCGCGATCGAGATGGGCGGCACGCTGACCGGCGAGCACGGCGTCGGGGTCCTGAAACGGTCCTGGCTGGACGGCGAGCTCGAACCGGACACGCGCGAGGTCCTGCTGACCATCAAGCGGGCCCTCGACCCGGCCGGGCTGCTCAACCCCGGAAAGGCGATCTGACCCGGGCGATCCGCCCGCGGCGGAACCGGAGGTTCTTCCGATGAGACCTGGGTCAGGTGGGGGCGGCCCTCCCCACCTGGCCCAGCATGCCCGTCCCGGCTCAGTCCTTCCGCAGGACGCGGAAGGTGATCCCGGCCCTCACGAGCCGGTCGATGAGCGCGTCGCCCATCGCCGCGGCGGTGGTCACCTGCCCCGCGCTCTCCGGAAGGTCGTCGTGGGCGAGGCACAGCGCCGACTCGGCGAGCATCCGCGCCGTCTCGGTGTAGCCGGGGTCGCCGCCCGCGACCTCGGTGACCACCCGCCGGCCGCCGCCCTCCCCGGCGAAGGTGACCTTGAACCAGCTGCGGGCGCGCCGCTCGGCCGAGGGACCCTCGCCGGGCGCGCGGAGCCGCAGCAGCAGGGACCGCGCCGGCGGGATCTGGGCCAGGACGGCGAGCGCGCCCGAGCCCGCGGCCAGCCCGGCGGCGCCGGCCAGCCGCCTGACCGCGACGTAGTGCCCGTAGGAGAAGTCGGGGCCGTACCGGTCGAGGGCGGCGGCCGAGCGCACGACGATCTGCGGGTCGATGGTCGGCAGCGGCAGCGTCCACCCGTCCCCGACGCGGGTCCTCGGCGCCGCCCGCCGCGAGGCGCGGACCCGCCGCCCTTCGGGGGCAGCCTCGGCGCGGCGGCGCTCCCGCTCGGCGCGCATCGTGCCCGCCATGTCGGCGAAGACCCCCACCACCGAGTGGACGGTGCCGCCCGAGGCGTCCGCCTGCACGCGCACGAATCCCTCCACACGCAGGGGGACGCCCTCCGGAAGCTGCTTGACGGTGAAGTACGCGCCGAGATCGTGGGGGATCGAGTCGAAGCCGCAGGCGTGGACGATCCGGGCCCCGCTGCGAACCGCGTCCTCGTGGTACTTCAGATACATCCGGTCGACGAACGCGGGCTCGCCGCTCAGGTCGACGTAGTCGGTTCCGGCGCGCGCGCAGGCCGCCACGAGCGGCTCCCCGTACCTGACGTAGGGGCCGACCGTCGTGATGACGACCCGCGCGGACCGGGCGATCTCCTCGATGGAGGCGGTGTCGGCGGTGTCGGCGTGCAGGAGAGGCAGGTCCGCGCACGCGGGGTCGAGCGCCGAGAGCCGGTCGCGGACGGCCGCCAGCTTGGCCTGGTTGCGCCCGGCCAGCGCCCAGCGCGTCCCGGCGTCGGCGTGCTCGGCCAGATACTCGGCGGTCAGCGCGCCGGTGAAGCCGGTGGCGCCGAACAGGACGATGTCGTACGGACGGGCGGTGTCGTACGGACGGGCGGGGTCGTGCGGGCGGGCGGCGGGCATGGGGCCCCTTTCGCGTGGCGGGCCTCGATTCTGGCGCGCCGGCGGCGGCACGGGCGAGCCGCCCCGCCCAGGGCCGCTCTCGGGGCTCGCGCGTCCGTTCCGTGCCCGCCTGTTCCATGCCCGGCCGTTCTGTCCTCCGCCGTTCCGTGCCCGGGGAATCCCGCCGCCCCGAGCCTTCGTCGAGCCCTTACTGCGACGGTGATCACATCCGATCCGGGGATGCACCTCCGGATGTCTTAGTGTTGGCACCATCGACATGACAATGTGGGGGAGAAGTTGCTGAACCCTGAGGATCTGTACGAGCTCGACACCGACCTGCCGGACATGACCGGCCCGGTGCTGCTGCACAGCCTCGACGGCTTCGTCGACGCGGGATCCACCGGGCAGCTCGTCCGCGAACACCTCCTGGAGGCCCTGGAGCATCGCGTCATCGCCCGCTTCGACGCCGACTCGCTGATCGACTACCGGGCCCGGCGGCCGAGCATGACCTTCGATCGTGACCACTGGGCCTCCTACGAAGCCCCCGAGCTGGTCGTCCGGCTCCTCCACGACGAGGCGGGGAGCCCGTTCCTGCTGCTGTCTGGGCCTGAGCCCGACCGGCTCTGGGAGGGCTTCACCGCCTCCGTCCGGCATCTGGTGGAGCGGCTCGGCGTCGGCCTGGTCGTCGGTTTCCACGGGATCCCGATGGGCGTGCCGCACACCCGCCCGGTCGGGATCACCTCGCACGCCACGCGGCCGGAGCTGGTCACCCCGAACTCCTGGTTCGACAAGGTCCAGGTCCCCGGCAGCGTCGCCGGGCTGATCGAGCTGCGGCTCGGCGAGGCCGGCCACGACGCGCTCGGCCTCGCCGTCCACGTCCCGCACTACCTCGCCCAGTCCGCCTACCCGGCCGCCGCCGTCGCCGCGCTGGAGGCCATCGCCTCGGCCACCGGCCTGGTGCTGCCGACCGGGCGGCTGCGCGACGCCGCCGCCCGCACCGACGCCGACATCGCCGAGCAGGTCGAGGGCAACGACGAGGTCGAGAAGGTCGTGCGGGCCCTGGAGCAGCAGTACGACGCGTTCGCGGGGGCCGCCGAGCGCGAGAACCTGCTCGCCGAGTCGCAGGACATGCCGACCGCCGACGAGCTCGGCGCCCAGTTCGAGCGCTTCCTCGCCGAGCAGGACGGCCCCGAGCCGCCGGCCTGACATATCCCCCCGGCCACGGGGTAGGCGAGGGACCGGGGGGAGACCCATGGTCACGATCGAGCTGCCCGACGCCGCGCTGCCCGGCGACCTCACCCTGCCGGAGCGTCCGAGCGGCGTGGTGCTGTTCGCCCACGGCAGCGGCAGCTCCCGGCTCAGCCCGCGCAACCGCGCCGTCGCGCGGGGGCTGAACGCCGCGGGCGTCGGTACCCTCCTCATCGACCTGCTGACCGAGGGCGAGGGCCGCGCCGACGCGGTGACGGCCGCGCTCCGCTTCGACATCGAGCTGCTGGCCATGCGCCTCATCGGCACCGTCGACCGCCTGTCGCAGGGGCTGCCGGACGGCCCCCGCACCGCGGGCCTGCCGCTCGGCCTGTTCGGCGCCAGCACCGGCGCCGCCGCCGCGCTGGCCGCCGCCGCGGCC
>NZ_CAACVB010000316.1 GCF_900659635.1 Actinomadura roseirufa | reverse complement strand
GCCCGGAGGGTTGCCCGCCGCCCGCGGCAGGGCCCAGCGGACGCTCGCGGCGCCCGCGCAGCCCGGCACGGCGCGGGCGGCCAGCTCGGTGACCCGGTGCAGAGTGCCCACGTCCGAGGACTCGCCGACCATCCCCAGCTGGGCGATCTCCAGCGCGAGCTGGTCCGTCAGGACCGAATCGGTGGACGTCACGGCTTCGACGTTATCCTGATCCCGCCCCTGGTGCGGCCCGTGGCCGCGCGGGGGCGGTGCCGGGCCCGGGCCCCTGCCGAAATGCCGCTCTCCCCGATCCATGACCGCCTCTGTCGCTGGTCGCCTCTGCCGCTCGGTCCGCGGGTCGTCCGGCCGCCTCGCCGCCCGCCACCGGCCGTCTCCGGCCCGGGGGGACGCGGACGGGCGCCCGGCTCGTCCTCGTGTCGGTCGTCGGGCCCGTCACGCCGGGCCCCTGTCAGTTGTTGGGCGGGGCCTTGCTGATCGCCGGGAGGGGGCCGCCGTCTCCGTTCGCGACGGCGAGGTCACCGATGGTCACGATGCCCACCGGCCGCTGCTCACCGTCGACCACCGGCAGCCGCCGCACCGCCCGCTCGCCCATCAGCCGCGCGGCGGTCGTGGTGTCGTCATCGGGGTGGATGGTCGCCAGCTCGGCCGTGCACACGTCGCCGAGCGGGGTGAGGGCGGCGTCGCGGCTCTCGGCCACGGCCCGCACCACGATGTCCCGATCGGTGATCATTCCGCACAGCCGTCCCGCGTAGGTGACCAGGACGTCGCCGATGCCCTCGTCGCGCATGACCAGCGCCGCCTCGTGGAGCGTCGCGTCCAGCGGAAGCGCCTGCGGAGCGGTGGTCATCACCTCGCTCACTGTCCGTGGCATCGCGCGCTCATCCTCCTGAATCCCGGCCGCCCGCGTGACCCGTGTCGCGCGTGTACCCACGAGTGGGCCGCCTATGCGGGTCGATTTCGGATCAGCTCGCCGCGGAACGCTCCAGGGCGCTCCGGGCGCCGGGCCGAGAGGCTCGGGGCGCGCGGCTCAGAACGCGAAGATCCGTCCCGTGCGGGCGCGCATGGCGCACTCGTTGCCGTACCGGGTGGTGAAGCGGACGGGCCGCCCGCGCCACTCGCCCTCGGCGTGCGCGAGGACGGGGGAGTAGACGGTGGTGCAGATCCGGCCGTCCTGATGCCGGGTGATCTTGCCCTCGGACTCGTCGAGGTCCTCGCAGGCCTCCTCGGCGGCGGGGTGGGTGCCGCCGACCGGGTCGCAGCGGAGGGTGACGCCGCGCGTCCCGGAGGTCTGGCGGCCCGGAAAGGTCAGCGTGAGGCGGAGGGAGGTGGGGCGGTCCGCGGCGGCGGGCGGGACGGCGGCGGGGACGGCGAGGCCGCGGGGGACGGCGGCTCCGGCGGGGACGGCGGGCAGCAGGGCGGCGAGCGCGGCGCCCGCGAGGGCGGTGGCGACGAGATGCGGCATCGAGCACTCCCGATAGTCGGACGGGCCGTCGCTCAATGTATCCGAGTCGCTACCGATTGTGCCGGGAAATGGGTGATCCCGCGGCCACGGGGTAGCCGCGGGATCACGTTCGGGGGAGGCGGGGCGGGAGGCCGGGGGTGGCGGATGCCCTCGTCGGGGGGCGTCCGGACGAGGAGGGGGCGCGGGCGGGGAGCGGGGGATGGGAGCCGGAGGCCGGACCGGCGGGGGCCGGCCTCCGGGTCAGGCGGCGAGGATGTGGCTTCGGCGGTGGTCGGCGAGCGCGTCGCGCAGCTGCTTGCGGCCGCGGTGCAGGCGGGACATCACCGTGCCGATGGGGGTGCCCATCATCTCGGCGATCTCCTTGTAGGCGTAGCCCTCCACGTCCGCGAGGTACACGGCGTCACGGAAGTCCTTGGGCAGGGCGCGCAGCGCCTCGACGACGCCCGAGTCGGGGATGCGGTCGAGGGCCTCGGACTCGGCGGACCTGAACCCGGACGAGTGCGCCTCGGCCTGGGCGATCTGCCACTCCTCCAGCTCCTCGGAGCCGGCGCGCTGGGGCTCGCGCTGCTTCTTGCGGTAGGTGTTGATGAAGTTGTTGGTGAGGATGCGGTTCAGCCACGCCCTGAGGTTCGTGCCCTCCTGGAACTGGTGGAAGTTCACGTAGGCCTTGGCGAGGGTCTCCTGGACGAGGTCCTCGGCGTCGGCGCTGTTGCGGGTCATCCGCACGGCGCTGATGTACAGGGGGTCGGCGAGTGGCAGGACGTCGCGCTCATAGCGCTCGGTGCTCTCGGCGGTTCGGCGGACGGGCATGGTGACAGCGGTCATCATCGCTCCCCGTAGGTCGTGACCCTTGAGGGCCGGTTGCTTGCGCGCGTTCGGGGGCGCGCGCGGACCGGGCGGACGAGCCGCCCCCCGTGCTGGTGGTACGTGCCACCGTTCCCGACGGGTTCGGAGCCGGCCTGCGGACCGCGGTGCAGCGAACTGATCTCGCGGCGCCGCGCCGTTCTTCCGGGGAAGGACCGGCATCATGTGGGGCCCGGCCATACGTCATCGGGGGCCGAGGATCTCGCGCGCGCCGGTGGCCAGGGCGACCCCGTCGCCGGGACGTCGCGGGCCTTTCTCCGAGCGGCGCTACCACTCGTCAGTGGTGTTCCCTGTCATAGAAGACGCGTCCGAGGTGCCGGAAGGTTGCGTGGCGTCCATCACACCAGGTAGGGGGAGATCTTTCGGGGGCGGGGAGGCCGAGGACCCCGGCCGGTGGAGGCGGCCGAGGCCCTCGGGTTCGGCGCGCCCTCCGGGGACCCGAGGTGACGGGAGTCCCCGGAGGGCGTGCGTCTCAGCGTGCTCCGCTCCCTCCGCTCAGCCGAGCAGGTGTTCGAGCGCCCTGGACACCAGGGCCCGCTGGTCGGCGGGCGTCCTGGCCTGCTCGATGCCGAAGCCGAACAGGACGGTGTCCTTGGTGGCGACCGACGAGACGGAGTCGATCGTCGCCTGGGCACGGGCGAACTCGGCGGCGTTGGCGGGGCTGCCCGCCGGGGCGCCCTGGACGGACCAGGGCCCGAGCCCGCTCTCGAAGCCCTCGGCGTCGATCAGGCCGCCCGTCGTGGTGACCTTGGTGTCGTCGACGAAGAGCCCGGTCCCGCCGGTGCCGGGGTCGCTCACGTAGCTGATCGACACCTCGACCTTCTTGCCCGCGTAGGCCGACAGGTCGAAGGCGGTCGGCACCCAGCCGTTGGAGTTGCCGGTGAGGGCGTTCCATTGACCGGACGTACCGGTGTTGGCGCAGGGGGTCCCTCCGGTCAGGTAGTGCTTCAGGAAGGGATGCAGCGCCAGGAGGTAGCCCCTTTCGCACTCGGCGGGCACGGCGTTGCGGGTCCGGCCGTTCTTGTCGGGCAGCGTGGTCCAGTCGTCCGCCCCGGCCGTGTGCGCCTCGATGATGACGTTGTCGAAGCCGTTCTCGGTGCTGTAGGAGAGCTGGGCCTGCAACGTGGGCGCCTGCGCGGCGGTCACCGAGGACAGGTCGACCGTGCGGACGAGCCGCCGGTACAGGGAGTCCTGATGGGGCCCGGCCACGTACCACTGGCCCTCGATCGGCTCGCTGGGCGCGGCGGCCCCGCGGTAGTCGCCCGCCTTCCAGCTGTCGAACTGCGGGAAGGTGCTCTTCGGCAGGACGGTCGAGGTCACCTGGAAGCCGCCCGCCTCGTTCAGCGGGTTGGCCGCGGTGCCGCTCAGGTCGGCCGTGAGACCACCGAACGGACGTCCCGCCCCGGTGAACTGGGTCGGCGCGCCCACCCGCTGCCGGTCGTAGGCACCCAGGTAGTACTGGAAGAAGTCGTCCGACAGCAGCTCGCAGTCGTCCCGGAAGTTCCCGTTGACGACGCAGGGCTTCTCCGGGTGGCCCTTGAGGCCGTAGTAGATGCCGCCGCCGTTGGCCCTGCCGAGCGGGCCGTTGTAGCCGGTCGTCTCACCGGTGTGCAGCAGCTTCCCGCCCTCGTTCAGGTACGAGCGGACGGACAGCACCAGCTGCTGTTCGCGGTCGGCCACCTGGGAGTCGGGCTGGTCGCCCAGATGGGTCTTGACGGGTTCGTCGGCGGCGTCCTGGGTGAGCCGGTTGTCGCCCAGGTACCACACGACGGCCTTGAAGTGCTTCAGGACGCCGAGGTCGTGCGGGGCGCCGTCCTTGTCGATGTCCCAGAGCAGCGGCTTGTGGTCGGCGGCCTTGACCAGGTCGGCGTACTGCTGGGCGTACTTGGGCGCGTTCGTCCCGGCCGGGTAGGTCGGGTTGACGCCGGTGTAGTCCTCGTCGGCGATCACCAGGACGTCGGCGTCGCGCTGGTCGCGGACCGTGTAGGTGAAGTGCCTGCTCTCCACGCGGGTCTTGCCCTTGGTCCCGGCGAACCAGACCTCGACCTTGTCCCCGGCCTTCTGCCCGGTGACCTTGCCCCGGAACTCGCCGTAGTAGATCTTGTTCTCGTTCCCGAACCGCTCGCCGCCGCGCCACTCGCGCGCGCCGTCGTGGCGGACCTCGCCGCCGTTGATCCGGTAGAGCAGGTCCTTGTTCGTCAGCGACCGCCGGATGTAGCCCGCGACCTCCTGGGTGGACCCGTAGGACGTGGTGAAGCCGTCGGGCTCGAAGTCGGGGGCGGTGCGGCCCACGGCGGAGACCGGGTTGTCCGGGGTGTGCGCCGACTTGCCGACGGAGAGGGCGAACGGCAGGTTCTTCTGGAACTCGTTCGCGATCAGCTTCTCGTCATCGGGGAACTCGAAGATGCTGCCGCAGTTCTCCGGCTTCCACTCGTCGTCGGGGAAGGCGTTGGCGGCCGTCCTGCAGGTCGCCATCTCGGGCGTGATCGACAGGGCGCCGTACCGGTTGTCGGCCTCGCCGTCGGTGTCGCCGTTGGTGGTGTAGAGCTGGGCGCCCAGTTCGGGGGTGTAGCCCGGGACGGCCGGGTGGTCGTAGTCGCCCACCAGCGCGTCGTGGATCACGTCGTCGGGGCTGCGCGTGGCGGTCTGCCAGCCGACGCCGTGAAGCAGCAGCTCCGCCGCCGAGTGGTAGTTCACCAGGTAGGTGGGGTTGAGCCGCTTGTAGAGCGAGGTCTGCGCGATGGTCTCCGGCTCGGACGCCGGGCCGGAGCCGCGGAACGTCTCACTGGCGGGCTGAGGGGAAGAGCCCTCGTTGTCGTAGCCCCACTTGTAGGGGAAGTTGCGGTTGAGGTCGACGCCGTCCCCAGCGGTGATCTTGCCGTCACCGTTGTTGTCGTGGGCGTTCTTGCGCCAGAGCCGGAACCCGTCGGTGAACGTGAGGTCGTAGCCGTCCACGTTGACGACGGGGACGAACCAGACGTCGGTCGTGTCAATGATCTTGGTGAGGTCGGCGTCCGAGCCGTAGCCCTCGACGTAGTGGTGCAGCAGCCGGCGCACCATCTCCGGCGTGATCCATTCGCGGGCGTGCTGGGCGGCCTGGTAGACCACCGCAGGCCGCTCGCCGTCCTTGAGGTGCGCGACGTCCTTGCTCACCCGGACGGCCGTGATCGGCTTGCCCTGGGTGGTCTTGCCGATGTCCACCGCCGTCGCGATGGAGGGATGGTCCGCGGCGACCTTCAGGAGCTCCTCACGGATGTTCCCGGGGCCGCTGTAGGGGCGGAACACCTTCGGCGCCGCGGCCTTGGCGCGCTGGCGCACGTCCTTGCCCCGCACGGTCTTGACCGTCAGGGGCAGGCCCTGCCTGATGAGTGCTGCGGCCTGCGCGCCGTTCAGCACCGCCTCGACGTGCAGGAGGTCGCCCTGGCCCTTGCCCTTGCCGACGCTGATGTCCTCGTGGTCGAGCCCGGAGCGGTTGAGGAGCTTCACCTGGTCGGTGGTCAGCTCGCCGTTGTAGACGTCGACGGCGCCGCCCGGGACCGGGGTCGCGGGGGCGGCGTTCGCGGGGGCCGCCGAGAGCGTTCCGATCAGGAGCGCCGCGGTGGCCAGAAGGGGAGTGAGTCTCTTTCGCCGGAATTTGCCGTGCCGGAATACCGTGCGCGCCATCGCGCCTCCCTGGCATGGATCACGAACGGGGGTTGCGTGATCGTCTGCCGCGGGACGAGGGGTGTCAATGTGGCATCAGCGTCGTTTGCCGCATTCGGTCACTTTGTGGGAAAGGTGCACCGTGCGTCCGCTTCGAACGTCCACCCTGATTGGAACGGGCCAATTCGGACCCGCGAACCGGCGGGGTCAGCCGGGAAGGTGGCCGGCCAAGACCGTCCGGACGAGATCCGCCGCGAACTCCTCCGGCTCCGGCGGGAGCTTCGCGCCCGTGGCGACCGGCTCCGGCCCGGCCAGCCTGACCAGGAAGGCGTGCTGCTGGCAGGCGCCCAGCAGGGCCACGGCGAGGAACGGCGACGGCGCGGTGGCCGCGAGCCGTCCCGCCCCCCGCTCGGCCTCCAGGTAGCCGATCAGCGCGGCGTGGCCGAGGACGGGTCCCGCCACGGCGCCCCCCGGCGGGCCGGCCGGGGGACCACCGGGCGAGCCCGGTGGGCGGGCGTCGCCGTCCTGGCCGGTCCCGGCCCGCCCGCGGGCCTTGGCCGCGGCCTCCCGCTGTGCCTTCGCCGGCCCGTCGTCCTGGAGCCAGGCGATCAGCTCGGGGTCGGCCAGCACCGGTCCGACCATCGGCAGCAGCTCACCGTAGAAACGGATCATGTCGGCCGCGAGACGGGCGAGGTTGCCCTCGACCGTGCCCCGCCCGGCCGAGTCCAGCAGCCGGGCCATCGCCGCCCGCGCCGTGCCCGTGACCTCGGCCAGCGCGGTCGCGAACAGCGCCGTCTTGTTCGCGAAGTGGTTGTAGAGGCTGCCCTCCGAGACCCGCGCCCTGCGCGCGATCTCCTTGGTGGTCGCGGCCACGATCCCGCGCTCGCGGATCACCTCGATCGCCGCGGCCAGGATGCGGTCCCGCATCGGTTCCGCCGCCCCTGCCATCCGCTCCACCTCCACTCCCGCCGCAGGACGGTAGCACGGGCGCTTATATGAGTGAGCGCCCACCCAGTTCAGTTTAGCCGGAACCCCGACACGCGGACGCTCACGCCATGTAACGTCCCATTCACCGCGTGTGCTGGGCGTGTCGCAGCATCCAGCCCAAGGGGAGGGGTCCGCGTGGGCATCACCGCGAGTCAGCCGCCGCCGTCCCGGGCCGGGGGGCCGCCCGGCGAGCCGTCCGGAACGCCGCCCGGCAGGCCGCCGCGCGACGAGCCGCCCGCCACCGTACCGGACGCCGCGTCGCGGACCGTCCCGCCGCCGCTCACCGCGCCGCCGGACGTCCCGCCGCCGGACGCCGCGGTCCCCGGCGACCCGCTCGCCGCCGACGCGCACCCGCCCCGCTTCCTCGGCCAGCACATGCTCGGCGTCGCGCGGATGGCCGTCATCGCCCTCAACGGGCACGGCCGCGTCAGCCACTGGAACCAGGCCGCCGTCGACCTGTTCGGCGTCGGCCGGACCCAGGCCATCGGCCGTCCCCTCTCGCTGCTCCTGCGGCTTCCCCAGGAGCACCGCGGCGCCTTCGAGACCAAGGCGTTCGGGCACGTGTGGTGCGGCGCGAGCCTCGTCCCCCGCGTCGACAACGGGGAACTCGCCGAAGTGGGCTGGTGGGTCTACCCCATCGACCCGCCCGGCCACGGCGACGGGCTCGGCGGCGTGCACGGCGGCGTTCACGGCGGCGGGTCCGGCGGTGGGCAGGGCATCCGCGTCCTCGCGCTGGCCGCCGACCTGCGCCGGCTCCGCGAGGACGGGCCGGGCCTGTCCCTGGGCGACGTCCTCGTCGCCGCCCCCGACGGCACGCTCCGGCAGGCCGCGGGCGCGCGGCTGCTGCGCGTCGAACCCACGCTCGCGCCGCCGTCCGACCAG
>NZ_CAACVB010000315.1 GCF_900659635.1 Actinomadura roseirufa | reverse complement strand
TGCTGACCGGCCGCGGCGGGGCCCGCCGCGCCGCCGGCCGTCCGGACGAGGCGCGCCGCGACTGGGAGGAGGCCGTCGCGATCGCGCGGCGGACCGGCGACCGGGACGCGCTCGTCCCCGCCGTCACCGCGATCGGCGGCCCGGCGCTGTGGTACTGGCGCCCCTACGGCGTCGTGGACGGCGCGATGGTCGAGGTCATCGAGGGGCTGCTGGACGGCCCGCTGGAGCCCGCCGACCGGGCCGCGCTGCTCGGCGCCCTCGGGCTGGAGCTGCACTACGGCCCCCGCGGCGCCGAGGGCGAGCGGCACGCCCTGGAGGCGGTCCGCGTCGCCCGCGAGTCCGGGGACGTCCCGGTGCTCGCCCGCGCCCTGAACAACTACCTGCTCGCCTCGTTCGCGCCCGGCCGCAACGCCGCCCGGCGCGCGGCGGCGGAGGAGCTGGCGCACCTGCCGGGGCTGCCGGGCGGCGGGGAGATCCTGGCACGGGTGTTCCTGATGTCGTGCATGCTGCGCGACGGGGACCTGGCCGGCTGGGACCGCGAGCTGGCCCGCTGCGAGCGGCTGCTGGACGCGGCGCCCCACACCGACCTGGAGTCCATGGTCGGCATCGCCCGCACGGCCCGCGCCACCCTCGGCGGCCGGTGGGACGAGGCGGAGGACCTGCTCGGCCGGTACGGCGACATGCGCTTCGGCGCGTCCCTGTGGGGCGCCCGGTTCCGCCGCATGGTGACGACCTTCACCTGCCGCCGAGGGCAAGGCCGGGTGCCGGAGATGCTGGACGAACTGGTGGACGCGGCAGGGGAACCGGACCTGGTGCCCCTGAGACCCGTCGCGGTCCTAGCGGCAGTGGAGGCGGGCCGTACCGACCTGGCCCACGACCTCATAGGCCGCTGGGGCACGACCGTCCCCGAGGACTGGGTGGCCGACTTCCTCCTGCCCGTCTGGGGCCTGGTCGCCGCACGCCTCGGCACGCCCGACCCCCAGTCCATGTACGAACGCCTCGTCCCGTACGCGGACCTGTTCGTCGTGGCGGGAATGGGGACCGCCTGCTGGGGCTCGACCCATCTCGTCCTGGCGGAGCTGGCACGGAGCCTGGGACGCGAGGACACGGCACAGACGCATGCACACGCGGCCTTGCGGATCCATCGCGACCATGGCCTGACGTACTGGGAAGAACAGAGCAAACGCCTCCTGGGCTGACCCCGGAGGATCATGGTTTGGCGAGCAAATCACGCCGCCGGTCGAATCGAGTGGTGATTTTCCGTGCACGCTTCGCTACCGACTGTGACGATGAGGGTCTGAGACCGAAACGGTTGACCACCTGGTGAGGTAGTTGATGTTCCCCGCGATCACCTTCGCCCCCGCGCCGCCGGACGCCCAGCGCTGGCGGCGCCCCTTCCCCGGCGAGCCCGTCCAGGCCGCGGCGGCGCGCCGCTTCACCGCGGCGCTCCTGGCCGGCTGCCCCCGGCTCGACGACGTGCTCCTCGCCGTCGACGAGCTGGTGGTCAACGCGCTCCGGCACACCAAGTCCGGCCAGGACGGCGGCACCTTCACCGTCGAGATCGCCCGCTGGGACGGCGGCATCGCCGTCTCCGTCGCCGACCAGGGCGGCCCGTCCGAACCCGTGGCCGGCGACCCCGGCCTCGACGCCGAGTCGGGCCGCGGGCTGCGCACCGTGTCCGCCGCCGCAGACGGCTGGGGCTGGTTCGGCAACGACCGCTCCCGCACCGTCACCGCCCTGTTCGCCGCCTGCCCGGCCCGGGACCCGGCCACCCTGGAGGCCGCCTGACCACCCGATCCTGATCACCGGCTCCTGACCACCGGTGATGGGCCGTCGGGGCGCCGATGTTCAGAACGGGACCGGCTCGTCACCGTGGTCGGGTTCGGTGAGGGACGCGGAGACCGCCGCCGCGCGGTGACTGACGGCGGCGGCACCGGCCAGAACCTCTCCGGTTCGCGGGTCGATGCGCACGCCGTCGACCACGATCGGCGCCTTCGGGTCGCTCGGGGCCCGGTCCGGGCACCACTGCGCCACCGGGCAGGCCGCGCACCAGTGGCCGGGGGTAGCGCGGAAGACGGTGTCCTTGTGCCAGTCGGCCGTCATCCGGACGAGGACCTTCCGCGCGGCCTCGCGCACGGCCGGATCCGCGACATCGAAGGAGAGCACCTCGGCGGCCGAAGGCGTCAGGGTCTCCAGTTCCACGACGCCGCCGCCGTCACCCCCGAACACCTGATGCGCGACCAGCCGCACCGCCAGCGCGAGCTGCGGAACGCGCGCGATCACGTCTTCCATGGTGCCGTCCGGCGCGGGGACGAGCGTGGTCTTCTGCTCCCGGTAGACCACCCGCCCGTCCACTTTGCGGATCAGGTCGGGTTGCGCGACGACCAGCACGTCCGCCGCCGGGTCGTGCACCGCGACGTTCGGCTCGGGCTCGACGTCGGTGACGGCTCCGGGCCCGCCCAGCGGGCACGTGGCCAGGTGCGCGAGAAGGAAGGGGCGGGCCTCGTGGTACTCCTCCCGGGTCATGAGCTCCGCGGCCGGCCCGAGCTCCGGCGCGTCCGGCTCCGGAAGGTCGCCGGGCTCGCACGCGCGGACGGGGTACCTGGCGTGCGCGGCCTCGAGCCACCGGTGGACGGCCCGGCCCCGCCCGGCCGCCGAACCGTCCGACCACGAGGCGGCCGGCAGGCGCAGTTCCCGTAGATGCGCCTGGGCGGGGCACACGAGGTACTGGCGCCCCGTCGTGACCGACCACGTGCGGCGGTGCGTTCCGGTGTCCTGGATGCCGAGGAGCCCGGGAACCCGGCGGAGCGCCTCGCACGACGACGACGCCTTGCATCCGGCACAGTCGGAGCCCGGTCGCTTGCCGCCGCCGAAGACGATGTCGCTGACGTGATGCCGGGCCTTCTCCTGGTAGGTCCGGCGGACGTCGCCGGGGTGCGCGTCCACCAGGACGCGCGGCGGAACCCCGGCGGTCAGCATCACCTCCACCACCCTGATCCGTTCGGGCTCGCGCCCGTCCGGGACGACCTCGACCGGAAGGTCCCGGTAGACGCTCCCCTCCGCGCGGAGTCCGGCCGCCGCCACGAACGCCAGGACGTCGTTGGACAGGGCGTCGCGCGCCCCGGCCCTGCTCATCCGCAGCCGCCGGAACTCCCGGACGGCCCCGTCGGCGGAGGCGTACCAGCGGCCCCACGCGGTCAGCAGCCGCAACTCGGCCGCCGACTCGTGCTGGACGACCCGGGGCCGCTGCTCGGGCACGAGCGCGACGCCCTCGGCTTCGAGCTCCTCGGCGATCCATTCGCCCGCCCGCAGGTAGGCGTCGCAGGCGTGCCCCACCCACTGCCGGACACCGGCGTGCACGGTCGAGCGGGTGCGCGCGATGACCTGCTCAACGGCCTGCCCCACGTCGACGCCCGTCGACTCGACCCGGTCGAGCGCACCCATGACCAGCCCCAGCGGAAACGACTCCCACGGCGGGTAACGGGCCGGTTCGCGCCGACTGGGCCAGACCCTGGGACGGGCCTTGAGCGCGGCGAAGTCCCCGCACTGCCGGCCGTCGTGGTCGAGGGCGCTCGCCGAGAGGCGGATCACCAGCGGCTCGCCGCGCAGCCCGCTCGGCATGGTCCAGAGCTTGTGGGGGGTCATGACTGCTCCCGCGACGCCAGAAGGAATAAGGCTCCACCGTAGGAGACCCGAACCGGCTCAACCATCACCTCCAAAGATCACACCTCCCGTGTCGTCCAGGACGAGGCCCCGGAGAATCGGAAAGCGGCGTGTCTGGGCACCCCGCTCCTCATGTGGTTGTAGAACGGTTTTCCAGGGGGGCTCAGTAGGCGCGGGTGATCGTTCCGCTGGTGCCCCAGTCGTTGTATCGGGCCGAGTAAAAGGAGTGATAGACGAGGCTGGGGCTCACCGTGGACCAAAGGTCGATATCGAGGCTTTTGGGAAGGTGGTCCCTGTCCGTGACCAAAGTGAAGGTCGCCCTGGAGGACTTTCCGTCGAGTGCGCGATAGAAAGGTGCGACCGGGCCACCGGCAGCGAGACGGGCACCAGGAGTGGAGCCGCGATAGGTCACGGTCCCCGCGTCCGAACTTCGTTGGAGTGAGGTCGCGTTTCGCAGCAACTCGACAATATTGTAGGGAGAGGTGACCCAGCGGACCTCGCTCGCCACCCATGCCGACCGCTCGCCCTCCTCCTGATCTGGTGCGGAGCTCAGCGGCAGGCACCTTCGAGGGTCGTCCCGATAAGAGACGCAGTCGCCGATGATCATCATTCGAGGAGTGGAAGCGAACCCGGAATCGTCGGCCTCGCGGGAGGCCTTCAACGTGAAGTCATAGTTGGTGCTCCCACCAGCACGGAAGTGCAGGCGGCCTTCGGCGGTAAAAGTGTCATCGCTCTCCGCCATCTGTCCTTCGGCGGTGAAAGTGGCCGTTCTCCAGAGGCCGGTCGCCTGTTCAATCGCCGTGGCGATGCCGGCGCTTCCGGTCGGTGCGGAGGGGTTCGCCGCCCTCGTCCTGGTCCGTTCCTCTTCGATCGGTATTAAGGGCGCTTTCGATCCTCGTGGGAGTGGCGTGGAGCGTCCACGATCCGGGGCTTTCCCGCCGATGGCCAGCGCCACCATGCCGGACGCGAGAAGGGCGGCCACGGTGACACCTGCCGCAAGGAGAACGGGCCGAGTCCGCAGGCCGCCGGTGGGCTGCTCCATCCGAGGCATGCGAACCGTGGTCCAGCGGGCGGTGCGCTCGTCCGCAAGGTCCTCGTCGTCCGCCATGGCGAGTGCGCGCCCCTGTGCGAGGGCCTCGGGAGCCGCGATGGGGCCCTGGGAGTGTTCCAAGAGGCGTAGGAGGACGTCCCGACTGTCAGGACGCTTCCCGGGGTCCTTCCTCAGGGCCTGGGATACGAGTTCACGGAGTGAACCGGTGAGGTCCCCAAGATCGGGCTTGCCCTTCACGATGCGGGTCAGGACGGCCGGGATGGTGTCCTGTCCGTATGGTGGACGGCCGTTCGCCGCGTAGGCGACGACCGCTCCCCATGCGAAGACGTCCGCCGCCGTTCCGACGACCTGACCGGCCAGTTGCTCGGGTGCCATGTACGAGGGGGTTCCGATGACCGTGCTCGCGACGGTCGCGGTCGCGTCCACCGAACGCGCCACGCCGAAGTCGATCACACGGGGGCCGTCCGCGCCCACGAGGACGTTCCCCGGCTTGAAGTCGCGGTGCACGATGCCGGCCTGATGAATCGCCGCGAGCGCGGTCGCCGTCCCGATCGCGAGACGGTAGAGAGCGGGCCCGCTCTGCGCGCCCTTCTCCTCGACCAGCTCGCGGAGCGTGGGACCGGCGATGAACTCCGTGACGACGTAGGGAAGCCCGTCCTCCTCGCCGACGTCGAGGATCTCGGCGGTGCAGAAGGACGCCACCCGGCGCGCGGCGGAGATCTCCCGCAGGAGAACGTCCCGGGAGCCACCTCGATCATGAAGGATCTTCAGCGCGACCCGCGCGCCGTCGTCGTCCTCGGCGAGGTAGACCACGCCCTGCCCGCCCTCTCCGAGGCGGCCGGTCAGCCGGTACCGGCCGAGTCGTTCTGGGTCTCGCGAGGTGAGCGGTCGAGGCGTCGTCGTCATGCTCGCCAGTGCTTCCGGAGGAGTGGCATCACGGCGATGCCCGGGTCTCAAAGGCACGCGGCCGCCCTTCATGGGGTCGAGGAACAAGGCGGCACGGTGCCCGCCGCCGGCCGGCCCGTCGCGCTCGGTCTATGGACGGCTCAGAGCATCCGGACGTTTACACGGCGCTCCGTCGGATCGCCTGGCGTCCCACCGCCCGCGCGGCCGGTGTGCGGGCCGAGGCCCGCCCCGGCTCGCGGAGCCCGGCGACCCGCCGAGGCGGCGACCGTCGCGCCCTCACCTGGATCCCGGCGGTGCGCCTCAAGGCGCGGGGTGGGTGGGGTGGGGTGGAGGGGGGCTCCGGTTTGGTGACTCGTGTGGTTTCGGAGAGTGAGGAAGGCCAATACACGCCCGGCGAACGCGTTGTGAATTTTTGATTCCGGAGGTCCGGAAGTCGCGTCCTTCGGGGATCGCAAGGGCGAAATCTGACGAAGATGGGTGATCACTCCGTCGGCCCGCGGAATGGAGCGGCTGATATAAAGGAGTCCGTCACAATTCGATACGTCGCCCGGAGTGCAGATGCGCCTCTCCCGCCAGTTTCTGGCCGCTTTCGGCGCGGTGACCCTCGCCGCCGGTTCGTTCGCCTGGTCCGGATCCGCCTCGGCGGCCGGGACGAACTACGTCGCCCTCGGCGACTCCTACTCCTCCGGCACGGGGGCGGGTGACTACGACCCCGCGGGCGGGTCGTGCAACCGCAGTGCCAACGCCTACCCCAAGCTCTGGGCCGCCGCCCACACGACGAGCTCGTTCAAGTTCGCCGCCTGCTCGGGCGCCACCACCACGTCCGTCGCCGACGGGCAGCTCGGCGCGCTCGACTCCTCGACGACGCTGGTCAGCATCACCGTCGGCGGCAACGACGCCGGGTTCACCGGCGTCATGCAGACCTGCGTGCTCAACTCCGACTCCGCCTGCGTGAACGCCGTGAACACGGCCAAGAGCTACGCGCAGAACACCCTGCCCGGCCGGCTTGACTCGGTGTACGGCAAGATCCGTGCCAAGGCCCCGTCCGCGCGGGTCGTGGTGCTCGGCTACCCGCACCTGTACAAGATCGTCAACGTGTGCGTCGGGCTCAGCAACACCAAGCGGAACGCTCTCAACGGCGCCGCCGACGCGCTGGACGCCTCCGTCTCGGCCGCGGCCGGGCGGGCCGGGTTCACCTTCTCCGACGTGCGGGACGAGTTCGCCGGGCACGAGCTGTGCTCGGGCGACGACTGGCTCAACTCGGTGACCCTCCCCATCGACTCCTCCTACCACCCGACGTCGACCGGGCAGCGGTACGGCTACCTGCCCGCGTTCAGCGGCTCGACTTCGCTCACCCTTCAGCAACAGGGTTAAATCCCGACGGCGATTGACGGCCGTGGTGGTCCTTGGAAAAGGACCGCCACGGCCGTCCGCGTTCCCGGCAATTACCGGTGCCGCCGCGGATTCGAGCGCTTAACGCATTTCACTCGAGGATCGCTCGTCAACGGCTCGGGACGATCGGCGCCGTCGCCTCTTCCAGGCACGCCGCGTTCGGATAGCGCTCCTTGAACACGATGTCGCGGCCGTTCCAGGCGCCTCGGATCTCCACCTCGCGCGGGTCGAACGCGCGCGGGCACCGCTCCGACCGGTGGCGGAGCCGATCCAGGTCGCCGTTGATCTCCCTGAGGCGGGCGCACGCCCGCGCCGGCGCCGGATGCGTCCCGCCGTCGGGGGAGCAGGTCAGCGACCAGCGCAGGGTGCTGCCCTCGCGCAGGTCGTAGCGGGTGATGCCGAACCTGCCGGCGGGCGCGGTGCCGTTCGTCGTGCCGTCCGGCGCGGTGTGGGCCACGGCGCGCGTCGTCGTGGGGGCCGCCGCCAGTGCCGGGGGCGCGGTCGTGGGGGCCGTCGAAGCCGCTGCCGCAGTCGCCAGGGCCAGGGCGACGGCGCGGGGGGATGTGCGCACGCTGCTCCTCTTCTCGATCGCTGAAAGGAGTCGAATCGTAGCGGAGAGTGGTCATGGCGGGTGTCGGCTTTCCCTGTGGCTATCGGGGGCTGTATTAATGATCTACAACGTAAAGGAACCGGGCCGGTCGCGCCGTCGGGCTCGACCGCGCGGTCTTTGCTACGGGTACCGGTGTCGTACAGGTGCAGGCTCACAGGCCCAGGTTATTGGATCGGAGTGCAATCGCGCGGCGCACTTCGGCCACCCGGCGCCGGTTC
>NZ_CAACVB010000314.1 GCF_900659635.1 Actinomadura roseirufa | reverse complement strand
TCGGCCTGGAGTCGCACGAGGACCCCTACATCGTCGCGGGCAACCTGGAGCCGCTGGAGCCCGGCATGGCGTTCTCGGTGGAGCCCGGCATCTACCCCGGCCCGCACGGCGCCCGCATCGAGGACATCGTCGTGTGCACCGAGGACGGCTTCGAGCCGATGAACGTCACCGGGCGGGGCCTGGTGGTCGTCGGCTGACCGCGTGATGGGACCGGTCCACGACCGTCCGGTCCCGGGACCTGCGCCTCGAGGGCGGGACGGCTCGGCCGTCCCGCCCTCGCGGCCGTTCCGGTGCCCGTCCGCGCCTGAAACGAGCGGATAACGATCTCTGCACCAAATGGTCCGGCGGGTGTTGGCCGTGTTGCGGCGGGGGCATTCGGCCCTGTACGACCTTGTGTCGTCATTACACGGAGGCAGCGGCTGTTGTTTTCGCGTAATGGGCGGGTCCCGTCCTGCCCGGCGTCCCCCCGGTCCCGCACCGGTCTCGCGCCGTGCCGCGCGGGCTCCGCCGGCTGGGACAGCGCCGTGCCGGACGAAGAGGAGACGCCGTGGCAGAGGTCGACCTGACCAGTGTCGGGAAGGTCTATCCCGACGGGACGCGGGCGGTGACCGACCTGAACCTCAGCATCGCCGACGGGGAGTTCCTCGTCCTGGTCGGGCCTTCGGGCTGTGGCAAGACCACCGCGCTGCGCATGGTCGCCGGCCTCGAGGACATCTCCGAGGGCGAGGTGACCATCGGCGGGCGGACCGTCAACCGCGTGCCCGCGCGCGACCGCGACGTGGCGATGGTGTTCCAGAGCTACGCGCTCTACCCGCACCTGTCCGTCCGCGACAACATCGGGTTCGGGCTGACGCTGCGCAAGCTGCCCAAGGCCGAGATCCACGCGAAGGTCGAGCACGCCGCGCGGATCCTCGGGCTGACCGAGCACCTGGGCCGCAAGCCCCGCAACCTGTCGGGCGGCCAGCGCCAGCGCGTCGCGATGGGCCGCGCGATCGTCCGCGAGCCGCAGGCCTTCCTGATGGACGAGCCGCTGTCCAACCTGGACGCCAAGCTGCGCGTGCAGATGCGCGCCGAGATCGCCCGCATCCAGCGCGACCTCGGCGTCACCACGATCTACGTCACCCACGACCAGACCGAGGCGATGACGCTCGGCGACCGGGTCGCGGTGATGAAGAAGGGCGAGCTGCAGCAGGTGGCGCCGCCGCAGGAGCTCTACGACCGGCCCGCCAACCTGTTCGTCGCCGGGTTCATCGGCTCACCGGCCATGAACCTGGTCCAGGGCACGCTGACGGGCGACGCCGCCGCACCGCGCCTGGAGCTCGGCGGGCAGACGCTGACGCTGCCGGGCGAGGTGCTGGCCGCCCGGCCCGCCCTCGCGGAGCGCTTCGGCCGCGACGTCGTCGTGGGGATCCGCCCCGAGGACATGGAGGACGCCGACCTCGTGGAGGCGCCCGAGGGCGGCGTGCTGCGCTCCACGGCCGACCTGGTCGAGGCCATGGGCTCCGACGTCCTGGTGCACTTCGCCGTCGACGCCGCCCAGGTCGTCACCGAGGACACCAAGGAGCTGGCCCGCGACGCCGGGACCGACGTGCTGGGGCACCTGGACAGGCCCAGCACCGACCTGGTCGGGCGGTTCAGCCCCCGCACGCGCGTGAAGGCCGGCGACCCGGTGACGATCCGCGTCGACACCGGCCGCCTGCACTTCTTCGATATCGAGTCCGGCGCGTCGATCTGGGGATCGGACGCCGCCGTTCCGGCCACAGAGGATGAGGGAGAGCGATGAGGGTCACCAGGCGCAGGACGCGAACCCGGCGCGTGCTCGGCGGAGCCGTCGCGGCGGGGCTGCTGCTGTCGGCCGCCGCGGCGTGCGGCGGCGACGACGACAAGGACGGCGACGGCGGCGCGCCCGCCGGCGGAGGGGCGCTGAAGGGCGTCAAGGTCGAGGTCGCCGCCAAGTGGACCGGTCCGGAGGAGGCCAACTTCCGCAAGGTGCTGCAGGCGTTCGAGAAGAAGACCGGCGCGACCGTCACCTACGCCTCCACCGGCGAGAACACCGACGCCTACCTCGGCCCGCGGCTGGCGGCCAAGAACCCGCCGGACGTGGCGATCCTGCCGCAGCCCGGCCTCATGCAGCAGTACGCGGCCAAGGGGGCGCTGAAGCCGCTCGGCGCCGACGTGGTCGCCGAGGTCGGCCAGAACTTCTCCCCCTACTGGAAGGAGCTCGGCTCCGCCAAGGGGCAGGCGTACGGCGTCATGGTGAAGGCCGCCTACAAGTCGATCCTGTGGTACCGGCCGCAGGTGTTCGCCGACGCGGGCGTCCAGCCGCCCGCGACGTTCGACGACCTCGTCAAGGCCGCCGGCACGCTGCAGGAGGCGGGCACGACCCCCTTCGCGCTCGCCGCCGGCCCGCAGGACTCGTGGACCCTCACCGACTGGTTCGAGAACGTCTACCTGTCGCAGGCCGGGCCCGCGAACTACGACAAGCTCGCCAAGCACGAGATCAAGTGGACCGACCCGACCGTCGGGAAGGCCCTGGAGACCCTCGCCAAGATCTGGGGCAAGCCCGACCTGCTCAACGGCGGCGTCGCGACCGCGACCAAGACCAAGTTCGACGAGTCGGTCACCCAGACGTTCGGCCAGGGCAAGGCGGCGATGGTGTACGGCGGCGACTTCGCCGCCGCCAACATCGCCACCACCAAGGCCAAGGTCGGCACGGACGCCAAGGTGTTCGCCTTCCCCAAGGCCGGCGACACCGCGCCAGCGATCCTCGGCGGCGACGTCGCCGTGGCGCTGAAGGACGGCAAGGGCGCCCAGGAGCTGATGAAGTACCTCGCCTCGCCCGAGGCCGGCAAGGTCTGGGCCGGGCTCGGCGGCTACCTGACCCCCAACAAGAACGTCCCCGCCGACGCCTACTCCGACCCGATCGCCAAGCAGCTCACCGCCCAGCTGCAGCAGTCCGGCGACGCCGCCCGCTACGACCTGTCCGACCTGGCGCCCGCCGCGTTCGGCGCCACGCCCGGCAAGGGCGAATGGGAGGCGCTGCGCGCGTTCGTGCAGAAGCCCGCGGACGTCAAGGGGGCGCAGGCCAGGCTCGAGGCCGAGGCCGCCGGGGCCTACAAGTAAGGCCCGGGGAACTGATGAAGTCTCGCGAAGACGGGGTGCCGCCGGCCGCCACGGCCGGCGGCGCCGCCGCCGTCACCGCACCGGACGCCGGGCGGCCCGGCCGCCGCGCCCGGGAGCGGCTCACCCCGCCGTCCTGGCTGGCGCTGCTGTTCCTGCTGCCGGCGCTGCTGCTCCTCGGATTCCTCGTCGTCTACCCCATCGTCTACTCGGTGGTCCGCAGCTTCTTCGACGCCTCCGGCGACTCGTTCGCCGGGCTCGACAACTACACGGGCGTCTTCCAGGGGCACGACAACCTCGTCGCGGTGCGCAACACCGCGATCTGGGTCGTCGTCGCGCCCACCGTCGTGACCATCGTCGGGCTCCTGTTCGCCGTCCTCACCGAGCGGATCCGCTGGTCGACGGCGTTCAAGATGGTGGTGTTCATGCCGATGGCGATCTCGTTCCTCGCCTCCGGCGTGATCTTCCGGCTGGTGTACCAGCAGGACCCCGACAAGGGCGTCGCGAACGCCGCGATGGTCGCGGTGCACGACCTGTTCCGCGACGGGACGGCCTACCCCGGCGCCGGGCCCCGCGCCGGCGGGAACCAGCCCGTCCGGGACGAGGGCGGCGCGGTCGTGACCGCCGGCCCGCTCGCGGCCGGGCAGAGCGCCCTCGTCCCGCTGCTGAAGGTCAAGCCCGAGTACCTGCCCGCGAAGGCCCGGCCCGCGGCCCGGCCGCCGGCGGCCGGTCCGGGCCGGCTGACCGGGACCGTCTGGTTCGACTTCACCAAGGGCGGCGGCGGCGCCCCGAACGTCCCGAACGCGGGGGAGAGCGGCCTGCCCGGCGTCCGGGTGGAGGCGGTGCGCGGCGGGAAGGTCGTCGCGCGGGCCACCACCCGGCCCGACGGCACCTTCGAGCTGCGCAAGGTGCCCGCCGGACCCGTCACGGTCCGGCTGCCCAAGGACAACTTCACCGCCTCCTACGGCGGCGCGGAGTGGCTCGGCGGCACGCTGATCACCCCGGCGATCATCGGGTCGTACCTGTGGGTGTGGTCCGGGTTCGCGATGGTGCTGATCGCCGCCGGGCTCGCCGCGATCCCCCGGGACGCGCTGGAGGCGGCCCGCGTGGACGGCGCGACCGAGTGGCAGGTGTTCCGGCGGGTGACGATCCCGCTGCTGGCGCCCGTGCTGATGGTCGTGCTGGTGACGCTGGTCATCAACGTCCTGAAGGTCTTCGACCTGGTGTTCGTCATCGGCGGAGGCGATCCGGACGCCAGCGTGCTGGCACTGCAGATGTGGACCGAGTCGTTCGGCGGCGGGGACGACCCGGGGGCGGGCAGCGCGATCGCGGTGCTGCTGTTCCTGCTGGTGCTGCCCGCCATGCTGTTCAACGTTTGGCGACTGCGGCAGGAGCGCAAATGAGCACCGCGGACGGCACCGCCGGCACCCCGCGCACGCAAGCGCCCGAGACCGGAGCACCCGGCACGACGGGCGCCCCGCCGGCAGAGGCGGCCGCCGGGGGAGGGGCGTCCGGCGCGCCGCGCCGCGGCGTGGCCTCCCGCGTCGCGGCCCGGCTCGGCGGCGGCGCCGTGCAGGCGCTGCTGGTGGTGGTCGCGCTGTTCTGGCTCGTGCCGACGTTCGGGCTGCTGGTGGAGTCCCTGCGCTCCAACGAGGACAACAACGCCAGCGGGTGGTGGACGGCGCTGTCGAAGCCGTCCCAGCTCACCTTCGGCTCCTACTCCGCGCTGCTCGACAAGCCCGACTTCGTCGACTCGTTCTGGAACACCGTGCTCATCACCGTCCCGGCGACGGTCCTGGTGGTGGCGATCGCGTCGCTGGCCGCGTACGCGTTCGCGTGGCTGGAGTTCCCCGGCAGGGACTGGCTGTTCCTGCTGGTGGTGGCGCTGCTGGTGGTCCCGGTCCAGGTGGCGCTGCTGCCGGTCGCCGAGCTCTACGGCAAGATCGACTTCGGTGGGTTCGCGATGTTCGGCTCGATTACCGGCGTCGTGCTGTTCCACGTCGCCTTCGGGCTGCCGTTCGCCATCTTCCTGCTGCGCAACTTCTTCGCCGCGATCCCCCGGGACCTGCTGGAGGCGGCGCGGATGGACGGCGGCTCGGAATGGACGATCTTCCGGCGGGTGATCTTCCCGCTGGGCGGCCCGGCGATCGCCTCGCTCGGCATCTTCCAGTTCCTGTGGGTGTGGAACGACCTGCTGGTCTCGCTGGTGTTCGCCGGCACCGACTCCCAGCCGATGACCAAGTGGCTGCAGTCCCAGATGCGCCAGTTCACCGGCAACATCGACATCCTCGCGCCGGGCGCGTTCCTGTCGCTGATCGTCCCGCTGGCGGTGTTCTTCGCCTTCCAGCGCTACTTCGTGCAGGGCGTGCTCGCCGGCTCGGTGAAGTGAGGGCCGTGCCTGAGTGACGCGACGGTGATGCCCACGGCCGCGGGCCGTGGGCATCACCGTGAGCGGGGTCGGGCGTCAGCCGGCCGGCTTCCGCAGGGCGGGCCCGCCGCCGGACGCCGCGTCCCGGTGCCCGATCGCCAGGCCGCTGGCCGGGTCGAAGAAGTGCAGCCGCGTCGTGTCGACCGCCAGGTTGACCTCCTGCCCGGGGCGCACGTGCGAGCGCGAGTTGACGCGCGCCGTCCACAGCGCCTTGTTGTCGATCAGCGGGATCGCCTCGCTCTCGCCCTCGGCGGCGTCCTCGGCCAGGTCGGCGGTGTCCTTGTGCTCGACCGGCGGGGCGTCGATGGCGAAGATGACGTTGATCTCGCTGCCCAGCTCCTCGGTGACGCTGCTGCGCACCGTCAGCGGCGCCCACTCGGGCTTGGCGTGCGCGGCGTCCTCGAAGTCCGACGGGCGGACGCCGAGGATGAGCGAGCGGCCGATGTAGTCCTGCAGGCCGGGCCGGTCGGCGAGGACCCCGTCGGGCACCGGCAGGGTGAACCCGGCGAAGGAGACCTGGGCGCCGCCGTCGCCGCCGTGCAGCTCGGCGGAGACGAAGTTCATCGCGGGCGAGCCGATGAAGCCCGCCACGAACAGGTTGACCGGGTTGTCGAACAGCCGCTGCGGCGTGTCGACCTGCTGCAGCTTGCCCTCGCGCAGCACGCACACCCGCGACCCGAGCGTCATGGCCTCGACCTGGTCGTGGGTGACGTAGACGGTCGTGACGCCGAGCCGCTCGTGCAGCTGGCTGAGCGAGGCGCGCATGGACACCCGCAGCTTGGCGTCCAGGTTCGACAGCGGCTCGTCCATCAGGAACGCCTGCGGCTCGCGGACGATCGCGCGGCCCATCGCGACGCGCTGGCGCTGCCCGCCCGACAGCGCGGCGGGCTTGCGGCCGAGGAACTGCTCCAGCCCGAGCATCCGGGCGGCCTCGCGGACCTTCTCCTTGATCTCGGACTTGGGCGTGCCGCGCAGCTTCAGGCCGAAGGCCAGGTTCTGCTCGACCGTCATGTGCGGGTACAGGGCGTAGTTCTGGAAGACCATCGCGATGTCGCGGTCCTTGGGCGCCAGGTCGTTGACGACCTGGTCACCGATGGAGATCTTGCCCCCGCTGATCTCCTCCAGCCCGGCGATCATCCGCAGCGCGGTGGACTTGCCGCAGCCGGAGGGGCCCACCAGCACCATGAACTCGCCGTCGCGGATCTCCAGGTCCAGGCCGTCGACGGCCTTGACGCCGCCGGCGTACACCTTGTCCACCCGGTCTAGCACGATCTTGGCCATTGGTTCCCCTTCCGATGGAAACGTTTCCCATCAACCCTTGTCCATCAGGGCGTTCACTGTATTGGTCGGAGTAAACAACATGGAATCGTTTCCAGGGGAGGCGTGCGCATGAGAAGATGATCGAAACCCCCCGGGACGGAAGGCGGACCGCCGTGACGCAGCCGCGAACGGCGACGATCAAGGATGTGGCGGCCGCCGCGGGCGTCGGCATCGCGACGGTGTCGCGCGTGTTCTCCGGCACCGGCTCGGTGAGCGCCGCCACCCGCGAGCGGGTGCTGGCCGCCGCGCGGGAACTGGACTACCGGCCGAGCGCCCTCGGCCGCGGGCTGAAGCTGCGCCGCAGCGGCGGCATCGGGCTGATCGTCCCCGACGTCACCGACCCGTTCTTCGCCGAGCTGGTCGCCGGCGTGCTCGCCTGCGCCCGCACCTTCGGCGAGCACGTCGTGGTCGACGCCAGCGGCGGCGACCCCGCCCGCGAGGCCGAGATCGTCGACCGGCTCGTCGGGCAGCGGGTCGACGGCGTCATCGCCGTGCCGGCGGGCGAGGAGGCCGACTGGCGGGCCGCCGCCCGGGTGTGCTCCAGCGTCGTGTTCGCCGAGCGGCTGCTGCCCGGCCTGCCCGGCGTGCCCGCGGTGCTCGCCGACGACGCCGGCGGCGTCCGGTCCCTCGTGGAGTACCTGGTCGGCCTCGGGCACCGGCGGATCGCCTTCCTCGGCGCCGCCGCGCCCGGCGACGCGCCCGCCGTCCGCGAGCGCTCCTTCCGCGAGACGCTCGCCCGGCTCGGCGTGCCGCCCGACCCCGACCTGCTGGTCTTCGCCCGGCCCGCCCGCGACGCCGCCTACGCCGCCGCGGCGGGGCTGCTGCAGCGCCGCGCCGACGTCACCGCCGTGCTCGCGGCCGGCCACCTGCTCGGCGAGGCCGCCGTGCTGGTCGCCCGCGAACTGGACCTGCGGGTGCCCGCCGACGTGTCCATCGCGATGGTGGACGACGTCGCCTGGGCCGAACTGTGCGACCCGCCGCTGACCGCGGTCGCCCGGCCCGCCCGCGACATCGGCTACCGGGCCT
>NZ_CAACVB010000313.1 GCF_900659635.1 Actinomadura roseirufa | reverse complement strand
CAACCGCCAGGGACGCGCCCTCAAGGACGCCAAGATCCTTCTGCTGGGCGTCACCTACAAGGCCGACATCGCCGACCAACGCGAATCACCCGCACGGCCGGTGGCGCGCAGGCTGGCCCGGCTGGGCGCCGACCTCAGCTTCCATGACCCGTACGTCTCGGACTGGCAGGTCGAGGGCGCGCAGGTGCGCGACGCGGGCGACGACCTCCCCGCGGCGCTGCGGGCAGCCGACCTCGCGATCGTGCTGGCCGACCACGCCGTCTACGACGCGGCGACCCTCGCCCGGAACGCCCGGCTGCTGTTCGACACGCGCGGCCGCGCCCGCGACGTCCGGAGTGAGGAGATCGAGCTCCTCTAGCGGACATGAGCGACTCGCCCGGTGCTGTCCACCCCTCGGACGACGGGAATTCATCGGTGATTTCCATGGCCGTCCAAGACTCGGCCACAGGCGATATTTCGGCACGTAGCGGAGTGAGTCAAATGCGGGTCTGTGTCTGCACGATCGTGCATCATCCCGAGGATGCGCGTATTCTGCACCGGCAGATACGCGCTTTGCTCGACGCGGGCCATGAAGTGACCTACATTGCCCCATTTCGGGCATGCAACGTCACTCCGTGGCGGGAGATCAGCCCGGTCGACGTGCCGCGGGCGACGGGCCGGCGCCGGGTCGGCGCCCTGCGCGCCGCGCACCGCGCGCTCGTCGAGCACGCCGCCTACGCCGACCTGATCCTCCTGCACGACCCCGAGCTGCTGGTCTCGCTCCCGCGCGAGGTGCGGTCCCGCACCGTCGTCTGGGACGTGCACGAGGACACCGCCGCGGCCCTCACCGCCAAGGGGTGGGTACCGAAGCCGGTGCGGCCCGTGCTGGCCCCCGCCGTCCGGAGGCTGGAGAAGCGCACCGAGCGGCGGCACCGGCTGCTGCTGGCCGAGGAGGGCTACCGGGACCGGTTCGGCAAGGACCACCCGGTCGTCCCCAACACCACCTACGTCTCCGACCTGCCGCCCGGGCCGCCGGACGGGAACCGCGTCGTCTACGTCGGGCACCTGTCGGCGGCCCGCGGCGCCCTCGACATGGTCGAGATGGCGAAGCTGCTCTACCCCGAGGGCATCACGCTGGAGCTGATCGGCGCCGCCGACGGCGACGTCAAGCCCGCGCTGCGGGACGCCCAGCGCGCGGGCATCCTGCGCTGGTACGGGTTCGTCCCGAACGACCGGGCGCTGCGCATCACCGAGGGCGCCATGGCCGGGCTCGCGCTGCTGCACGACGAGCCGAACTACCGGCACTCCATGCCGACCAAGGTCGTGGAGTACATGGCCCGTGGCGTCCCGGTCATCAGCACGCCCAACCCGCCCGCCGTGGAGATCGTGGAGCCGTCCGGGTGCGGGCTGATCGTCCCGTTCCGGGACCCCGTCGCCGCCGCGGCGGCCGTCCGCCGCCTGCGGGACGACCCCGAGCTGGCCATCAACCTCGGCAAGCGCGGCTACGAGACCGCCCGCGAGCGCTTCCACTGGCCCGTCCACGCCGAGCGCTTCGTGGCGCAGCTGGAGAACTGGGCCGGGCGCACCCCAGCCCCGGCCGTCGAGCCGGAGCCCGAGCCGGTGGAGCCGGAGCCCGTCCCCGAGTTCTGATCCATCCGCCCGCGTCCTCCGGCCGCCCTCCGGGCGGGACCGGTCAGGCCGGGCGCCGCAGGCGCTGCGCCACCGTCTGGGCGATGCGGCGGGCCACCCCCGGTGGGCGTCCCGCGTCCACGACGATGATGAGCCTGCCCACGCGCAGCGCGATCGTGCCCGCCGTCGAGCCGATCTCGTAGGCGTCGTCGCCGCCGATGTCGGGACGGGGACGCGCCTGCGCCTGCGTCGACTGGAGCGCGTCCAGGAGCCGGGAGGCCACCGGCGGGGCCCCGGCGACCCAGCGCACGCTCACGGTCAGCCCCCGCACGGGCGGCTCCGTACCGCCGTCCGTGCCGGGGCTCTTGGAGTGCCCCCTCGACGGGCTCTTCGACGGGCTCTTCGACGGGCTCTCGACGGGGCCGCCGCCCGGCGGGCTGTTCGGGGCGGGCTCCGGGGCGTCGCGGTCGCGCTCGTCGGGGTCGGCGACCCGCTCGCCATCGGGGCCACCGCTCCGTCCACCGCCCGGGGAAGTGCCCCGTTTCCGGCGCGGCTCCGGGTCGCGCGGCTCGTACGTGCACGACACCGGGCGCGGGAGCCGCACCCGCCCGATGCTCGCCCGGGTGGGCCGGGCCACATAGGAGCCGAGATGCAGCGCGGTGAGGTCGTCGCGCCGCAGAAGCGCGCAGGCGTCGGGCCAGTCGGACTCCGGTACCCCGCCGAGCTCGGCGGGCCCGGCACCGGTGGCGCCGCCGCGCAGCGCGACGAGCCGGGCCCGGCCCTCCGGGCGCGGCGGCGCCTCGGCGACCGCCACGTACAGCAGCCCGCCCGCCGCGGCCATCCACGGCCGCACCCCCGGCAGCTCGGGGTCCACCCCGAGCGGCGCGGGCGCCGTCGGCGCGGCGCGGTCGGCCGGCGTCCCGTGCGCCGCGGTGATGATGTCGACCCCGGCGGGCAGCAGCGGCTCGGCGAGCCGGGGCCGCAGCGCGTAGATCCGGTCGCCCGCCTGCGCGAGCGCCGCGTACTCCGGGGCGTCCCGCCTCCACAGGGACCGCCCGGACGGCACGTCCACCGCCTCCAGGCGGGCGGCGCGCCCCGGCGCGGGCGGACGCCGGGCCACGACGAGACGGTCCCCGGCGAGCGCGCTCGGGCACATCCCGTCGCCGCACACGTCGCCCCGCCACGCGGCGAACTGGGCGCCGTGCCGGTCGAACGCGCGCAGCGCCGTCCCGTCGGAGGCGAGCGTCACCCCGTCCAGCATCGACACCTCGGGCGCCTCGGCGGAGCCGAGCGGGCGGTTCCACCGGACGGCGCCGTCGGCCGGGTCGAGGGCCAGCAGCCGGTTCGCCCCCGCGCAGTCCAGGGCCAGCGCCGCCAGCGTCTCCCGCGCGTCGGCCGGGTGGGCGGCGCCCTCGAACAGCCGGCAGCCGGCGGGCAGCCGCCGCCACCAGAGCCGCGCGCCGGTGGCCGCCGAGCGCCCGGTCAGCGTCCGCCGGTCGGCGTCGGTGGTCAGCACCGTCCCCGACCCGGCCGGCCAGCGCAGCGTCGTGCGGGACGCCGCCGCGGGGCGTTCGCCCTCGCGCCGCCACAGCAGCGCGCCCGACAACGCGTCGAACCCGACGATCAGCCGGTCGCCGCGCTCGCCGTCCCGCTCGAAGTAGGCCGCCAGCCGGGACCCGGTGGAGGACCAGCCGAGCAGCGTCCAGCCGGAGCGGCGGTAGCTCCAGCGGCCCTCGCCGGTCCGCGCGTCCAGCACCTTCAGGCCGCGCCCGGAGGCCGTCACCACCTGGCCCTGCGCCACGTCGTAGGCGACGCTGCCGTACCCCGCGACGGGCCCGTGCCGCATCTGCGCGGTCTGCTCCCAGCTCGCGGTGAGCGGGCCGGGCGGCGGGCCGAGGTCGCTCTGCGGGGCGACCGGGTCGGCGGTGACGGTGTGCCGGACCTGCCACCACTCGGCGTGCAGGACGAACCGGTCGGCGAGGACGGTGCACAGCCCGACCGCAACCGCGCCCGAGACGACGCCGGCCGCCAGCCGGAACCCGCCCGCGGGCCCGGACCGGCCTCCGGGCCGCCGCCGGTTCCCGACCACGACCGCGCCGCCCCCTCTCCGTCCCGCCCTCTCGCGCCCCGTACCGTACTCGGGCAACGTCTCCAACCATGCCGTGTACCGGCCGCCCGCGCGACACGGCCGGGCAGAACGGAGGAAACCCGTGGAGGTCTTCACCAGCTGGCGCACCTGGGACACCGCGCGCGCCGACCTCGCCGCCGGCGCCGTCGCCGGCGCGGCCGGCCCCGACCTCGACCGGCTCGGGCGGACGGCCGCGGCGGCCGCGCGGTGGCACGGCGACCAACTGCGGCCCACGGGCGTGCCGTACGTGGAGCACCTGCTGGAGGCGCTGGAGGTGCTCGTCCGGGGCGCGGGCGAGACCGACCCGGCGATCCTGGACGCGGCACTGCTGCACGACGTCGTGGAGGACACCGCCGCGACGCTCGCGGACGTGGAGGCGGAGTTCGGGCCCGAGGTCGCCGAGCTCGTCGACTGGGTCACCAAGCCGCCCGCGGGAGGGGCGGGGCGGCAGGCCAAGCGCGCCGCGAAGGCCGCCTACCTGCGCAGGCTGCGCGACGCGCCCCGGGCGGCGGTCGTGGTGAAGCTCGCCGACCGGGTCAGCAACGTCCAGCGGCTCGACCAGATGCCGCCCGACTTCCAGCGCCGCTACTACGCCGAGACGGTGACCTACATCCTGCCGCTCGCCGCGGACGAGCCGTGGTTCGCCGCGTGGTACGCGGCGTGGCGGGAGCGATTCGCCCACCTCAGGTGACCAGGCGGTCGCATATGCGGCATCATCGGGCCATGGAACGCGAATGGGTGGTCGAGGAGAGCGTCGCCATCGACGCCGCCGCCGGGGACGTGTACGCGGCCGTGGCCGACCCGCGGCGGATGGGCGACTGGAGCCCGGAGGTCTTCGCGACCTGGGTCCGCGACCGAGCGATCGAGCCGGGCGCCCGGTTCGTCGGCTTCAACAGGATCGGCCGACGCGTGTGGTTCACCACCTGCCAGGTCACCGTCGCCCTGCCCGGGGAGGCGTTCGCGTTCCGGGTGTCGACCTTCGGGATGCCCGTGGCGCTGTGGGGCTACCGCATCGAGGACGTCGGCGACGCCTCCGCGCCGCGCACGCGGCTCACCGAGTACTGGGAGGACCTGCGCCGCGACGGCCGCGCCGCGACGGTGGCCGCGCTGCTCGGCAGGGTCTTCACCGGCGTCCCGGCGGAGCGGCGCGCGGAGGTCAACCGGGCGGGCATGCGCGCCACCCTCGACCGGATCCGGGCCGGGGTGCGGCGGGCCTGACCGGAGCCGCCGGCGGCGGACGCCGGGCGGATGACAGTCGAAAGGGAACCCTGTTGTACTGATCGGTGTGACGAGTGCCGCCTCCCCCCGCGCGACCGCCCACACGATCCAGGGTGAGCGGGTCACCCTGCCGGTCCGGGTCGGCGACGCCGCCGTGGCGTGGGCGATGTTCGCCGTCCCCGCCCCGGCGGCCCAGGCCGTCATCGCCTACTCCGGCCTCGACGTCGCCGAGCCGCTGCCCGGACGGGCCGTGTGCTCGCTCATGTTCGCCCGCCGCGCGCACGCCGTCCTCGGGCCCTGTCACGAGTTCGCGGTCGCGTTCCTCGTCCGGCCCCCGGGGGCTCCGCGGCGGGCCGGCGCCTTCGGCCGGGCGCGCCGGCCGGCGGGCGCCGGGGCGTTCGTCCACTGGCTTCCGGTCGACCGGAGGTTCCCGCTGGAGGCCGGCCGCACGATCTGGGGCCTCCCCGAGGAACTCGCCGGCATCCGCATCGACCTGACCGGGCGGATCAAGCGCTGCGCGGTCCGGGTCGGCGGGCTGACGGCGGTCGAGCTGGCCGTCCGCCCCGGGCCGCCGGTGCCGGGCATCACGCGCGCGCCCAGGCTGGACGCCTACTCCTGCATGAACGGCGTCTCCCGCCGGATCCCGTGGCGGGTCGCGCCGTCCCGCGTGCGCCTGCGCCTGGGCGGCGCCAAGGTCGCCTTGGGCGATCATCCGGTGGCCGAGGAGCTGCGCAGCCTGGGCCTCGACCGGGCGCGCGCGCTGGCCGCGGGCGTGGTCGGCCGCGCGGCGCTGACGCTCTGGGCGGCCGAGGAGGCGGCCGGATGAGCCGCACCGCCCCCGCGGCGCCCGGCGGGCGGCACGGGGCGAGCCGATCGGCGCGCCCCACGCCCGGCGGAGCGAGCGAATAAGCTGTCTCCTTCGCCCCCTCCGGGGGGACCGGGGCCCGTCCCCGGCGCGACGGAGCCGACAAGGAGCAGCCTGCATGTCGTCCCAGGTCACAGGACGATCGTCGAGCACCGGCGGCACGGTCAAGGACCAGGAGATCGCCGCCGAGCAGCGCTATGTCGACCTGGCCTACGCGCGGCTGGAGGAGATGCGGGCGGACGCGCAGGCCATGATCCGCGAGGGGTACCGCCAGTCGCTCGCGGGCACCAAGGGCTCGCTGGTGGACCGGGACGCGATGGTCCACCAGGCGGCCCTGCACGCCCAGGCGCTGGACGTCGCCGACGACGGGCTGGTCTTCGGCCGGCTCGACCTCGCCACCCGCGAGCGGCGCTACATCGGGCGCATCGGCGTGCGCACCGGCGAGCACGACTCCCTGGTGATCGACTGGCGGGCGCCCGCCGCCGAGGACTTCTACCGCGCCACCCCCGAGGACCCGCGCGGCGTCGTCCGCCGCCGCGTCCTGCACTCGCGCGGGCACACCGTCGTCGACCTGGAGGACGACCTGCTCGACCCGGCCGCCGCCGACGGGATGACGGTCGTCGGCGACGGCGCGTTCCTGGCCTCCCTCGCGCGGACCCGCGAGGGCGCGATGCGCGACATCGTGGCGACGATCCAGCGTGAGCAGGACGAGGTGATCCGCGCGCCCGCCGACGGCACGGTGCTCGTCCGCGGCGCCCCCGGCACCGGCAAGACCGCGGTCGCCCTGCACCGCGTCGCCTACCTGCTGTTCCGGCACCGGCGCCGGTTCGGGTCCCGCGGCGTGCTGGTCGTCGGCCCGAACCCCCGTTTCACCGCCTACATCGAGCGGGTGCTGCCGTCGCTCGGCGAGGGCTCGGCGGCGCTGCGCTCGCTCGGCGACCTCGTCGACGGCGCCACCGCGACCGTGCACGACCCGCCGCGGCTCGCGCGGGTGAAGGGCGCCGCGACGATGGCGGCGGTGCTGCGCCGCGCCGTCGCCGCCCACGCCCCCGGGGCCCCCGACGAGCTGCGCGTGGTGTTCCGGGGCGTGGTCCTGACGCTCGGGCGGGCGAGGCTCGACCGGATCGGCGCCGAGGTCCACCGGCGGAGCCGGGGAAGCGTCAACGCCGCCCGCGGCCGGGCCGCCGCGCTGCTCCTGGACGCCCTCTGGGAGCGCTACCACGACCTCGGCGGCCCGGACGCGGCCGCGTCCGGGGAGGGCGCCGACACCGGGCTGTGGAACGCCATCCTCGCGGCGGACGGCCTCGCCTCGCTGGACGGCGGGGAGGAGGGCGGCGACCCCGCGGCCGGCCACGAGAACGGCCGGGGCGACGGCCGGGACGGCTCGGAGCGCACGCGGTTCGACGCCCGTGTCGGCGAGCAGCGCGCGTTCACCGGCTTCCTCGTCGCGTGGTGGCCGATGCGGAGCCCGCTGGAGGTGCTGCGCTCGCTCGGCGACCCCGCCCGGCTGCGGCAGGCCGCCGGGCGCGACATCGACCGCGCCGACGTGGCGCCGCTCGCCGCGTCCTGGGCGCGGGACGCCCCGCTCAGCTACCAGGACGTCGCGCTGCTCGACGAGCTCGACGCGCTGCTCGGCCCGCCGCCGCGCCCGTCCCGGCGCGGCGCGCCCGCCGAGGACGACCCGTTCGTCGTCGACGGCGTCAACATCCTCACCGGCGAGGAGGTGGCGGACGAGGGCTTCGAGCCGCGGATGCGCGAGCTGACCACCTCGATGGAGCGGCTGGAGCGGTCGCGGCGCGTCGACGACGGCGTGGTCGAGGAACGACCCGAGTACGCGCACATCGTCGTGGACGAGGCGCAGGACCTGTCCCCCATGCAGTGGCGGATGCTCGGGCGCCGCGGCCGGCAGGCGAGCTGGACGATCGTCGAGGACCCCGCGCAGAGCGCCTGGGAGGATCTCCCCGCCGCGCGCGAGGCGATGGAGGCGGCGCTCGGCGGCGCCCGGCCGGGCGACCGCGGCCGTCACCTCCTCGAGCCGCAGCGCGTCGCGCTCCAGGTCGGCGAGCGCCGAGATCGGAAGAGCACACGTCTGAACTCCAGTT
>NZ_CAACVB010000312.1 GCF_900659635.1 Actinomadura roseirufa | reverse complement strand
GACGCGGGCCGCGCGGCCGGCACGGTCCCCGGGCCGGGGGCCAGGTGCGGGGCCTGCGCGAGGATGTCCGATTCGAGGCGGCGCAGGCCGGGGGAGGGGTCCAGGGCCAGCTCGGTGACCAGGGCGTCGCGCGCCCGCCGCAGGACGGCCAGCGCGTCCGCCTGCCGGCCCGCCCGGTACAGCGCGAGGGCCAGCAGGCGCCAGGCGTCCTCGCCCTCGCGCCAGGGGTGGCCCGCGGCGTGCGCCTCCAGGTCGGGGACGGCGTCGGCCGCCGCGCCGGTCTCCAGCGCCGCCCCGGCGCGGCGCTCCACCGCCAGCAGGCGCAGCTCGTCCAGCCGGGTGATCTCCGCGCGGGCCCAGCCCCGGTCGGCGAACTCCGCGTAGGCCGGGCCGCGCCACAGCGCCAGGGCCCCGTCGAGGACGGTCAGCGCCCGCGCGGGCGGCAGCGCGGCGGCCTCCCGCACGGCCGCCTCGAAGCGCCGGGCGTCCACCGCGTCCGGCTCGGCGCGCAGCGCGTAGCCGGGGGCGGAGGTGACCAGCAGCCGGGCCGGGGCGCGGGGCGGCCGGTCCGGCTCGATGCCGCGCCGCAACGCGGCGACGAACGTGCGGACGGCCCCGACGGCGCCCTCCGGCGGGTCGTCCCACAGGTCGCCGACGAGCGTCCCCACCGGGACGACGCGTCCGCGGGCGACCAGCAGCCGGGCCAGCACGGCACGGTGCCGCGGGCCCCGCAGCTCCAGCGGCCCGCCCGCGTCCTCGGCCGTCAGCGGGCCGAGCACCCCGAACCGCACGTCCCCCCGCATCCCCTCAATCTACGGCCCGGCCCGCCGCTCATCGGCCGCTCATCGCCCGCTCATCGGCGCCGCCGAGGGTGGGCGCATGAGGATCGAGACCTTCGACTACCAGCGCGTCCCCGTCGCCGCCGACGTGGCGCTCAACGTCGCCGTGGCCGGGCGGGGCGACCCGGTCGTCCTGCTGCACGGCTTCCCGCAGACCCATCTGATGTGGCGGCACGTCGCCGCCGACCTCGCCGCCGACCACACCGTGATCATCCTCGACCTGCGCGGCTACGGGGACAGCGACAAGCCCGCCGGAGGCTACGACAAGCGCGTGATGGCCGCCGACGTCGTCGCCGTGGCCCGGGCGTTCGGCCACGAGCGGTTCGCGCTGGCCGGGCACGACCGGGGCGCGCTGGTCGCCGTCCGGGCGGGCCTCGACCACCCCGCGACGATCACGCACCTGGCCGCGCTCGACACCCTGCCGACGCTGGACGCCTGGGAGATCATGCGGGGGACGTCCGCCGCCGTCGGCTTCCACCTGTTCCTGATGGCGCAGCCGCCGGGACTGCCGGAAGAGATGATCTCGGCGAGCGCGGACGCGTTCTTCGGCCATTTCCTGGACCAGTGGGGCGGCGGCCCCGACGTGATCCCCGCCGACGTCCGCGCGGCGTACCTGGCCGCTTCGCGCGCCGCCGTCCCGTCGATCGTGGCCGACTACCGGGCCTCGGCGGGCGTGGACGTCGAGCACGACGAGGCCGACCGGCGCGCGGGCACCGTGCTCACGATGCCGGTGACGGTCCTCCAGCAGGACTGGGGCCCGGCGCTGGGCTTCGACGCCGCGGCGCGCTGGCGCGCGTGGGCGCCGGACCTGGACCACCGCACCGTGAACTGCGGCCACTTCATGGCGGAGGAGGCGCCCGCCGTGGTCGTGGAGGCGCTGCGCGACCTGCTGGCCCGGTAGGGGCCCGGGGCGTACCGGTTCCGGACGCACCGGAACCGGTACGACCGGAGGGCCGGTTCGGATTTCCCTCCTCGCGGACGGCGGGCGAGGGACCCTGACCGGCCATTCCCGGCCCGAATACCAGTAGGTATTTACGTCCTGATTCGTGGAGTTTTTTGTGCTTTAGGTATTTAGTGGTGCGAACGGCAAAGGTGCAGGTAGAGTCGAGTTCCCGAGGTTTCATTAGGGAAAGAGCGCCTTGACCGATTTTGCGGGCACGGCGTTCGCCCCGGGCCCTTCGGGGGCGGGCCCTGGGGACGGCGCCGGGCGATGACTCCGGCCGCGGCCGTGCCGCCGTGCGCGGACGGCGGCACGGCCGCGGACGGTTACTTCGTGAACGACACCTCGCGCGCCGGCCCCACGGTCAGCCGGTCCGCCGCCTCGTCGAGCTCGACGACCACCTCGTCGCCGTCGAGCACCTCGCCCGACAGCAGCTCCCGGGCCAGCTGGTCGCCGATGGCCGTCTGCACCAGGCGGCGCAGCGGCCGCGCCCCGTACAGCGGGTCGTAGCCCGTCAGCGCCAGCCACTCGCGGGCCGCGTCGGTCACCCGCAGCGTCAGCCGCCGCTCCGCCAGCCGCTCCGCCAGCTTGTCGACCTGGAGGTCCACGATCCGGGTCAGCTCCTCCGTCGACAGCGCGTCGAAGAGGATCACGTCGTCCAGCCGGTTGAGGAACTCCGGCTTGAACGCACTCCGCACCGCGTTCCAGACCGCCTCGCGCTTCGCTCCGTTCTCCAACGTCGGATCCACCAGGAACTGCGACCCGATGTTGGACGTCAGGATCAGGATCGCGTTGCGGAAGTCGACCGTGCGACCCTGCCCGTCCGTCAGCCGCCCGTCATCGAGCACCTGGAGCAGGACGTCGAACACCTCGGGGTGGGCCTTCTCCACCTCGTCCAGCAGGACCACCGAGTACGGACGCCGCCGGACGGCCTCGGTGAGCTGACCGCCCTCCTCGTACCCCACGTACCCGGGAGGCGCGCCGACCAGCCGCGCCGTCGAGTGCTTGTCGCCGTACTCGCTCATGTCGATGCGGGTCATCGCCCGCTCGTCGTCGAACAGGAACTCCGCCAGCGCCTTCGCCAGCTCCGTCTTGCCGACACCGGTCGGCCCGAGGAACAGGAACGAACCCGTCGGACGGTCCGGGTCGGAGATGCCCGCGCGGGCCCGCCGCACCGCGTCCGACACCGTCCGCACCGCCGACGCCTGGCCGATCAGCCGCCGGCCGAGCTCGTCCTCCATCCGCAGCAGCTTGGCGGTCTCGCCCTCCAGCAGCCGCCCCGCCGGGATTCCCGTCCAGGACGCGACCACGTCCGCGACGTCGTCCGGGCCGACCTCCTCCTTGACCATCGCGTCGCGGTTCTCCGCCGCCTCCGACGCCTCCTCCAGCTGCTTCTCCAGCTGGGGGATCTCGCCGTAGGTGAGCCGCGCGGAGGTCTCCAGGTCACCGTCGCGCTGCGCGCGCTCCGCCTCGCCGCGGAGCTGGTCGATCCGCTCCTTGATCTCACCGACCCGGTTCAGCCCGGCCTTCTCCTGCTCCCACCGGCCGACCAGCCCGTTCAGCTGCTCCTGCTTGTCGGCGAGGTCGGCGCGCAGCCGCTCCAGCCGCTGCTTGGCCGGCTCGTCGGTCTCCTTGGCGAGGTTCAGCTCCTCCATCTTCAGCCGGTCCACCGCCCGCTGCAGCTCGTCGATCTCCACCGGCCGCGAGTCGATCTCCATCCGGAGCCGGGACGCGGCCTCGTCCACCAGATCGATCGCCTTGTCCGGCAGGAACCGGGAGGTGATGTAACGGTCCGACAGCGTCGCCGCCGCCACCAGCGCCGAGTCGTTGATCTGCACCTTGTGGTGCGCCTCGTACCGGCCCTTCAGCCCGCGCAGGATCGCGATCGAGTCCGCGACCGACGGCTCCCCGACCAGGACCTGCTGGAACCGCCGCTCCAGCGCCGGGTCCTTCTCGATGCGCTCGCGGTACTCGTCCAGCGTCGTCGCGCCGATCATGCGCAGCTCGCCGCGGGCCAGCATCGGCTTCAGCATGTTGCCCGCGTCCATCGCGCCCTCGGCCGCGCCCGCCCCGACGACCGTGTGCAGCTCGTCGATGAACGTGACGACCTGCCCGTCGCTCTCCTTGATCTCGTTCAGCACGGCCTTCAGCCGCTCCTCGAACTCGCCGCGGTACTTCGCGCCCGCGACCATCGCGCCGAGGTCCAGCGACACCAGCCGCTTGCCGCGCAGCGACTCCGGCACGTCCCCCGCCACGATGCGCTGCGCCAGGCCCTCCACCACGGCCGTCTTGCCGACGCCCGGCTCGCCGATCAGCACCGGGTTGTTCTTCGTGCGGCGCGACAGCACCTGCACCACCCGGCGGATCTCCGCGTCCCGCCCGATCACCGGGTCGAGCCGCCCGTCCCGCGCCGCCGCGGTCAGGTCGACGCCGTACTTCTCCAGCGACTGGTAGGTGCCCTCCGGGTCCTCGCTGGTCACCCGGGCGTGCCCGCGGACCTTCTCGAACGCCTCCAGCAGCGCCTGCGGCGTAGCCCCGAACTCCGCCAGCAGCGTCGCCGTCGGCCCGCCGTCCGCCGCCAGCCCCACCAGCAGGTGCTCGGTCGAGACGTACTCGTCCTCCAGCTGCCGGGCCCGGTTGCCCGCGGTGTTCAGCACCCGCTGCAGCCGTCCCGAGAAACGCGGCGTGGCGACCGTCGAACCCGCCGCCGACGGCAGCGCGCCGAGCTGCTCCTCCGCCCGCCGCCGGACGGCCTGCCAGTCCGCCCCGACGGCCTCCAGCAGCGGCACCGCGGTGCCCTCCGGCAGCGCGATCAGCGCCACCAGCAGGTGCTGCGGCTCCACCTCGGGGTGCCCCTCGGCCGCCGCCCGGCGGACCGCGATCGACACCGCCTCCTGGCTCTTGCGCGTCAGTTTCACGTCCATGGTCCGCTCCCTGTGCCAGCGGGGGACGCTCCCCCGACCTCCTTGTGGACTACTCCCTGTTCCGCTCGTGCCACACCACGACGCTGGTATGCCGGATCGGTACCAGATCCGACCCGGGCGTCCCCCCGGGATCCCCGTGCCGCCGGTGCTGCGCCAGCCGCGCCGCCACCGCGCGCGTCGACTCCAGCTCGTTCGCCAGATCCGTCAGCGCGGCGTGCGCCTTCGCGAGCTCCTCACGAAGCCGGGCGTTGTCGCGCTGCAGCTCCAGGATGTGCTTGATGCCCGACAGGTTGATGCCCTCCTCCTGGGAGAGCCGCTGGATCTCGCGCAACAGCACGATGTCGCGCATCGAGTACCGGCGGCCCCGCCCCGCCGTCCGGCCGGGCGACACCAGCCCCATCCGGTCGTAGGTCCGCAGCGTCTGCGGATGCAGCCCCGACAGCTGCGCCGCCACCGAGATCACATAAACCGGCGTGTCATCACCGAACGGCGTACTCACTGCCTCGCCTCCGCTCGGCGGCGACCGGGCTTTTCACGCGATGGCTTCCCTCGTCGCTCCGGTCGCAGGCTCCCTGCGCTCCTCAGTCCAGCCACCGCGCGCCCGCTCGTGCTCATTGCCTCGCCTCCGCTCGGCGGCGACCGGGCTTTTCACGCGGCGGCTTCCCTCGTCGCGTGCTCGCTCCTTCGTCGCTGCGCGCGCTCCTCAGTCCAGCCACCGCGCGCCCGCTCGTGCTCATTGCCTCGCCTCCGCTCGGCGGCGACCGGGCTTTTCACGCGGCGGCTTCCCTCGTCGCTCCGGTCGCAGGCTCCCTGCGCTCCTCAGTCCAGCCACCGCGCGCCCGCTCGCGTTCATCGGCTCACTCCTGCCTGGCCTGCTGGAGGAGCTCGCCGCGCAGGTCCTCCCCGGCGCCGGTGTCGCGCAGCTTCGCGAGGGCCTCGCGGGTCTGCTCGTCGAGCTTCTGCGGCACCTGGATGTCCACGGTGACCAGCAGGTCGCCCTTCGTGCCGTCGCGGCGCGGGGCGCCGCGGCCCTTGACGCGGAACGTCCGGCCGTTCGGGGTGCTCTCCGGAAGCCGCAGCGTCACCGGCTGCCCCTGGAAGGTCGGCACCCGGATCTCTGCGCCGAGCGCCGCCTCCGGGAACGTCACCGGGACCGCCAGCGTCAGGTTGTCGCCGGTGCGGCCGAACACCGGATGCGGCTTGACCTTGATGTGCACGTACAGGTCGCCCGCGGGCCCGCCGTTCTCACCGGGCGCGCCCTTGCCCTTCAGGCGGATCTTCTGGCCGTCGGCGACGCCCGCCGGGATGCGCGCCTGGATGGTGCGGGTACCGGTCGCCCGGCCGCTGCCGTGGCAGGTCGGGCACGGGTCGTCCACGACCAGACCGCGGCCGTGGCACTCCCGGCACGGCTCCTGGAATCCGAAGTTGCCGAGGTTGCGGGTCTCGTGCCCGGTGCCCTCGCAGCTCGGGCACACCCGCGGCACCGTGCCCGCCTTCGCGCCGGTCCCGCGGCAGCTCCCGCACGCCGCCTCGCTGGTCAGCTTGATCGGCACGGTCACGCCGTTCATCGCCCGGCCGAACGACAGCGTCACCTCGGTCTCCACGTCGGCGCCGCGCCGCGCCCGGCGCGTCCCCGTCGTGCGGGTGCCGCCGCCGCCCCGGTTGAACAGGCCGCCGAACAGGTCCCCGATGCGCTCGCCGGTGCCACCGGCCTGCGTGCCGCCGCCCTGCTGCCCGAACAGGTCCCCGAGGTCGAACGGGAACCCGCCGCCCGGCTGACCGCCGCGGAACCCGCCCGGCATGGACCGCACCGCGTCGTACTCCTTGCGGCGCTTGTCATCCGACAGGACGTCGTAGACCTCGGAGACCTCCTTGAAGCGGTCCTCGGCGTCGGCGTCGCCCTTGTTGGCGTCCGGATGGTACTGGCGGGCCAGCTTCCGGTACGACTTCTTGATCTCCTCCTGCGAGGCCGTCTTCGCGACACCGAGGACCTTGTAGTAGTCCTTCTCCAGGTAGTCCTTGGTGCTCACGGCGCCCCGCTCTCTGCTATCGCCACTTGCCACATGTCCAACATGCCCCGGCGGGGCCCGTCCCGGCCGTTCTGGCCGGGACGGGACCTTCCGAGTCGGTTCCGGGGGACGGGTCCCCTGGCCCACCGGCGGGAACCGGGTGGGTCACTCCTCGCCGTCGCCCGCCTCGGCGCCGGCGTTCGGGTCGGGCTCGGCCACCGCCACGCGGGCGGGACGCACGATCCGCTCGCCGATCCGGTAGCCGGGCTGCAGCACGTCCGCGACGCTCGTCTCCGTGACGTCCGCCGAGTAGGCGTGCATCAGGGCCTCGTGGACGGTCGGGTCGAAGGGCTCGCCCTTCTCACCGAACCGCTCCAGGCCGAGCTTGCCGGTGACCGCCTCCAGGGCCTCCCCGACGGACTTGAACCCGCCGGTCAGCTCGTCGTGGTCACGGGCGCGGCCGATGTCGTCCAGCACCGGGAGCAGCTCCGTGAGCACCTGCCCGAGGGCCTGCTCGCGGACCGCGACCCGGTCCCGCTCGACGCGCTTGCGGTAGTTGTCGTACTCGGCCTTCAGCCGCTGGAGGTCGGCGAGGCGCTCGGACAGCTGTTCCTTGAGCGAGGAGACCTCCCCGTCCACGCCGGCGCCCCCCTTCGCCGAGGCGTCCGGGGCGGACGGCTGCGCCGTCTCGCCGGTCCCCCGGACCTTCCCCGTCTCCGGATCGATGCGCCGCTTGTCGCGGATCACCGGGCCCTCGTTCTCCTCGCCCTCACGGGGAGAGGTCGTCACGAAGCATCACCCTTCGGCTTGTCCTCGTCCACGATCTCGGCGTCGACGACCTCGTCGTCCTGCCGCCCGTCCTGGGCCTCGGCCGTCGGGCCGTGGTCCTCGCCGGCCGGCTGCGCGCCGTCGGGGCTCTGGGCGTACATCGCCGCGCCCATCTTCTGGCTGACCTGGGCGAGCTTCTCCGCGCTGCCCTTGATGGCCTCGACGTCGGTGCCGTCCAGCGCCTTCTTGACCTCGGCGACGGCCTCCTCGACCTCGGCCTTCAGCTCCGCGGGGACCTTCTCGTCGTTCTCCCGCAGGAACTTCTCGGTCGAGTACGCGAGCGTGTCGGCCTGGTTGCGGACGTCGGCCTCCTCCTTGCGGCGGCGGTCCTCCTCGGCGTACTGCTCGGCGTCGCGCATCATCTTCTCGATGTCGTCCTTGGGCA
>NZ_CAACVB010000311.1 GCF_900659635.1 Actinomadura roseirufa | reverse complement strand
GGCTGTTGCGGCGCGCGGCCTCCCGGGACTCGAACCGCGCGAGGGTGACGAACGTGTCGTCGTCGGTGATCCCCCCGGTGCCGCCGAGCCCGCGGAGGCGGCGCCCGTGACCGGCCCGGCACCGCGGGGCGGCGCCGGGACCGTCCCACAGGATGTGCCGGAGGCGAACGACGCCCGTTCGCCCGAGGAGCTGCGATCGATGATGTCCGCCATGCAGCGCGGCATGCGGCGCGGCCGGCAGGACGCGGCCGAGACCGAGGCCGGGCAGAACCGAGTCGATCAGGAGGACGACACCCCATGACAGATGCCCAGCACTCCGGCGCGGAGGTCCCGGGCGGAGGCCGAGGTGAGCTGAACTGGCTGCTCGACAGCCTCGTCCAGCGTGTCGCCCCGGTACAGAACGCGGTGGTGCTGTCGAGCGACGGGCTGCGCATCGCCGCCTCGCGCGGCCTCGCCCGCGAGGAGTCCGACCACCTGTCCGCGGTGGCCGCGAGCTTTCAGAGCCTCGCCCGCGGCGCGGGGGAGTCCTTCGGCGGCGGGCCCGTCCGGCAGACCATCGTGGAGATGGAGTCGGCGTTCCTGTTCGTCACCGCGGCCGGCCGCGGCGCGTGCCTGGCGGTGCTCGCCGCCGCCGACGCCGACCTCGGGATCATCGCCTACGAGATGGCGATGCTGGTCACCCGGGTCGGGCAGCACCTGTCGGCGAACCCGCGGGTGGCCGCGTCCGAGCCGGGCGGCGTGTGAGGTGGACCGCAGCGAGAGTCCGGAGGAACCCGGCCCCGCGCATCGGCACCGCGACGGCGGTCCCGGCGCGGCCTGGTTCGACGACGCGGCGGGCCCGGTGGTGCGCCCCTACGCGCTCACCGGCGGCCGCACCCACTACGGCGGCGCCGACCTCGACCTCGTCGCGCTGATCGTCGTCGTGGACCCGCCGGGCGCGGCGGCCGTCCCGGCGGCTCCGGCCGGCGCGCCCGGATGGGCGCCGGAACCGGAACATGAGGCGATCTTGCAGCTTTGCCGCACCCCGTTGTCCGTTGTCGAGATAGCGTCGGATCTGGAACTGCCCCTCGGGGTGGTCCGCGTCCTGCTCGGCGACCTTCTCGATCACTCGCTGATCCAGGTCCGCCGCCCCGCGCCGGTGGCGCAGTTCCCCAGCGAGCGCGTACTCAAGGAAGTGATCGATGGAATCCGTGCGCTCTGACGCGGCCGCCTCACCGGGCGAGTCCGCGCTGACCGTCAAGATCCTTGTGGCCGGCGGCTTCGGCGTCGGCAAGACCACCCTGGTGAGCGCGGTCAGCGAGATTCGCCCGCTGCGCACCGAGGAGGCCCTCACAGAGAAGAGCATCGGGATCGATGACACGTCCGCGGTCGCGTCCAAGACGACGACGACCGTGGCGATGGACTTCGGCCGCATCACGCTGCCCAACGGCCTGGTGCTGTTCGTGTTCGGCACGCCCGGCCAGGACCGGTTCTGGTTCATGTGGGACGAGCTGGCCAAGGGCGCGCTGGGCGCGGTCGTCCTGGTCGACACCCGGCGGCTCGCCGACTGCTTCGCCTCCGTCGACTACTTCGAGCGCCGGGGGGTGCCGTTCATCATCGGCGTCAACCGGTTCGACGGGGCCGGCCAGCACTCGCCCGACCAGGTCCGCGACGCGCTGGACCTGTCCGCGGACATCCCCGTCATCACCTGTGACGTGCGCGAGCGCGAGTCGGCCAAGCAGGTCCTCATCACCCTCGTCGAGCACATCATGCGCACCATGAGCGGCCGCCAGGCCGTCACCTACTGATCCTCCCCGGGCCCGGTCACGGCGGTCGCCTCGCGGCGCGCCCCGCGACCGGGCCCGGTGCGTCCGGACGGCCCCGCCCTAGGGCAGGGCGCGGAAGTCGGCGAAGTCGAAGCCGGGCGAGACCACGCAGCTGACCAGGACCTCCCGCGCGCCCGCCGGGCGGGCGGCCTGCCAGTGCCCGGCCGGGACGACCGCCTGCGGGACCTCGCCCGCCGCGAGGTCCGCGCCGAGGACGACCTCCGCCGGGGCCGCCGCCGGCCGCTCACCGCCGCCGCCGAGCCGCAGGGTCAGCGGGCCGCCGCGGTGCCACAGCCACACCTCGGCCGAGCGGACGGCGTGCCACATCGACTCCTCGCCCGGCGGCAGCAGGAAGTAGATCCCGGTGGCGCTCGCCCGCTCGCCCGGGTAGCCGTCCGGGACGGAGCGGACGTCCGACCGCCACGTCTCCCGGTACCAGCCGCCCTCCGGGTGCGGGAGCAGATCGAGGGCCTCCGCGGTGGCCGGGCGGGGCAGGAACGCGACGTGGCGGCCGTCGGGGCCGCGCCTGGCGTACCGGACGCGGGACGCCGCCGCCCGCTCGACCACCCCGCGCGGCGGCACCGCGCCGGGAGCCGGGTCCAGCGTCACCGCGAGGACCTGGCCCTCGGCGAACACGTCGTCGGCGATCGCGAGCGCGTCGGCCGTCCCCGCGCCGTCCGGGCCCTCGTCGGGCGCCCAGACGGCGCCCGCCTCGGACAGGACGAACCGCGGGCCGTCCTGGGCCCGCCATGCTTCGAGCGTCGTCAGCAGCATCACGCCTCCGAGCCTAGGGGGCCGCCCCGGGAGATAACCGTTTCCGCCGCGGTCCGCCGCTCTGGCAGCATGGACGTTCTCCAGCGGCCGAGCAACGGAGGCGAGATGCGCCAGGTCTTCGGATTCTCCACGTTCCCTGTCAGGACGAGAGCCTTCGAGGACTTCAGCGCACATGACCACCCTCAACCTCGGCATCCTCGCGCATGTTGACGCGGGCAAGACCAGCCTGACCGAGCGGCTGCTGTTCGACACCGGGGCGATCTCCCGGCTCGGCAGCGTCGACGCGGGCGACACCCAGACCGACCGCGGCGAGCTGGAGCGCAGCCGCGGCATCACGATCCGCTCCGCCGTCGCCTCGTTCCGCGCCGGGCCGCTGCGGGTCAACCTGATCGACACGCCCGGCCACGCCGACTTCGTCGCGGAGGTCGAGCGGGCCCTCGGCGTGCTGGACGGCGCCGTCCTGGTGCTGTCGGCCGTGGAGGGCGTCCAGGCGCAGACCCGCGTGCTGATGCGGACGCTGCGCGAGCTCGGCCTGCCCACCCTGCTGTTCGTCAACAAGATCGACCGGGGCGGCGCGCGGCCGGACGCCGTGCTCGCCCAGGTCCGCAGCCGCCTGTCGGCGCGCGTCGCGGTGATGAACGGCGTCCGCGCCGCCGGGACCGCCGCCGCCCGCGCCGTGCCCGTCCCGCCCGGACCCGCCGCGGCCGAGGTGCTGGCGGAGGCCGACGACGCGCTGCTGGCCGACCTGGTGGAGGACCGGGAGCCGGATCCGGCCTCCGTGCGTGCCGCGCTGCGGGCGCAGACGGCGGCCGGGCTCGTCCACCCGCTGTACTTCGGGTCGGCGGTGACCGGCACGGGCGTCGCCGGCCTGCTGGACGGCATCGCCGCGTACCTGCCACCGGCCGGCGGGGACGCGGAGGGCGGTCCGCGCGGCACGGTGTTCGCGGTCGAGCGCGGCCCGTCCGGGGAGAGGACCGCCTACCTGAGGCTGTTCTCCGGCGAGCTGCGCGTCCGCCAGGACGTCGCCTTCGAGGGACGGGACGGGACGCGCACCGGCCGGATCACCGGGCTGGACGTGGTGGGCTCGGCCGGCCCGCGCCTGACCGCCGGGAACATCGCCCGGGTGAGCGGGCTCGCCGGGATCCGCGTCGGCGACCGGATCGGCCCGCCGGTGCGCGCCGTGCCGGCGTTCCCGGCGCCCTCCCTGGAGACGGTCGTGCGGGCGCGCAGGCCGGACGACTCGGCGCGGCTGCGCGCGGCGCTGCTCGGCCTCGCCGAGGAGGATCCGCTGATCCGGGCCCGGCCCGCGCCGGGCGGCGCGACGTCCGTGCTGCTGTACGGCGAGGTGCAGAAGGAGATCATCGCGGCCCGGCTGCGCGCCGAGCACGGCGTCGAGGCGGCGTTCGAACCGAGCCGCACCGTCTACCTGGAGCGCCCGGCGGGCGTGGGCGAGGCCGCCGAGGATATGGACTGGCGGCGCCGCGTCCCCGACTTCTGGGCGTCGGTCGGGCTGCGCGTCGAGCCGGGCCCGCCGGGCTCGGGGATCGGGTTCGGCCGCGAGGTGGAGCTCGGCGCGCTGCCCGCCGCGTTCGACCGGGCGATCGAGGAGACCGTCCACCGCACCCTGGAGCAGGGGCTGCGCGGCTGGCCGGTCACCGACTGCGCGGTCACGCTGACGCTGTCGGGCTTCGGCGGGCCGGTCAGCACCGCCTCAGACTTCCGCGGGCTCACCCCGCTGGTCCTCATGGCGGCGCTGGCGGCGGCGGGCACCCGCGTCTTCGAGCCGTGCCACGCGTTCGAGGCGGAGATCCCCGAGGACGCGCTCAGCGCCGTCCTCGGCCGGCTCGCCGCGCTCGGCGCGAGCGCGGTGGAGCCGCGGCCGGGCCCCGGCGGGTGGACGGTCCGGGGCGAGATCGCCGTGGACCGCGTCCGCGAGGCCGGTGCGGCGCTGCCCGCGCTGACCCGCGGCGAGGGGGTCTGGTGGTCCAGGCCGTCCGGGGAGCGCCCGGTGAAGGGCGCCCCGCCGGAGCGGGAGCGGACCGGCGGCGACCCGCTGAACCGCGCCGCGTACCTGCGCCACCTGGGCCGCCGCCCGGTCCGCGGGTGACCCTCACACGGTGAGGACGATCTTGCCGGTGACCCGGCCGGTGCCGCCGCGCTCGTGCGCCTTCGCGACCTCCTCCAGCGGCAGCACGGTGTCGATCTCCACGCGCAGCCGGCCGTCGGCGGCGAGCGCGGCGATCTGCGTCAGGGCGTGGTGGTCGGGCTCGACGAGCAGGCCCTCGGTGCGCACCCCCGGCGGAACGTCCACGCCGGTGAGGCCGCTGGGGGCGCCGGGCAGGAGCGAGACCAGCACGCCGCCGGAGCGCAGCGTCCGCAGCGAGCGCGGCCCATAGTCGCCGCCCATGGTGTCGATGACGATGTCCACGTCCCGGACGGTCTCGGCGAAGTCCACGGTGCGATAGTCGACGGCCTCGTCCACGCCGATGCGGCGCAGGAACTCGTGCTTGGGCGCGCTCGCCGTGCCGATGACGTGGGCGCCCCTTGTCTTGGCGATCTGCACGGCGAGGTGGCCGACGCCGCCCGCCGCCGCGTGGACCAGCACCCGCTGCCCCTCGCGCACCCCGGCCGTGTCGACCAGCGCCTGCCAGGCGGTCAGGGCGGCGAGCGGCAGCGCGGCGGCCTGGACGTGGTCGAGGGCGTCCGGCTTCGGCACGAACGTCCGCGACGGCGCCGACACGTACTCGGCGTGCGAGCCGCCGCCGAACGGGTAGCGCAGCATCCCGAACACCTCGTCGCCCGGCTTGTACAGGGCCACCCCGTACCCGGTCTCCTCCACCACGCCGGACACGTCCCAGCCGAGCGTGAACGGCGGTGAGCCGAGGTGCCCGCCGGTCGCGCGGTGCTTCCAGTCGGTGGGGTTCACCCCCGCCGCGTGAACCCGCACGAGCACCTCGGTCTGGCGCGGCTCGGGCCGGTCGGTCTCGATCAGCCTCAGTACCTCGGGCCCGCCGAGGACGTCCTGGCTGACGGCGCGCATGCGTTCCGGCATGATCTGTCCTTCTGTCGTCGGTGACGTTCGCGCCGACCAGCCTGCCGCCCGGCGGGGCGGCCCAGAAGTGGCGAGATCGCCAATATGCGCAAGGATCCGGCCAGGCGGCGGTCAGTCCATCTCCGACAGCCGGGACGGATCGAACGAGATCGGGAACGGCCGCTCCCGCAGGAGCGTCTCCCCGGCGCGGACCTTGCCCGCCACCCGGTACCCGCCGTCCTCCAGTTCCAGCAACGTCACCGTGGGGCGCGGCTCCAGGTCGACCAGCCAGTAGTGCGGGATGCCGGTCGCCGCGTACTCCTCCACCTTGCGGACGCGGTCGATCTGCTCGTTCACCGTCCGCGGCGTGACGACCTCGGCGACCAGCAGCAGGTCGGGCCCGTAGTAGGTGCGGGTGCGCCGCTCCAGCGCCGCGCGGGCCACGTCGCGGCCGACCGCGAACACGTCCGGCTTGCGGATCCCCGCCGAGGTCGTCACGTCCTGCGGCGCCCCCGCCACGTGCACGTCGGCGTCGGCCTGGCGTGCGGCGTCCTTGAGGACGCCCTTCAGCTGCGCGGCGGCGTGGTCGTGCCACAGGTCGCCCGGCAGCTCGTGCAGCCAGCCGTCGGCGAGCTCGTACCGCCGCCCCTCCTCGGGCAGCGCGTCCAGGTCGTACAGCGTGTACGGGCCGTGGGCGCGGCCGGCCGTCCCGCCCATGGATCGTCCCCCTCACGTCGGCACGGGCTGATCCGAATCTAGTGGACGGACGTCCGGCGGAGCCGGAGGCGAAGATCGCGCGTCGGACCGGCCGGATCCGGGCGAAACCCTCGAAAGTCCACCGGGGGCGAGTTACGATACATCGCGAGTTGCTCCCGGCTCCCGCCGGCGGAGCGCGGTCGCCGGAGGCATACCGCCTCGAAGGAGAACCCATGAGCGTCGAGCAGAGTCCAGGGGCCGGCCCGGAGGCCGCGCCCGCCCTGCGAGCCTCCGACCGCGACCGCGACGAGACCCTCGTGCGGCTGCACACCGCCTTCGCGGAGGGGCGGCTCACCGAAGCGGAGCTGGACGAGCGCATCGAATGCGCGCTCGCCGCCCGCACCCAGGACGACCTCGCCCGCGTCGCGGGCGATCTCCCGTCGGCGGCGCCCGGTTCAGCCGCCCACGCGACCCCGGCGCCCGGCCCCGTGGGCCGGCTCCAGTTCGCCTACAAGAGCAGTGTCAGGCGCAGTGGCCGCTGGCGGTTGCCCGAGCGCTTCACGTCTGTCGTCTACAAGGGCGGCTCCCTGCTCGACCTGCGCGCCGCCGAGTTGGACGGCCCGGTGACCACGCTTCGCGTCATCGCCTACAAGTCCACCGTCGAGGTCCTCGTGCCGCCCGGCGTCCGCGTGGAGAGCGGCGGGATGGGCGTGTCCGCCGACGTTCAGGGCTCCCCGGCGGCCGACGCACCGGTCGTTCACATCCAAGGTTTGGCCTATAAGGGGGCGATCGAGGTGAAAGATCGGATTCGTCGGTCCTGAGGTGATAGAACGCTCCCGCGGCCATGATCGGCTGCCGTTCACGTCGATGTCCGAACACGGGGCGATGTGGCGCGGTTTGATGTGAGTCGACACTGAGACTCGAGGTCCGGCAGGACCGTGGCGGGTGAAGGAGCGCGTGTGACCGCGAGGACCCCGGAGCAGGACGAGGCCCGGCGCACGGCCGAGCAGGAGCCCGCCGGCTCCCGCCAGGTCCGGCGCCGCCTCACCTTCGGCGTCGCCGCGGACCTCGCCGAGCTGCCCGCGTCCCTGTCCCCGTGGCAGCGCGCCTTCGAGGCGTGGCGGTCGGCCGGCCTGACCTGGCGCCACGGCCCGCGTCCCGGAGACCCCGCCGTCCCGGCCGCCGCGCCGTCCGCGGGCGCGTCCTACACCGGACGGAGGCCGGGGAAGAAGAAGCCACCGAAACCGGCCCGCACCCCTGCGAAGCCCGCCGCCTCCACCGAGCCTCCGGCCAAGCCGGCCGCTACCGCCAAGCCGGACGCCCCTGCCAAGCCCAAGCCCAAGTCCGCCGGCAAGGCCAAGCCGGTCGCTCCTGCCGAGCCGGTCGCTCCCGCCAAGGCGGCGAAGCCGTCCTCCGCAGCCGGGAAGGCCGTTGTGCCCGGCAAGGAGAAGCGCGCAAAGGGGAAGGCGGCCAAGGCCGCGGCGGAGGCGGAGCTGGGGGAGAAGGTGTTCTCCGCCGCCGAGGCGCGGCGGAAGGCCACCGCCGCGCGGACGCCGGGACTGCGCGCCGGGATCGCCGTCGCGGCGGCCCTGGTGCTGGCCGCGGCCGTGGCGGTCGTCGCGCTCGGGCGGGGCGGCGACGCG
>NZ_CAACVB010000310.1 GCF_900659635.1 Actinomadura roseirufa | reverse complement strand
CACACCGGCGCCCGGCCGGCGTCCGCGGCGGCGGCGCCGTCCACCGCGACCGCGCCACGGGTCACGACGGCCAGCCGGACGCCCGCGAACCGCTCGTCGGCCGCCCACGCCTCCAGCCGGCCGGCCAGGTCGCGCACGTCCGCGTCCCAGGAGATCACGGCCACGTCGGGGAGCGGCTCGCCCGAGGCCGCGGACGCCTCCAGGGCCGCCAAGCCGGGGAAGCTCGCCACCCGGCCGGGAGCGGGCCGGGAAGGGAGGGACGGCAGCGGGATCCAGTCGACCCGCAGCAGCGACTCGTGCCGGCCTCCGCCGGTAGCGCGCAGCCGGGCGGGGCGCTCCAGCAGCAGCCGCCGGGCGACCTTCCCCGAGGCCGTGCGCGGGACCGCGTCGATCTCGTACAGCTCCTCGGGCACCTTGAAATAGGCCAGGCGTTCGCGGCAGGCGGCGAACAGCGCCTCCGGGTCCAGGCCCTCCGGGCCCGGCACGACGAACGCCACCGGGACCTCACCGAGGACCTCGTGCGGACGCCCCGCCACCGCGACGTCCGCCACGCCCCGCCGGCCGCGCAGGACCTCCTCCACCTCCCCCGGATGGATGTTCTCGCCACCGCGGATGATCAGTTCTTTGATCCGCCCCGTGATGGTGAAATAGCCCGCCGCGTCCCGCCGGGCCAGGTCGCCGGTGCGGTACCAGCCGTCCCGGAACGCCTCGGCGGTGGCCTCGGGCTGGTTGTGGTAGCCGGTCATCACGCTGGGGCCGCGGACCCAGACCTCGCCCTCCGCGCCCGCCCCGACGTCCGTCCCGGTCTCCGGATCCACCAGCCGCACCCCGAGCCCCGGGACGGGCAGGCCGCACGATCCCTCGACCCGCGCGCCGGTCGGCCAGTTGATCGTGATCGAGCCGCAGGTCTCGGTGCTGCCGTAGGCGTCCAGGAGGGGCGCGCCGAACGCCTCCTCGAACGAGCGGCGCAGCGCCGCGGTGGTGACCGCTCCGCCCACCAGGCACATCCGCAGGTGGGGGGCGCGGAACCCCTCCTCGCGCGCGGCCCGGACGAGGTGGTGGTACATCGTGGGGACGCCCGCCAGGAACGTGGCGTCGTCCTCGCGCAGCGCGTCGAGCACCTCGCGCGCGCTGAAGCCGTCCAGGATTCGCGCGGTCGCGCCGACCGCCGTGACGCCCAGCACGCACGCGATGTGCGACAGGCTGTGGAACAGCGGCAGCGGCCACAGGACGCGGTCCTCGGCGGACAGTCCCGGAACGGGGACGTAGCACGCGGCGACCGACCACAGGCAGTTGCGCTGGGTGGAGACGACCCCCTTGGGCCTGCCCGTGGTGCCCGAGGTGTAGAGCATCCAGGCCGGGTCGTCCAGGCCGAGGTCGTCGCGGGGCGGGACGGGCGGTTCGGTGCCCGCGAGCGCCTCGAACGACGCCGCGCCCGGGAAGACGGCCGACTCGCCCGGGTCGCCGGTGACCACGACCGCCACCTCCGGCCGCCCGGCCAGCACCCGTGCCAGCGGCGCGGCGTGCGCCGGGTCGGTGACGACCAGCCGGGCCCCGCTGTCGTCCAGCAGGTAGGCCAGCTCCGCCTCGGTGACCCGCGGGTTCAGCGGGACGCCGACCGCGCCCGCCCGGACCAGCGCCAGGTAGGTCTCCACCATCTCGACCCGGTTGCCGAGCAGGATCGCCGCGCGGTCCCCGGGATGCAGGCGGCGCTCGGCCAGATGACCGGCCAGCCGACGGGTCCGCGATTCCAGTTCCGCATACGTCACGCTTCGCCGCGCGTCCCGGAAGGCGACCTTCCGGGGCGCGCGGCGCGCGTGCTCGCCCAGCAATTCGGGCAGTGGCCGAATCAGCTCCGTGCGCAGCATTCCGGCACATCCCCCAAAGAGAGTGAGTCACGGATCGAAGTGCTCGCGATGATCTGCGAGCCCGCAATCCAGTCTCATCAAGGAATGGTCCGGGCAATCCCCTAACCGACCCCCTAACGCCCCTCGCTCACCACCGGTGCGCGCGGCGGCGCGGGCGCCAGCAGCCCGAGCAGGTCCGCGGGCCGGCGCAGCACCGCGTCCGGTCCCTCGGCCAGCAGCGGCTCGGCGTCGCTCTCGCCCCACAGCGCGGCGATCGCACCCACCCCGGCCCCGCGCGCGCTCTGCAGGTCTGTGACGGCGTCCCCGACCATCACCGCCTCCTCGGGCACGACGCCGAGCAGGTCGAGGGCGTGTTCCACGATGTCGGGCGCGGGCTTGGGCCGCGGCACCTCGTCCGACCCGATCACATGCTCGAAATGCCCCGCGATGCCGAGCACCGTGAGCAGCGACCGGGCCCGGGGCCCGCTCTTGCCGGTCGCGACGGCGAGCCGGAGACCGCGCCGGTTCAGCTCCGTGAGCAGCGCCTCCACGCCGGGGAAGACGGTCACCTCACCGGCGAGCCGGTAGCTCTCCCGGACGAACGGCTCCTCGATCTCGGGCGGCAGCCCCATGATGCGCATGATGTCGGGGAAGTACCGTCCGAGGTGCTTGCTGTACTCCTCGAACGGCGCGGGACCGTCCCCCACGACCTCGGCGTAGGCGATCCGGAAGGCCCGGCGCATCACGTCGAAGCTGTCCACGATCACGCCGTCGAGGTCGAAGACGACCGCGCGCGTCGCACGGCCGGGAAGCTCAGCCGCCATGACCCGCCCCCACGACGGCCCCCGCTCCGGCCCCCACCGTGGCCTCCACTGTGGCCCCCACTGTGTCCGGAGTTCGCCCGGCGGACCGGGCCGAGTCGTACAGCCGCTCGATCGCCGAGATCATCTCCCGTGCCTGGGCGATCGCGGCGCCGCGCTGCGCCGGGTCGGCCAGCAGGCCGGGCAGCTCGTCGAGCTGGCGGGAGTACTCGACGCCCACCGGTTCCTCCGGTACCGGCACCGGTTTCGTACGGCCGTGCCAGGTGCGGGTGAGCGTGGACGCCTTCTGCCGGTTCGTGCTGAACCCGAACGTGCAGCGCAGCACGGCCGTTCCGGCGCCGCCCTCCACCGTGATCGCGGTGATGTCCCGGGCCTCGTGCGAGGCCCAGCTCGTCCGCAGCGACACCGAGACCCCGCCGTCGGTCACCAGGAATCCCCGGGCGGTGTCCTCGACGTCGCCGCGGCCGGCGCCCGCGGGCTCGGCGTCGGTCTCCCGCCAGCGCGCGCGGCGCGAGTCGTTGTTGACGAAGTCCGCCGAGACGGTGCCGACGACCTGCTCGAAGACCACCGGGCCGAGCAGCGGCCCGACGGTGTCGAGGAGGTGCCAGCCCAGATCGAGCAGCGCGCCGCCGCCGGCGTGCTCGCGCCGGACGAACCAGCCGCCCGCCCCGGGCACGCCGTGGGCGCGGACCCAGGCCAGATCCACGTGCCGGATCGGGCCCAGCTCGTCCGCGAACCCCAGCAGGGCCCGCACGTCGGCGCGGTAGCGGGCGGCGCTCCCGGCCAGCAGCACCGCGCCGCCCTCCCGCTCGGCCGCCGCGAGCCGGTCGGCCTCCGCCACGCTCAGGCACACCGGCTTCTCCAGGAAGACCGGCACGCCCCGCGCCAGCAGCCGCGCCGCCACGGCGCTGTGCAGATGGTTGGGGACGGCCACCACGGCCAGGTCGACCGCGCCGGGATCGAGGTCCTCGACCGAGGCCAGCGCGAGCGGCGCCCCCGCCTCGGCGCGCGCCGCCGGATCGGGGTCGACGACGGCGGCGACCTCGTACTTCTCGTGCTCGCTCAGCCGCGGCAGCCAGATCCTCCGCCCGGCCCAGCCGAGGCCGACCAGCGCGACCCGCAGCCGCTCGCCTCCAGGCCCGCTCATGCCCGCACCCCCCGGGAAGAGCGCGCGCTCATGCCCTCAATGCGCTCGGTCATGACGCCGCCACCGCCTCGGCCACGATCTCGGCGACCCGGTGGACCTGCTCCTCGGTGCCGAGCAGCGTACGGTGGTGCAGCCAGATCCCGTCATCGGTGATCGCCTCGGCGTTCGGGCAGCGCGCCGCCAGCTCCTCGACCGTGGCGTCCGGCGCCCCGGTCTCCCAGAAGGCGTTGGTGCGGTAGATCGCCCGGAACACCACGAAGGCGGGCACGCCCCGGGCGACCAGCGTGTCGACGAGCGCGTCGCGCCGCTCGCCCGCCAGGCCCGGCACCCGGAACATCGCCATGTAGTGCGGCACCCGGTCGGCCCGCGGGTCACGCCCCTGCGGCACGACGCCCGGGATCTCCCCCAGCAGCCGGGCGAGCACCGGCGCGCGCCGCTCCCGCGTCTCGATCTGCTCGTCGAGCCGGCTCAGCTGGGCGCGCAGCACGGCGGCGGAGAACTCGTTCAGGCGGAAGTTCGACCCCGACGTGCGGTGCCAGTAGCCGCGGTCCTCGCGCGGCCTGCCGCAACTGTGCCGCAGGAACGCCTCTTCGTAGGACTCCCGGTCCGGGAAGGTGACCGCGCCGCCCTCCCCCGCCGTCATCAGCTTGCCGTTCTGGAAGCTGAACGAGGCGATCGACCCGAACTCGCCCACCCGCCGCCCGTTCCACCGCGCGCCGTGCGCGTGCGCGGCGTCCTGGATCAGCGGGACGCCGCTGGCGTCCGACAGCTTGCCCAGGCCGTCCATGTCGGCGAGCTGCCCGGCCATGTGCACGGGCATGATCGCCTTCGTGCGCGGCCCGATCGCCGCCTCGGTGGCCGCGACGTCCAGGCAGTACGTCTCGGGGTCGATGTCCACCGGCACGGCCACCGCGCCGAGCCGCTGCGCCGCCTGGGAGGAGGAGATGAAGGTGAACGCCGGCACCACGACCTCGTCCCCGGGGCCGACCCCGAGCACCTGGAGGGCCAGCTCCAGCGCGTGGGTGCCGTTGGTCACGGCCAGCGCGTGCTCGGCGCCGTGGTACTCGGCGAACTCCCGCTCGAAGGCGTCGACCTCACCGCCGCCCAGCCGCCACCACTGGCCCTGTTCCAGTGCCCGGATCAGCCCCGCGCGCTCCCGCTCGTCATACTGCGGCCACTCCGGCAATCCGATATCACTCATGAACTCCACACCCTCCACAGAATGCGTTTCCGGCCTTCCGACAAACCGTCCCCAGCGGGGGGTTTCAAGCGCACGGTACCCAACGGACATGCGCTTTTCACATCCCCTATCCACCCCCCTATATTTCCCTTGCCCAGAGGCCGGAAGAACAATTTTCGCGATGCCCGGGAGGCGCATGTTATAACTACGGCTGTGCAGTTGCTTTTGCTGAACGGACCAAATCTGGGGATTCTCGGGCGGCGGGAACCGGAGATCTACGGGACCGACACGCTGGCCGACGTCGAGGACGCCGTGCGCGCGGAGGTGGCCGCGCGCGGCTGGGAGGTGGTGTCGGTGCAGCGCGAGTCGGAGGGCGAGCTCGTCGAGACGTTGCACGGCCGGTGGGACACGGCCGGCGCCATCGTCAACCCGGGCGCGCTGATGATCGCGGGCTGGAGCCTGCGCGACGCCCTGGCCGCCTATCCGCGCCCGTGGATCGAGGTGCACCTGTCGAACGTGTGGGCCCGCGAGTCGTTCCGGCACGAGTCGGTGCTGGCGCCGATCGCCGACGGCGTGATCGTCGGGCTGGGCTCGCTCGGGTACCGGCTGGCCGCCCGGGCGCTGCTGGAGCTGGTGCCGGGATGACGCGGCTCGGGATCGACGTCGGCGGGACCAAGGTCGCGTTCCGGCTGGCCGGCGAGGAGCCGCCCGCGCGCGAGGACGCGTTTCACTGGCCCTCCTCCCCCGGTCCGGACGCCGGTCCGGAGGCGGACTGGGCCGCGCTGGCGGAGGAGGTGGCGCGGCTGCGCACCGGATGGGCGCGGCCGATCACCGCCGTCGGGGTCGCGCTGCCCGCCACCACCGACGCGGCCGGGCGGGTCACGACCTGGCCGGGACGTCCCGGATGGGCGGGGCTGAACGTGGGCGCGCGGCTGCGCGGGCTGTTCCCGGGCGCCGCGGTGCGCTGGGCGGACGACGGCGACCTGGCGGCGCTCGCGGAGGCGGGGCGGGCGGGGTCGCCGGACGTCGTCTACATCGGGGTCGGCACGGGCGTCGGCGGCGGCGTCGTTCTCGGCGGCCGCTCCCTGGCCGGGTCCGAGATCGGCCATCTCATCGTCGACCGGTCGGCCCTGGACGAACGGTGCGACTGCGGCAGGCACGGCTGCCTCCAGGCGGTGGCCTCCGGCCCCGCGACGCTGCGGCGGGCCGCCCGGCTCCGGGGCGGGGCCGTCTCGTTCGCGGACCTGCGCGGCGGGCTGCTCGCCGGAGCGGGCTGGGCGGCGGACGCGCTCGCCCCGGCCTGGGACGCGCTCGGGGCCGCCGTGACGAGCCTCGGCGAGCTCCTCCATCCGGACGTCGCCGTGATCGGCGGCGGCTTCGGCGCGGGGCTGCCCGGCTTCGCCGACGCGGTCGCCGAACGCGTCGCCAAGTACGCCCGGCCGGGGTTCGCGGCGGTCCCGGTGCGGCGGGCGGAGCTGGGCGGGCTCTCGTCCCTGTACGGGGCCCTCCTGCTCGCGGGACAAGAGGAGGACGGTCATGGCTGAGCCTCACGGGGGACGAACCGCCGTGCGGGAGGTCGAGGTCGCCTTGGGCGAACGGTCCTATCCGGTGCGCATTGGGCGCGGAGTCCGCGCCACGCTCCCCGACGTCATCGCGGGCATCGGGGCCCGGCGCGCGGTCGTCGTGTCCGCCAGGCCGGCGGAGTGGACGCCGGATCCGGGCGTCCCGTCCCTGGTCGTCCCGGCGCGCGACGGGGAGCACCACAAGACGCTGGCGTGGGTCGAGGAGCTGTGCCGGCGTTTCGCCGACTTCGGGCTGACCCGCTCGGACGCGGTCGTGTCATGCGGCGGAGGCACCACGACCGACGCGGTGGGGCTGGCCGCGGCGCTCTACCACCGGGGCGTGCCCGTCGTGCACCTGCCGACCTCGCTGCTGGCGCAGGTGGACGCCAGCGTCGGCGGGAAGACGGCGGTGAACCTGCCGCAGGGCAAGAACCTCGTCGGGGCGTACTGGCAGCCGCGCGCGGTGCTGTGCGACACGGCCTACCTGGACACGCTCCCGGCCCGGGAGCGGACCAACGGGTACGGGGAGATCGCGCGCTGCCACTTCATCGGCGCCGGCGACCTGCGCGGGCTGCCGGTGGAGGAGCAGATCGCGGCGAGCGTGGCGCGCAAGGCGTCGATCGTGGCCGCGGACGAGCGGGACGCGGGGCCGCGGCACCTCCTCAACTACGGGCACACCCTGGGCCACGCCCTTGAGCGCGCCACCGGCTACCGGCTGCGCCACGGGGAGGCGGTGGCGGTCGGGACCGTGTTCGCGGGACGGCTCGCCGGGGCCCTCGGCCGGATCGGACCGGCCCGCGTCGCCGAGCACCGGACGGTCGTCGCCGGGTACGGGCTGCCGACGGCGCTGCCCGCGGACGCCCGCGCGGACGAGCTGGTGGCGCTGATGCGGCTGGACAAGAAGGCCACGGACGGGCTGACGTTCGTGCTCGACGGCCCTCGCGGCGCCGAGGTCGTGCGCGGCGTGCCGGAGCCCGCCGTGGCCGCCGCGCTGGCGCGGATGCCGGTGGAGGCGCCGGCGGAGGGGAGCTGAGATGGGACGGATCACCGGCACCACCCGGCTGCTCGCGGTGCTGGGCGACCCGGTCGAGCAGGTTCAGGCACCGGCGCTGGTCAACCCGCTGCTGGACCGGCTGGGCCGGGACGCGGTCCTGGTCCCCGTGCACGTGCGTCCCGGGGACCTGGCGGAGGTCGTCGGCGGGCTGCGGCGGATCGGCAACCTGGACGGGCTGCTGGTCACCGTGCCGCACAAGATCGAGATCTGCCGGTACGCCGACGAGCTGGCGCCGGCGGCGGCGCTCGCCGGCAGCGCGAACGCGCTGCGGCGCGAGCCGACGGGGCGCTGGCGCGCGGACAACTTCGACGGCGCCGGTTTCGTCGGCGGGCTGCGCGCCGCCGGG
>NZ_CAACVB010000309.1 GCF_900659635.1 Actinomadura roseirufa | reverse complement strand
GGCGCCGGGCGGTGGATCCGGGCGGGCACCGGTTCGTGCCCGGCGGCGCCGGTCCGGGCCTCGGGCGGCCCGCTCGGCTCGGGCGGACCGGACCCGGAGGGGTGAGGGGAGTCCCGCGGTGCCGGGGCCGCCGGTGCCGGCGGGGCGAGCGGGGACCGCGCCTCCCGCAGCAGGGACTGCCAGTGCGGCAGGGCGGAGATGCCCGGGTCGGCCGGCAGCACCCCGGTCTCCCACGCCCGGCGCTGGCAGCACAGGATGAAGCTGGCGACCCACGCCGAGGACGGCGCGCGCTTGCGGCGCCCCGCGAGCACCTCGAACACCGCCGTCGCGGACAGGACGGGCAGCCCGCGCCGCCCGTACAGCTCGCTCAGCCGCTCGGAGATCTCGGCGAGCCTGCGGTAGGGCGGCCGGTTGCAGGACTCGTAGAACGCGTTGAGCTCGGCGATGAAGTCCACCGGCCCCGAGGGCCGTGAACTGGCGTCGGTCATGTGCGGTCGCCCCCGGTCCCGTCCGCGCGATGGTCCCCCCCGGCTCATGGTGCCAGCCGCGGGGGCCGCGCGGGGGGCCGGTTCCGGCATGGGGTGTGCTGTCTTGTTCTGAACGTCGGGTGTGACCCGTGGTGCGCGCGATCCGCGGCCCGGGACGCGCCGTTCGTCAGAGGTCGTGGAGGATCCGGCCGAGGATCGACGGCGTCTCGCGCGCGGGCGCGGCCCTCACCACGAGCCGGTTCATGACGTGCCAGTAGCACGCCACGGCGGCCGGTTCGGCCGGATAGAGCGCGCCGTTCAGCCGCTGCACGCACACGACGTCGGGCAGCTCGTCCTCGGGCGGCCGCAGCAGCGCGAACGACCCGCCCCCCACCCCCGGCGGCTCGGCGTCCAGCGGCAGCACCTGGAGGGTCACGTTCGCCATGCCGCAGACGTCGATGAGGTGCTCCAGCTGCGCGAAGGCGACGGACCGGCCCCCGCACACCCGCCTCAGCGCGGCCTCGTCGATGACCGCCCACAGCCGCACCGGCCGGGTGCGGTAGAGGATGTCCTGCCGCCGCAGCCGGAGCCGCACGAGGCGGTCGACGTCCCGCTTCGGATGGCGCCCGCCCAGGGCGGCCCGCGCGTAGTCGCCGGTCTGCAGCAGCTCCGAGACGGCCTGCGTCTCGTAGGTGCGGATGACGCTGGCCGACTGCTCCAGTTCGAGGTAGGGCTCGAACCAGGGCGGGATCACGTCCTGGAAGCCGGACCACGGGCCGGGGGCGTTGGCCTGCAGCGCGAGCCCGAGCAGCGTGGCGCGCGCGGCCCGGTCGGTCACGCCGTACGCGGCGCACAGGTCCGCGACCTCGCGCGGCCGCAGCCTGGTCCGGCCGAGCTCCAGCGTGCTGATCCACTCGACCGGGCGGCGGACGGCGGCGCCGGCGTCCTCGCGGCTGCGCCCGTCGGCCTCGCGCAGCCGGCGGAGCTGCGCGCCGAGCACCATCCGGGGGACCGTCGGCCCGCTCTCCCAGTCCTGCTGGACGTCACTGTCGGCTTGCCCGACGGCGGCTGTGCTCATGTCTGCCCGCACCTTCGCTCTGCGCGCCGGGGTCGGCACGGCGGCCCTGGCAAACGTTAGCGCGGGGGTGTCCGGCGCTCGTGTTCTGAACGGACCTTTCTCATTCGGCTTCGTCCGGCGCCGGCTCGTGGCCGCGCCCTCGTGATTGCGGGCCGGTGGCGGCCGGGCTACGCTCCGGGGCCTAACCGGGGAAGTCCCCGTTTTCCTTCGGGAGGAACCATGCCGCTGACCGCCGGCGACCGCGCGGCCATCGCCGACCTGATCGCCCGGCACGGGCACCTCGTCGACGCCGGTGAGCTGGACCGCCTGGGCGAGCTGTTCACCGAGGACGTCGTCTACGACGTCACCGACCTCGGCGCCCCGCCGATCGTGGGCCTGGCCGCCGTGCGCGACGCGGCGCTCGCCCTCGGCGCGGGCAACCCCGTCGCCCACCACGTCACCAACGTCGTCGTGACCGAGGCCCCCGACGACCGCGCCCTTGTCCACTCCAAGGGACTCGGCATCGGGGCCGACGGCTCCTGCGCCAGCGTGACCTACGAGGACACGGTCGTCCGCCTCTCCCAAGGCTGGCGCATCGCGCACCGGAGGATCGAGGCCCGCCGGACTCCGCTGTCCTCCGGGGGGCGAAAGGGGTAGACATGATCACGCGCGGGGCGCCGTCCGGCGTTCCGGTCACTGGAGGGGGACACATGGGCACCGCCATGGAGAACACGCGCGAGGGCCAGGGCGGCGCGAGGGCCGAGCGAGCCGAGGACGTGCGCCTCGCCGTATACCACGGCTTCGCCGCGACCGGCCGGGCACCGGAGGGAGCGGATCTGGCGGCGTCCACCGGGCACTCCGCCGCTCAGGTGGAGGAGGCGTTGAACGACCTCCACGCCTCGCGTGACGTCGTCCTGGAGGGCGGCCGCATCGTCATGGCGCATCCGTTCTCGTCCGTGCCGCTGGGCTTCTCCGTCATGGGCTCGCGCACGCTGTGGTGGGGCGGGTGCGCCTGGGACTCCTTCGCCGTGCCGCATCTGCTCCAGGACGAGCCGGACGTCCTGGTCGCCACCCGCTGCCCGTTCTGCGACGAACCGCACGCGTGGAAGGTCGGGCGGGACGCGCCGCCGTCCGGCGAACAGGTCGCGCACTTCCTCACCCCCGTCCAGCGGATCTGGGACGACGTGGTCCACTCGTGCGCCAACCAGCGCCTGTTCTGCTCGGACGCCTGCGTCGGCGGCTGGCTGGAGCGGACGGGCGAGACGCGCGGCTACACCATGGACCTCGCGACCCTGTGGCGCCTGGCCCAGGGCTGGTACGCCGGGCGGCTGGAGCGCGGCTACCGGCGGCGCGAGCCGTCCGCCGCCGCGTCCTACTTCGCGTCGGCAGGTCTGCGCGGCCGGTTCTGGGGCCTGCCGGACGGCCCCCTAACATGAGGCCCGGCCGACCGAGCCGACCGGACGAGGAGCGTTCCGTGCCAGAGATCGCCGTGTTCAGCGGGAGCGCGCATCCCGGCCTCGCCGCCGAGATGTGCGCGCACCTGGGCGTGCCGCTGAGCCCCGTCCGGATCGACCGGTTCGCCAACGACTGCCTCGAGGTCCAGCTGCAGGCCAACTGCCGCGAACGGGACGTCTTCCTCGTCCAGCCGCTGGTCGCGCCCGTCCAGGAGCACCTGGTGGAGCTGCTCATGATGTGCGACGCCGCCCGGGGCGCGTCGGCGCGCCGCATCACCGTGGTGATGCCGCACTACTCCTACGCCCGCTCCGACAAGAAGGACGCGCCGCGCATCTCCCTCGGCGGCCGGCTGGTCGCCGACCTGCTGGTCGCGTCGGGGGCGAGCCGGGTGCTGGCGATGACGCTGCACTCGCCGCAGGTGCACGGGTTCTTCTCCGTGCCGGTCGACCACCTGCACGCGCTGCGGGAACTGGCCGCGCACTTCCGGCGCCACGACCTGTCGCGGGCGACGGTCGTCTCGCCCGACCTCGGCAACGCCAAGGAGGCCGCGGCCTTCGCGCGGCTGCTCGGCGTGCGCGTCGCGGCGGGCGCCAAGCAGCGCTTCTCCGACGACCGGGTCGAGATCAGCACGGTGATCGGCGACATCGAGGGCCGCGACGTCATCGTCCTGGACGACGAGATCGCGAAGGGCAGCACGGTCCTGGAGCTGCTGCGGCTGCTGCGCGAGCTCGGCGCCCGGACGATCCGGGTCGCCTGCACGCACGGGCTGTTCGCCGCCGGGGCGCTCAAGCGGCTGTCGGCCGAGCCGGACGTGCTGGAGATCGTCTGCACGAACACCGTGCCCGTGCCGGTGCCCGACGAGAGCGGCAAGCTGCGGGTGCTGTCGATCGCCCCGGCGCTGGCCGAGGCGGTCCGGCGGATCCACAACGGCGAGTCGGTCAGCGCCCTGTTCGACTCGCCGCACGCCTGAGGGTCACAGCAGCATGCCGCTGCCGCCCGGCTCCTCCTCCCCGTCGGTCGTGTGCTCCATCTCCAGATACTCGTCGTCGGGCCAGAGGTCGTTGGCGAGGCAGGCGAGGTACTCCTCGTCGCCGGGGTCCAGCTCGGCGGTCATGGACTCGGGGTGGGCGCAGGGACGGGCGCAGGGGCGCGCGCCGAGCTCCTCGTGGACGTCGTCGTGGACGTCCTCGCGGAGGTCTTCGCAGGCGCTCTCGCCGTTCTTCTCGCAGGTGGTCTGGCGGGGGGTCTCGCGAGGGCTCCGGTCGGGGACCGGGGCCGGTCCGGCGGGCGCCGTGGGACGGAACAGGTTGGGCAGGCACAGGCCGAACAGGGCGACCAGTGACACGAGGACCAGGACTGTGATCACACCACCCCGTCCTTTCGCGGTCGAGTTCCACATGATTCTTGCGTAAGTAGCAAAACAGTTGAACGCTACCTGGGGATTCGGACGGATGGGAGCCCGACATGCGGACTGCCCGAGACAACGGGTCGCCAGAGCCACACGGCGACCGGTCCGCCGGGCGTGCGATGGACCCACGGGCCCTTGCGCTGGCCCGCGTGCTGTGGGACCACCTCGTGCTGGCCGACCCCCTCTCCAAGGCTGACGTGATCCTCGCGCTGGGGTGCCACGACACGCGGGTGGCGGTCCACGCGGCACGGCTTTGGCGCGAGGGCTGGGCACCGCTCCTGGTCGTCTCGGGCGGCAACGGCAAGATAACGACCGGGTGGGACGAAACGGAGGCCCGCGCGTTCGCCCGGGTCGCCCGCGAGCACGGCGTCCCCGAGCGGGCCCTGTTGCTGGAGGAGACCGCGTCCAACACCGGCGAGAACATCACCGCGACGCGCCGGTTGCTGGACGCGGAAGGGATCCGGGTGCGCGGCGGAATCCTGGTCGCCAAGCCGTACATGACGCGGCGTGCCGTGGCGACGGCCCGCCGTCAGTGGGCGGACGTCCGCTGGCTGGCGGCCGCCCCCGACCTGGGGTACGACGCCTACCTCGACGGCGTGGACGAACGGCGCTTCATCGAGCTGATGGTCGGCGACCTCCAGCGAATGGCGGTCTACGCCGAGCGCGGTTTCCAGGTGCCGATGCCGGTTCCCGCCGCGCCCTGGGCCGCCTTCGAGGAGCTGGTGCGGCTGGGTTACGGCAGGTACCTGGTTTCCTGAGCACGACGTGCGGGCCCGGGAGCCGGGAGGGAGGGGCAGGCGGGCATGGGACATCACCCCGGCCTGTGCCGGGGTGGTTCACAGGCCGGGGTGAGCATGCCGGTCAGGGCGGCGGCGGTCGGCCGGCGCGCTTGACGATCATGTGGGCCGCGCGGCGCGGGAGGCGAAGAGATCCCCGGCGAGGCGGGGCGACGCGGGCACGGGCCGGCCGCCGGGCGGGGCGGCGGGCGATGCTGCGGGGCCGGGCTCGGGGAGAGGGGCCTCAGATGGCCCCGGACGGTCTCAGACGGCGGCGGGACGGTGCGGCGCGATCACGCGGCCGTCCGGCAGGAGCTCACCGGTGTCCTCGAAGACGACGATGCCGTTGCACAGCAGGCTCCACCCCTGCTCGGGGTGGCTGGCGACGATGCGGGCGGCTTCGCGGTCCAGGTCGTCCGGGGTGGGGCAGTGCGGCTGATGCGTGCAGATCGAGCCGGTTCGAGCGGTCACGGGGTTCCTCCACGGTGTCCTGTGATTAAGGACATAGAAGAAGCTTGCCGTCGCTCGTCCTTAATAGGCAAGTGGATGGGAAATTCTTTACCTTTCGGGGCGTGTGCGGGGGCCAAGATCGGGCAATCGGCGGCGCTCAGCGCAGCAGCCCGCCGTCCGGTTCGTCCCCGTGATCGACGTCCAGGCCGACCACGGAGGTGCATCCCGTGCAGATCCACTCCGCGATGACCGCCTCCGGATTGGTGCCGTGCGTGCGGTACGGGCGGTCGACCCTGCGCCGCCGCATTCCGTGCCCGCAGGACGAGTGCAGCAGCCGCCCGCACATCGGGCAGGGCCAGACGTCCTCCCGCCGGAGGTTGCACTGAGGGCACAGCGGCGACTCGTAGGGGCCGTCGGGCTCGCCGAGGTCCAGTTCCCTCCGCCAGTCGTGCTCCAGGTCGAGGTACTCGTCCGCGGGCCAGTGGTGGTCGGCCAGCCACGCCAGGTACTCCTCGTCGCCGGGTTCGAGCACGGCGGTGAGCGACTCGGGGTGGCCGCCCCCGGCGCGGTGCCGGCTCCGGGAGCGCCGCGCGGTGGCCAGGAGCGCGAGCAGGCCGAGGAGCGCGGCCGCGGCCAAGCCTGTCGCCAAGGGCATCGCGGCGTCCTTACATGATCTCGTGGCGGGAATGTCCGATCATGAATTCACTTCACAAAACGCTGCGAACGCTACAAGAAAGGCTCTTAACGGAAAAGTCGATCACAAAAGATTCTTTACCATGATCATGGTCGGCCTCGGACCGAAACCTGGGCCGTCCGGGGGCCCAAACCCGCTGTCGCCTGGGGGGATTCCGGCCGCCCGTCCCCGTTGGCGCCTCCTGGCGCCGGTGCCGGTTTCACTCTCCGCTGAATCGGCGGCGGCCTCCGGCTTTCCGCAGGGCGGACGAACGGTGGGGGCCGCTGCTCGGGCGGAGTTGGGCCGCGCTTCACCCACGCGCAAGCGGCGCGACACGCGGGGATGGGGGAATGGAGACATGCGCGAGGAGACCGCCCCGTTCGACGAGGTGATCGCCGGGTTCCGCGGTGCCCGGCTCTACGCGCACGGCGCGGACGGCATCGCCTATCTCGCCGAGCGGGCGGGCGTTCCGTACCTGCTCGTCCGGCCGCGTCCGGCGGAGCCCGAGGCCATCGTCCTCGCCTTCGACGACGAGCTTGAGCGCGCCTCTTACCTGGCCGGGCGGTCCGGAGTGGACCGGGCCGCGAGAACGCCCACGCCAGAGTCCGAGGACGCCGAGGACCCGGACCCCGCCGTCGTCCCCCAGGCTCGCACCGCTCTGGCCTCCCCGCCCCTGCCCGTGCGCGGCGCCTGAGAAGACCGGGAGCGGCGGTAAGACTCCCGTCGCCCGCCGCATGGCCGCCCCTTCGGTCGCGCATCGGCGCGAAGACCGGATCTCCGTGACCTCGGGTGCGCCTTCGCCGGGCCCGTGGGTGCGGTTTTCCGCAGTGCGGGGGTGCGGTGCGCGGCCGGTCGATCCGGAGGCGCGCGTCATGGTGGCGGGACCGCCGGATTTCTAGCGTCTTCAGCATGATCGGAATGATGAGCGCGGTGGTGCAGGGGACGTCCGGCACCGAGCCCGCCGGCGGCATCGCGGGCTGGGCGACGGATCTGATGGACCGGCTCGGTGCCCCCGGCGCGGGGCTCGCGATCGCCCTGGAGAACCTGTTCCCGCCGCTGCCGAGCGAGGTGATCCTCCCGCTGGCCGGGTTCACCGCGGCGCAGGGCCGGATGAGCCTGGTCGCCGCCCTGGCCTGGACGACCGCCGGCTCCGTCGCCGGAGCGCTGGCCCTGTACGGGATCGGCGCCCTGGTCGGGCGGGACCGCGTCCGCGCGCTGGCGGCCCGGCTGCCGCTGGTCAAGGTCGCCGACCTCGACCGGACCGAGGCGTGGTTCGCCCGGCACGGCGCCAAGGCGGTGTTCCTCGGCCGCATGATCCCCCTCTTCCGCAGCCTGGTCTCCGTTCCGGCGGGCGTGGAGCGGATGCGGATGACGACCTTCCTGCTGTACACGACCCTCGGCAGCGCGCTGTGGAACGCGGTCTTCGTGCTGGCGGGCTACCAGCTCGGTGACAACTGGCGGACGGTCGAGGAGTACGTGGGCGTCTACTCCAAGGCCGTGGTGGCGCTGGCCGCCCTCGGAGTGCTGGGGTTCGCCGCCGTCCGTATCGTGAAGGCACGCCGTCCGGGCTCGGGGCCGGGGACGCACCGGGCCGAGAGCGGGGACTTCGAACGTGATCGCACCTACTGACGGCCGGGCCGCGGTGCTCCCGTGGAGGCGCCGCGGCCCGCGCGGCGCCGCGCGGGCGCTGGCCGGGCT
>NZ_CAACVB010000308.1 GCF_900659635.1 Actinomadura roseirufa | reverse complement strand
CGGGGCCGTGGCCGTCGCCGCGCGGCTGCACGACGGCGCCCTGCTCGGCTCGGCGCGCGGCGCGTTCGTCCACGGCATGGACGCGGTGTTCTGGGCGTGCGCGGCCGGCTCCCTCGCCGCCGGTCTCGCCCTGTGGGCCTTCCAGCCGCGCCGGGCGCGCGGAGGTGCGGCGTCCCCCGTGGATGGCCGAGAATCGGACCATGAGCACGCCGCTTCCTGACCACCTGATCGACCGGCTCCAGGACCGGTTCGCCCTGCTGCCGCTGCGGGAGCGCAAGAAGCTGAAGACCCGGAGGGCCATCCAGGACCACGCCCTCCGGCTCTTCGGCGAGCAGGGCTACGACGAGACGACCGTGGAGCAGATCGCGGCGGCGGCGGAGATCTCGCCCAGCACGTTCTTCCGGTACTTCCCGACCAAGGAGGACGTGGTCGTCACCGACGAGTACGACCCGATCATGGCGCAGATGTTCCGCGCGCAGCCGCCCGGCATGTCCCCGCTGGAGGCGCTGCGCGCGGTGTTCCGCGAGTTGCTCCCGCTGATGTACGAGTCGGAGATGGAGACCATCACGACCCGGCTGCGCCTCACCGCGAGCGTCCCCGCGGTGCGCGCCCGCACGTTCGAGTCGATGCACGACGGCACCCTCCGCGTGCTCAAGGAGATCACCGCCGAGCGGGTGGGGCGGCCCGGCACCGACCCGGAGGTCGAGGCGTTCACCTGGGCGGTGGTCGGCGTCCTGCAGGCGGCGCTGTACCGGTGGCTGGACGGCGAGCCGCTGGAGAACCTGCCCGCCCTGATCGACCGCAACCTGGACTTCCTCGGCCGCGGCTGCCCGCTCTGAGCGGGCCCCGTCCGGTGGCCGGTCAGCCGGCGGCGCGGGCGGCGGTCTGCGGGCTCACCCGGACGGCGCCGGCCATGTTGCGGGTGTAGACGTCCTGAACCTGGACGACGGTGCCCGTCCGCGGCGCGGCGAGCATCTTGCCGCCGCCGAGGTACAGCGCGATGTGCGAGATGTAGCCCGGCGCCGTCGGGTCGTTCGCCCAGATCAGCATGTCGCCCGGCCGCGCCTTGGCGTAGGGGATCACCCAGCCCGCGCGGGCCTGGTCGGCGGCGACCCGCGGCAGCCGGATCCCGGCCCGCCCGAACGCGTACTGCATCAGGCCGGAGCAGTCGTAGCCGCCCTCGGCCTCGGACTCGCCGCCCCACACGTACGGCCAGCCGAGCCGCGAGTAGGCCGCCTTGATCACCGTGCGCACCTGCTCCGCGGTCATCACCTGGCCGTGCGAGGTCGGCACGTCCTCGCCGCCGGGCCGCGGGTAGTCGATCTCGGGGTTCACCTCGACGGCCTTGGTACGCGCGGGCAGCAGCTTGCGCAGCCGCTTGATGAAGGCCGCGGGCTTGGTCTTCGGCACGCTGATGAGCAGCGCGTTGCCGGTCGGCATGCCGAGGGCCTGCGCGTTCGCGTGCGAGATGACCGCGTCGACGTCGCCGATGCCCATCGTGGCGTACGCGCCGACCCGCAGCGGCGACTGGCTCTGCCTGCCCCCGACGGGCACCTGGCCGCCGAGCTTGACGCCGCCGTCGCTGCCCATCGTGAAGGAGATCGCGACGTCGCCCGCGGCGATGTTGCGCCACAGCGCGTCCGACTGGGCGGTGGGCTTCGGGGTGTAGTTGCGGAACGTGGACGGGTCGACGCCCATCAGGCCCACCCGCTTGCCCGCGACCGTGCCCTGCACCGCGTCCACGACCTCGACACCCTGCACGCCCTTGGTGGCGCGGATCTTCGCGACCACGTCCGCCGGGAGGGTGCCCGCCCCCGCGACGAGGACGTGCGGGGTCAGCCGCTTGCCGAGGGGCGCCACCGGATCGGGCGAGAGGGGGGAGTTCCCCGACGCGGCGACGAACCGCGCCGCGTCCGCCACCGGCTGCCGGCCGGCGGCGTTCCCGTCGCGGGCCACCAGGACCGCGACGTTCGCCCCGAGGGTGGTGAACACCGCGACACCGATGATCGTCGGCAGGGCCCGGCGGTTGGGCTTTCGCACTGCGACACTCCCTCGTAGGTCGGCCTGCCCGGCTCCACGACTATGACCCGGACGGGCGGCCTCGGTCCAGTTGTCCGTACCCGGCGCACCGCCGATCACCCTCGTCCGTTCCGTCCCGGCAGGCACGGTTCGTCTCGGCTACTCAGTGGTAACACCAAGCGGGAGCGAGATCAAGGTCACGTTCCCACAAGAGAGACTAACGATCCAGAGGGGCGTTCAGCTCCCGGATCAGGTCGGCGGACGTCGTCACGGGAAGCCGGCAGGTGAACCCCCGGCATACGTACGCGGCGGGCTCTCCGCCCACCAGGCCGCGCCCCACCAGCAGCGGGACGCCGTCCGCGGCCGGCTCGCCGACGCTCACCACCGCTCCGGGAGCCGCCGACATCAGCGCCGTCCGGTGCAGCGCGCGGGTCCGGTCGTCGTCCCGGCCGCCGACGATCGCGATCTCCAGCGGCCCGGTGAGGCGCGCCTCCGCCACCGCGAGCCCCCAGCCCGCGAAGCGCGCGTGCCGGTCGGCCAGCGCCCCGGCGGGCGCCAGCGCGGCCCCCGCCGCCTCCCGGTGCCGGTCCGACCCGGTGAGCGCGGCGTACGACAGCAGCGCCCCCGCCGCGGCGAACATGCCGGACGGCGTCGCGTTGTCGGTGGGATCCTGCGGGCGCCGGAAGAGCCGCTCGGCGTCGTCCGCGGTGTCGTAGAACCCGCCGGACCCGTCGCCGAACCTTTCCAGGACGGTGTCCAAGAGTTCACCCGCCGACCGGACGTGCGCGGGGTCGCCGGTGACCGCGTGGAGCGCCAGAAACCCCTCGGCCACGTCCGCGTAGTCCTCCAGGACCCCCGCGTTCGCGCCCGCCGCCCCGTCCCGGGACGTCCGCGCCAGCCGCCCGCCGCGCAGATGCACCCCCGTCAGCAGGAGCGCCACGTCCTCCGCCGCCCGGACGAGGTCGGGGCGGTCGAACAGGGCTCCGCACTCGGCCAGCGCCGCGATGGCCAGCCCGTTCCACGCCGCCACCACCTTGTCGTCCCTGGCAGGGGGCACTCTGTGCGCGCGCGCCGACAGCAGGGCCGTGCGCACTCGCTCGTACCGTTCCTGGTCCTCCGGATCGCTCAGGAGTTGCAGGACGGACGACCCGTGCTCGAAGGTCCCCGTCACCTCGAACAGGCTCTCGGCGAAGGCGCCGTCCTCCTCGCCGAGGACCTCTCTCAACTGCGCGGGGGTCCAGACGTAGTACTTGCCCTCCACGCCCTCACTGTCGGCGTCCAACGCCGAAGCCAGCCCGCCCTCGACGGTGCGGAGGTCGCGCAGCATCCAGTCGCACGTTTCCAGCGCGACCCGGCGCGCGAACGGCGTCCCGGTCGCCCGCCACCAGTGCGCGTAGACCCGCGCCAGAAGGGCGTTGTCGTAGAGCATCTTCTCGAAATGGGGGACGACCCATTCCGCGTCCACCGAGTAGCGGGCGAAGCCGCCGCCGAGCTGGTCGTACATCCCGCCCCTGGCCATCGCCTCAAGGGTGTGGCCGGCCATGGACAGCGCCTGCCCGTCCCCCGTCCGGGCGTGGTGGCGCAACAGGAACTCCAGGGCCATGGACGGCGGGAACTTCGGTGCCCCGCCGAAACCGCCGCGATCCGCGTCGTAGGAGTCCGCCAGCCCCCGGACGGCCTGCGCGAGCCGGTCCGCGCCCGGCGCGCCGTCGCCCGCGAGGCCGGAGCCGCGCGCGGTGAGGGCCGTCACGACCTGCAGCCCTTGGCCGATCACGTCGTCCCGCTGTTCCCGCCAGGCTTTGGCGACCGCTTGGAGCAGTGCCCGGAACTGCGCTCGCGGGAAGTACGTCCCGCAGTAGAACGGGTGCCCCTCCGGCGTCATGAACACCGTCATGGGCCAGCCGCCCTGCCCGGTCATCGCCTGGGTGGCCTCCATGTAGACGGCGTCGATGTCGGGCCTCTCCTCCCGGTCGACCTTGATGTTCACGAACAGTTCGTTCATGACGCGCGCCGTCTCGCCGTCCTCGAACGACTCGTGCGCCATCACGTGGCACCAGTGGCACGCGGCGTAGCCGACCGACAGCAGGACGGGCACGTCGCGCCGTCGCGCCTCGGCGAGGGCCTCCTCGCCCCACTCCCACCACTCGACCGGGTTGCCGGCGTGCTGGAGCAGGTACGGGCTGGTCGCGTCCTTGAGCCGGTTCATGCCCCGATCCTGCCCGATCCGCCCGGGGCCTCACTCCCCCGGGCCGTGCTCCCCCAGGCCCGGTCAGGATCCGAGGTCGGCGAGAGCGCTCTCGATCGCGCGGTGGAACGTCGGGTAGGCGTAGATCATCTCGCGGAGGGCGGCGGTGGTCGCCTCGGTGTGCACCGCCACGGCCAGGGCGCCGAGGATCTCGCCGCCGGCCGGGCCGACGGCGGTGGCGCCGACCAGCACGCCCCACTCGGGGTTCTCGACGAGCTTGACGAAGCCGTCGTTGCCGGCCTTGTGGATCCAGCCCCGGGTGGACGAGGGGAGCGAGGCGTACCCGGTCCGGACGGGCAGGTTCTGGTCGCGGGCCTGCGCCTCGCTCAGCCCGACCGAGGCGATCTCGGGGTCGGTGAAGGTGACCCGCGGGACGGCGCGGTAGGCGGCCGGCGGCCCCTCCTCGCCGAGGATGTCCCGGACGGCGACGGCGGCCTGGTACATCGAGACGTGCGTGAACGCGCCCTTGCCGGTGATGTCGCCGATCGCCCAGAGGCCGTCGGCGGCGCGCATCCGGCCGTCCACCGGGATCGCGCGGGCGGTCTCGTCCAGCCCGGCGGCGCCGAGGCCGAGGTCGCGGATGTTGGGGCGGCGGCCGGTGGCGACCAGCAGCCGGTCGGCCGAAAGTTCCCCGTCGCCACTTTCCCCCTCGCCCAGTTCCCCGTCGCCGAGGCGAAGGGTGAACTCCCCGTCATGGGAGACGCCGGTGACCTTGACGCCGGTGCGCACGCCGATGCCCTCGCGTTCGAAGACCGTGGCCAGCAGCGCGCTCGCCTCCGGCTCCTCGTTCACGATCAGCCGGTCGGCGGCCTCCACGATCGTGACCCGGCTGCCGAAGCGGGAGAAGACCTGTGCCATCTCCACCCCGACGACCCCGCCGCCGAGGACGAGCAGCGAGTCGGGAACCTCGGTGGCCTGGACGGCCTCCCGGTTCGTCCAGTAGGGCGTGCCCTCCAGCCCGCCGATCGGCGGCGCGACGGGATCGGTGCCGGTGTTGAGCAGGATCCCCCGGCGCGCCCGGAACACCTGGCCGTCCACCGAGACCTCGCGGGGCGCGGTGATGCGGCCCCGGCCGCGGACGAGCCGGACGCCCTTGCCGGTGAGCCGCTCAGCGGCGGCGCGGTCGTCCCAGGAGTCGGTGGCCTCGGCGCGGATCCGCTCGGCCACCGGCGCCCAGTCCGGGGTCACGGCGGCCGAGCCCGCCATGCCGGGCACGCGGCGCCCGTCGGCGAGGAGCCCGGCGGCGCGCACCATCATCTTGGTGGGGACGCAGGCGTAGTAGGGGCATTCGCCGCCCACCAGCCTCGACTCCACGGCGACCACCGCGAGCCCGGCCTCGGCGAGCCGGCCCGCGGCGTCCTCTCCTCCGGGCCCGAGCCCGATCACGACCACATCGACGTCGTCAGCCATGCCTGGACTCCTGCCCAGGAAGCCGCCCGCCGTCACCTCCGACCCGCGCGGCCGCGGTCATGGCGCCCGGCGGCGCCTGGGCATCGGGACCCGGTCCAGGTCGCGGACGAGGACGATCTCGCCCCCGTAGGCGGCCGCGGCCTCCTCCCGGAAGCGCGGCTCGTCCTCGGGCCCGTACCGCTCGGAGAAGTGGGTCAGGACGAGGAGCCCTGCACCGGCCCCGGCGGCGACATGCCCGGCCTGACCGGCGGTGAGGTGGCCGTACTCGGTGGCCAGAGCGGCGTCCGCGCCGAGGAACGTCGACTCGATGACGAGCATGTCGACGCCGTCGGCCAGTTCCCCGACGCCGTCGCACAAGCGCGTGTCCATGACGAACGCGACCTTCTGCCCCGGCCTGCGGACGCTGACCTCCGCGAGGGCGACCGTGCCGTCCTCGGTGGTCACGCGCCCCTCCTCCTGGAGCCGCCGGACGAGAGGGCCGCGTACCCCCCTGGCGGCGAGCCTCTCGGGCAGCATCGTGACGCCGTCGGGCTCCTCCAGCCGGTACCCGTAAGCCTCGACCGGATGGGACAGGCGCCGTGCGACCAGCGTGAACGGGGCGTCGGCGAGCACCGCCCGCTCGCCCGAGACCGGCCGCTCGCGGATCACGCCGGTGTCGCGGAACGCCGACGCGTGCCGCAGCCGCTCCCAGTACACGGCGCCGCTCGCCGGGAACGCCGCGTGCACGGGATGCTCGACGCCGTCGCGGGCGATCCGCTGGACGACGCCGGGCACGCCGAGGCAGTGGTCGCCGTGAAAGTGCGTCACGCAGATCCAGGTCACGTCGTGGGCGGACACGCCCGCGCGCGCCATCTGCCGCTGCGTGCCCTCGCCCGGATCGAACAGCAGGCCGTGCCCGTCCCAGCGCAGCAGGTAACCGTTGTGGTTGCGGTGCTTGGTCGGTACCGCGCTGGCGGAGCCGAGGACGATCAGATCGCGAGCCGACATCCCCCCATGGTGCCGGGCACCGGGGCAAGGCGGGCGTCCGGGTTATGCTGACCCGCGTCGTGGACCGGCGTGCGAATCGGCGTGTCGGCCGACACGTCGACCGGCGAGTCGACCGGCGATCCGGGGGCCCCGTGGGTTCGAAGCGCGAGAAGATCAAGATGACGCCGGACGAGGTCGCGGCCTACCTGGCCGGGCACGTCAAGGTCCAGGTCGCGACGGTCGGCCGGGACGGCGCGCCGCACCTGGTGACGATGTTCTACGCGCTGCTCGACGGAAAGATCGCCTTCACAACGTACCGGGCGTCGCAGAAGGTGCTGAACCTGCGCCGCGACCCCACGATGACGTGCCTCGTCGAGGACGGGATGGAGTACGGCGAACTGCGCGGCGTCGCGCTCTACGGGCGCGGCCGGGTGGTCGAGGATCCCGAGGCCACGATGCGGGTCGGCGCCGTCATCGGGCCGCGCACGGCGGGCCTGCCCGCCCCCGAGATGGACGCGCCGATCGACCCGGCGCTCGCGGCGGGCCTCGAAAAGGCGATGGCCAAGCGCGTCCTGGTCGTCATGGAGCCCGACCGGATCGTCAGCTGGGACCACGCCAAGGCGTGACCCCGGCCCGTGCTCACTGCCCCTGCTCAGTGCCCGAGCGCGGCGCGGCGGTCGGACACCGACCCCGCCCTGGGGCTCGGCACCGCCTCGTACAGCTCGGCCGCGCGGTCGAGCGCGGCGCCCTCGGCGGCGCCGTCGCCGCGCTGGCGGGCGGCGTCGGCCAGTGCCACGAACAGGTCGCCCTGCCGCTCGACCGCCCCCTCGGCCCGCATGAGCTCCAGTGCCTGGCCGAAGAAGTTGATCGCGGTGACCGGGCGGCGCATCCGCAGCTGGACCAGGCCCAGGCTGGTGAGCGCGGCGCCCCGCCGCATCGGGTCGGGCTCGGGGAGGGTCGCGAACGCGTCCGGCAGCGGCCCGAGGAGTTCCAGCGCGCGGTCCAGGTCGCCGGTCCCGGTCAGGGCCCGGCCGAGGTCGTGCCGGGCCAGCAGGACGGCCCGGCGGTCGCCCGTCCGCTCGGCGTCGCGCTCTGCGTCGCGCAGGGCGGCCGTCAGCGTCTCGGCCGCCTCCGTCCAGCGTTCCCGGTCCAGCAGCGCGAGGGCCTCGGCCGCGACGGGCTCCCCGGCGAGGTAGCCGTCGAGGAGACGGCGCATCGCGGCGTCCCGCTCGCCGGCCTGGCCGGGGACGGCGCCGCACACGGCCTCCGGTACGCGGTACCGGCCGCCGCCCGCGTCCTCCGCCAGCCCGGCCCCGGCCAGCGTCCGCAGGGCCTCGCGCGCCTCGTCC
>NZ_CAACVB010000307.1 GCF_900659635.1 Actinomadura roseirufa | reverse complement strand
GGCCACCGGCGGGCACGCCCGCTCCGCCCTCGCCCCGCTGCTCGCGGCGCACCGCTCCGCCCACCCCGGCGCCGGCACCGGCGAGCTGCTGCGCGGGTACGCCGTCGCCGAGCGGCTGCACCGCGGGCAGCTCCGCAGGTCGGGCGCCCCGTTCATCACCCATCCGCTCGCCGTCGCGATGATCCTCGCCGGGATGGGCATGGACGCCACCACGCTCGTCGCCGCGCTGCTGCACGACACCGTCGAGGACACCCCCTACACCCTCGGCGAGCTGCGCGCCGACTTCGGCGCCGAGGTGGCCGTGCTGGTGGACGGAGTGACCAAGCTCGACGGCGGCCGGTGGGGCGACCGCGCCGAGGCCGAGACGTTCCGCAAGATCGTGCTGTCGGCGGCCGACGATCTGCGGGTGCTGGTGATCAAGCTCGCGGACCGGCTGCACAACCTGCGGACGCTCCGCCACCAGCCCGCGCACAAGCAGGCCCGGTACGCCGAGGCGTCGCACGAGCTGCTCGTCCCGTTCGCGGAGCGGCTCGGCATCCACGCCCTCAAGCGGGAGATGGACGACCTCGCCTTCGCCGCCCGGTTCCCCGCCGCCCACGCCGCCACCGGGCACGCCGTCCGGGCGGCGCTGCGCGACGCCGGCCGCGTCTTCGGCCCCGCCATGGCCCGGCTGAGCCGCTCCCTCGCCGAGCACGGCGTCCGCGCCGGGATGCGGGTCAGGCCGTCGCACCTGTACGCGGTGCACCAGTCGTTCGGCGGGCGGCTGGACGGGCTGCGGGCCTGCGAGGCGGCCCGGCTGCTGGTGATCGTCGACGGCGCCGAGCGCGACTGCTACATCGCCCTCGGCGCGGTGCACGCCGCGCTGCACCCGGTCGCCGGGCGGGTCCGCGACTTCATCGCGATGCCCAAGGACAACATGTACCAGTCGCTGCACACCCGGGTGATCGGCCCGGACGGCGACCCGTTCGAGGTGATCGTCCGCAGCCGCGCCATGCACCCGGTCGCCGAGTACGGGATCGTCGCGCACATCCGGGACGCCGGCGACGACGCCGCGACCGCCGGCACCGTCACCGGGCGCCGCGACCTGGCCTGGCTGAGCCGGCTGCTGGCCTGGCAGTCCGGCGCGCCGTCCGGCCAGTTCCTGGAGGGCCTGCGCGCCGGCCTCGCCGCCGGCAACGTCGCCGCGTTCACCGTGGACGGCGAGGTGGTGCCGCTGCCGCGGGGGGCGAGCGCCCTCGACTTCGGGTACGCGGTCGACCCCCGCACCGGCGACCGCTGCATCGGCGCCGTGGTCAACGGGCGGCTCGCCCCGCTGTCGGTGCAGGTCCGCAGCGGCGACGTCGTGAAGGTCCTCACCGACCCGGCGGGCGTCCCGTCCGAGGAGTGGCTGGGCTTCGCGGTCACCGCCCCGGCCCGGCTCCGCATCCGGCAGGGCCTGGTGCTGCGGCGGGCGGAGGAGGCCGCCGAGGCGGGCCGGCGGCGGCTGGTCCGCGCGCTCGCCGGGCGGCACGTCGACCTGCTCGCCGCCGAGGCGCGCGGCGACTCCCTCGCCGTCGCCCGCGACCTCGGCTACGGCCGGATCGACGACATGTACGGCGCGCTCGGCGACGGCGACCTGAGCCTGGACGCCCTGCTGGCCCGTTTCGCCCGGCCCTGACCGTCCGCGGCTAGGGTGATCGCATGACCGAGAGACCGTTCGAGTACGGCGTCGACGGACCGAAGGTGATCGTCGCCGGGGTGGACGGGTCGGAGACCTCGCTGCGCGCCGGAGCCTACGCGTGGGGCCTCGCCCGGCGCGGCGGCGCGCGGCTCGTCCTGGTCCACGTGGCGCAGATCGCCTCGCTGTCCACCCTCACCCCCGGCGGCGCCACGGTGATGCGGGAGGCGGAGGAGGAGATCGTCGCCGGGCTGCGCCGGGAGCTCGAAAGGGCGGCGGCCGAGCGCGGCGGCGTCGAGTACGAGCTCGTGACCGACCAGGGCGACCCGTTCGCCGTGCTCGCCCGCGTCGCCGACGAGACCCGCGCGGACGCCGTCGTGGTCGGCGCGTCGGCGCAGGCGGGGCACCGGCTCATCGGCTCGGTCGCGGTCCGGCTCGTCCGGGCGGGCCGGTGGCCGGTGACCGTGGTCCCCTGAGGGGGCGGAGCGAGCGCGGTTCGGCGTCCGCGTCCGGGGTAGCGCATGGAGAGAAGGCACCCGAGGACGAGACGGGGACGGCCATGTCTGCTCCATACCCGCCCGCCCCTTACCTGACGGACATCGGATGGGCGGGGTCGGCGCTCCGGCTGGAAGGCCGGATCGACCACGACGTCGCGGCGGGGATCGAGCTGCACCTGCGCGAACGCGACGGCGGCGGGCTGGTGCGCGTCCCCGCCGAGGTGAGCCACGGGAACGGCGGGGCGGTCGGCTTCGAGGTCCTGGTGGACGTCGCGTCCGTCGAGGGCGGCGGCCCGCTCCCCGGTGGCCTGTGGGAGGTCTCCGTCGCGCTGGGATGGCCCGCCATGGAGACGGTCCTGCCGTTCGGCCGCGACCGGGCGCCCGGCATCGACGACTCCCCGCTGCGCCGGTTCCTGCCCGGCTCCACGACGGTCGCCGCCTACTTCGAGACGCGCGGCGCCCTCGCCATCGACGTCGGCGGGCGCCCGCGCACGGCCGGGTCCACCGTCGCGCACGCGCTCGGCTGGGACCCGTCCGTGGAGGAGGTCGTGGTCCGCGGCCACCTCGACATCGGCCGGCCCACCACGCCGATCTCCGGCATGCTCGGCCTCCGCGAACGCCGCACCCGGCAGATCTACGCGGTCATCGCGATGCTCGAGGAGCACGCGGGCGGGTACCGCTACACGGCGAGGGTGCCGGTGACGCACGCGATCATCGATGACCCGCTTCCGCGCGGCGAGTGGGAGGCGTCCCTGTGCGTCGGGTTCTCCGGCATGCACCGGGAGGTGCGGATCCTGGCCCCGGAGGAGCCGGTGGACGTGCGGGTCTGGCGGCGGCTCCGGCACGTGCGGGTGGTGTCCACCGCCGCGCCCGAGCCGCTGACGGTCATGGTCGGCCGCGCCTGAACGGCCCGTCCGGCCACGAGCGCCGCCGCTGCCGCGGGGACGCCGCGACCACCGCCGCGAGCGTCCCGGCCACCGCGGCGCCGCCGCCGAGGTTCAGGGCCGCCGTGGCGAGCGCCGCGTCCCACGGGCCGTGGAGCGTCAGCGGCAGCACCGCCAGCAGCACCACCGCCGTCCCGCCGATCCACAGGAACGCCCGGACGGGCCGCGCCGCCGCCGCGAGGAGCAGGTGCATCAGCGCGGTCGCCTGGATCGTCCCCGCCAGGGCGCACAGGGCGTAGCTCGTCGCGGCGGCCGAGGCGCCCGTCCGCGCCCCGGCGAACACCGGGACCTGGACGCCGAACGCGCCCCGCATCCCGATCACCGCCGCGAACGCCAGGACGGCGGCGACCAGCGAGCACAGCAGCCCCGACCACCACAGCGCGCGCAGGGCACGGTGCGGTCCGGCGGCGATCTCCTCGTGCAGGGCGACGAAGTCCTGGTAGCGCCGGGCCGGCGCCTCCACCGTGCGGCGCCGCGCCGTCGAAGGGCACCGGAACGACCGTTCCCAGGCCCGTGGCCCAGGACGGTCGGCGTGCCTGCCGGGCGGGCCGCCGGAGTATCGCCCAAAGGGCGTGTCGGGCATGTTCCCTCCCCCGGTGCGAACGACGTAGTGCTACCCGGCACCGATCGGCGGAACTCCCCCATCCCGAACCTTTTGCAGAGGTTTGCCGCGTCCCGGCGAGCCCGGCGGGACGACGCCGGAAACGCCGGAAGGCCCCGGGGCGCGTCCCCCGGGGCCTTCCCTGCGTCGTCGGTCAGACCTGGCCGGCCTTCTCCAGCGCCTCGCAGCACGTGTCCGTGATCAGCCGGGCCACCACGTACGGGTCGACGTTGGCGTTCGGGCGGCGGTCCTCGATGTAGCCCTTCTTCTCGACCTCCACCTGCCACGGGATGCGCACCGACGCCCCGCGGTCGGAGACCCCGTAGCTGAACTCGCTCCAGGGCGCGGTCTCGTGCATGCCGGTCAGGCGGCGCTCGATGTCGGCGCCGTACCCCGCGACGTGCTCCTGCGCCTTGCCCGCGAGCGCCTCGCACGCGGTGATGATCGCGTCGTAGCCCTCGCGCATGGCCTTGGTCGAGAAGTTGGTGTGCGCGCCGGCGCCGTTCCAGTCGCCCTCGACCGGCTTGGGGTCGAGGGTGGCGGACACGTCGTAGTCCTCGGCGATGCGGTACAGCAGCCACCGCGCGACCCACATGTGGTCGCCGACCTCGAGCGGGCCCGCCGGGCCGATCTGGAACTCCCACTGGCCGGGCATGACCTCGGCGTTGATGCCGGAGATCTTCAGCCCGGCCTCGATGCACGCGTCCAGGTGAGCTTCGACGATCTCGCGTCCGAACACCTCGTCGGAGCCCACGCCGCAGTAGTAGAAGCCCTGCGGGGCGGGGAAGCCGCGCTCGGGGAAGCCGAGCGGCCGGCCGTCCTTGAAGAAGGTGTACTCCTGCTCGATCCCGTACCAGGAGTCCTGCGCCTCGTACTTCTCGGCGACCGGACGCAGCGCGGCCCGCGTGTTGGTCTCGTGGGGCGTCCCGTCCACGAGGAACACCTCGCACAGGACCAGCTTGTGGTCGCCGCCGCGCAGCGGGTCCGGACAGGAGAAGACGGGCTTGAGCACGCAGTCCGAGTGGTCCCCGGGGGCCTGGTTCGTGCTGGAGCCGTCGAAGCCCCAGTCCGGCAGGTCGGCGCCATCGGGGAGGATCCTGGTCTTGGAGCGCAGCCGCGCGGTCGGCTCGGTTCCGTCGACCCAGATGTACTCGGCCTTGTAGCTCAACGTCGATCCCTTCATCACAGCCGGGGGGCGTCGTGTCTTTCGGCTCCTCAGAACCTGCCAACCAGCCGTTTCGGACCTGTTGCTCATTTGTGAACGGCGTGTAAAACACAACCCGTCCACCCCAGGCCCCCCTGAGATCTCCCTCACACCCCCGTGCCGGGCATCCGGGACGGAAGATCACTCATCGGCGTCGCCGACCCCGGTGAAGGCGACGGGAAGGCTCACCAGGCCGCGCGACCACGGGGTCACCGCGAACTGCAGGTCCGCCGGGTCGACCGCCAGCCGGACGTCGCGCAGCAGGTGCAGCGCCGTCGCCACCGCCGTGCGGGTCATGGTGCGGCCGGGGTCGCGGCCGGGGCAGCCGTGCGCCCCGAGGCTCCAGGCCAGGTGGGTGCGGTACCGGAGCGCGGTCCCGGCATGCGCGCGGGGGTCGTAGGTCGCGCCGGCCACGCCGAGGATCATCGCGTCGCCGCGGCGGACGAGCCGCCCGCCGAGCTCGGTGTCGCGCAGTGCGTAGCGCGCCGGGACGTTGGACATCGGCGGCGCGATGGACAGGACCTCGTCGAGCGCGTCGTCGACGCCGAGCCGGCCGCCCCGGACCCGGCCCGCGAAGCGGGAGTCGGTCAGCATCAGCCGCAGCGCCTGGGAGATCCAGTTGACGGTCATGTAGTTGCCCGCCGCGACCAGCAGCAGGAGCGACTCGACGACCTCCCCGTCGTTGCGCAGGTCGGGGTGGTTCAGCACGACGCTGGTGATGTCGTCGGCGGGACGCGCGCGGCGCAACTCTATGTGGCTGCCGAGCAGGCTCAGCAGGCGGCGGTTGCCGTCATACGCGTCCTCGCCGTTGCCCAGGAGGGCCTGCGTCGCCGAGAGCAGTTCGTGGCTCTGACGGGGGTCCAGGCCGATGAGCTCTCCCACGCTCAGGACGGGAACGGCCGAGGCGTACTCGGCGACCAGGTCCGCCTTGCCCCGTTCGGCGAAGGTCTCCATCAGGTTGGTGCAGAGTGCCTGCACGACCCGGCGAAGACGCCGGTGGTCGATGGACTCGATGGCGGCCACCACGGGGGCGCGCAGGCGGCGGTGCTCCTCCCCATCCGCTCGGGTCGCGGAGTTCCGGGGGAACATGACCGCGCCCAGCGGAGAATCGGGCGGGACGACACCGTTCGCGAAATCGCCCCAGTGCTCGGGGCTCTGAGCGAACAGGTGCGTGCTGGTCGTGACGGTCTTCAGCTCCTCGTAGCCCATCACCAGCCAGGCGTTGACGCCCGGTTCCAGCTCCACCCACACCATCGGGCCGTACTCGCGCCAGAGGCGTTCGAAGACCGCCGTGGATTCGGCGGCGTTCGTCTCCCACAGGGGCAGGGGCTTGTCGTGCACGGGGCTGGTCATGAGCCGACTTTCCGGGCGCGGGAGGTGAGGGCGTGTTCGGCGAGGGTGACGAGGGCGTCGATGGACGAGGCCCGGTCCAGCGCGTTGCAGTCGACGACGGGGGTCCCCGGGAGGAGGTCGAGCGCCTCGCGGAGGCGGTCCGGCGAGTGCGCCGGCGAGTCGGGGAAATGGTTGACCGCCACGGCGAACGGGGCGGGGACGTGCGTCTCGAGCTGGTCGAGCACGTCGAACGAGCCCGCCAGGCGGCGCGAGTCGACCAGGACCAGGACCCCGACCGCGCCCTCGGCCAGGCCCGCCCACATGTTCCAGAAGCGCCGCTGCCCGGGGGTCCCGAACAGGTACAGCGCCAGGCGGGGGTTGAGGGTCAGGCGGCCGAAGTCCATCGCGACCGTGGTCGTCGTCTTGGCGTCCAGGTGGTCGAGGTCGTCGATGCCGACGCTGGCCTGCGTCATCGGCTCCTCGGTCCGCAGCGGGGCGATCTCGCTGACCGAGCCGATGAAGGTCGTCTTGCCGACGCCGAAGTCCCCCACGACGAGGATCTTCGCCGTCCGCGTGACGGTGTCGGACAGGTACGCGCTTCGCTCGGGCGCGGCCGCACGGCCCGCGATCGCGCGGTCGGAGGTCGCGGGGTCAGAGGTTGCGAAGGCCATCGAGCACCTCCTTCAGCAGATCCGTGCTGGGTTCGTCGAAGCAACCGGCGTGCGCGTGCAGGTGGCCGGAGGCGATGAGGTCGCCGGCCAGGATCCGCACGACGCTGACCGGCAGCTCCAGGTGGGCCGAGACCTCGGCGACCGACAGGACGCCGCCGTTGCACAGGCGCAGCAGCGCGCGGAGCTGCGGGGTCGCCTCCATCGGGAGGGACGCGGCGTTCGGCATCGCCTTCAGCAGCGTGTCGACGCCGATGCCCGGGTCCGCCGGGGCGGCCCGGCCTCCGGTCAGGACGTAGGACCGCAGGGGCGTGTCGCGGTAATCCTCGGGATCGTTCACGCGGCGCGTCCCGTACTCCTCCGGGACGCCCGCGCGCCCACGACCTTGTCTCGTTCCACGGCCGGGAGGAGGCCGTCTTCACCCGGGCCGATCACGACAGGCCGTTCCCGCGCGCCGGGGTGGCGAGCGTCTGCTCGCCGAGCTTGAGGACCATCGCCTGCATCTCCTGGGCGACCAGCGCCGCGTTGATCACCGGTTCGGCGACGACGGCGAGGCAGGATCGGGCGGCGGCGCTGCGGACGAACAGGTAGCCGCCCTCGTGCCCCACCATCAGCTGATGGAACGCCTTGGCCCCGGAGCCGAACTCTCCGGCCTGGTCGCGGGCGAGAGAGAGCAGCCCGCTGCAGCGGGCCGCCAGCCGGTCGCCCTCCTCCTGGCCGATGCTCTCCGATCTGGCCTTGAGCAGGCCGTCCACCGAGCACACGATGGCGTGCCGAACGCCCTGCACACGCGCGAGGCGTCCGACGACCCAGTCCTGATCAGCGGTCACCGGCAATCTCCTGTCAGCTCTGCTCGTCATGGTCCGGGGACGGCCACTGCGGGCCCTCCCCGCTCTGGTCGGGGGAAGCGGGGGGCGGGTCGGCGAAGCCGGTGCCCTGGAAGAGCGCCCCCATGAGCGCCCCGGCCTCCTCGGGAGTCTCGGGGGACGGGGCTATCGCCGGCGGGCCGGCCGCGGCCTCGCCGTCCCCGCTGCGCCGGGAGACCCGCCGCGGAAGCAGCTCGTCCCGCTCGCCGGAGGCGCCGGGCGGCGGCCCGGCGGGCGGGGCCGGGGCGGG
>NZ_CAACVB010000306.1 GCF_900659635.1 Actinomadura roseirufa | reverse complement strand
GCGATCTGGCACAACGACAAGACCGGCCGGCCCACCGCCCGTTCCCTGACTGCCTACGATCACTGAACGCAACGACACCCCTTGGAATCAATCATCTAGTCCGCCTCACACGGCGGCAACCTGGTGACCACCCCGGCGAGATCGAGCCCGGACCTGGGCGACCGCTTCGTCTACGGAAGCAAAACGTTGGACTCGAAGGGCAACGCGCCGCCAGGCGCGACCCCCGAGGGAGGGACGCGCCCACCAGTCGGTGCTCCCCGACGACGCCGGGGGGCGGCTCCGCTCGGCCTCCGCATGGGGCCCTAGGGCCCTAAAGGTCGGTGGCCCTAGGGCCCTACAGGCTGCTGGACGGGTGCGGCAGCGTGGCCCGCGGCAGGAATGTTCCACGCCGAAGTGCGGCGAGCGCCCTGCCGGCTTCCTATCGGTCTCGTTCCGAGACCGGTTCCCGCTCTGATCAGAGGAGTGTGTGCATGAGAATCTCCATCGGCCGCGTCGCCGCCCTTTCGCTCGCTGTACCGGCAGTGGTCGGAGGTCTCTCCGTGCCTGGTGAGGCCGCCACCGCCCCCGCCCAGCCCGTCCAGGCCGTCCAGGCTTCCTCGTGCGGCGGCAACATCGTGACCACCCCGGCGCAGTGGAGCCCGGGCGTGGGCAGCTGTGACATCTTCGGGAGCAAGGGCCGGAAGGTCACGTTCCACTGGAACGTGTACGGGAACCAGAACACCGCGTTCAACGTCCGCGGGTTCGACTCGAAGGGCAAGGCGTACTGGCACGCGTGCGGCACGGGCGGCGGAACCTGTGTCGTTCCGTGGGGCAACGTCGCCGCGGGCGTCAAGGTCCGCGGATGGACCCCCGGCGGCGCAGCCACGATCCTGTTCACCTACTAGTCGCCACCAGGCACGACCCTCAAAGGGGGGGCGTGCCCACAAGTCGGTGACCCCGACGCCGTCGTGAGCCCCCCGCGGCGATGACGGTCCGCCGCGTCGCTTGCGTCCGGAGGCGCGGCGGACCGTTCCCTTTCTCCATGCAGTTCCGCCGTAGAAGCTGTCCGGGCCCAGGTCGTACCGCGTACAGACGGGCGGCCGCCGCCGGACTCGTCGTTCTGCACCGCCGCCTTGGCGTAGCCCCGGGACGACGAGCACGCGCCGTTCCGGACAACCGCCTCAGGAGCGGGCCCGGGGCGTCGTGCACGACCCACCGGAGAGCGCAGCCGGGGGCCTGCTAAGCCGACCCCTTCTGCGGCGAGGCGTGTGACACGCGGTCCCGCTGGAGCTGGGCGTTGATGCGCTGGGCTTCGGCGAGCCGGTCTTTCATGACGATGATGCGGCATGCCGCCTCCAGCGCCGTGCTCACCGGCGTCTGGCCTGGCTGCCGGTCGAGGCCAGCGCCGGCCACTGCGGGGGTCTAGCTCCGGCGAATACGACACGGTCGAATACGGCAGGGCACCGGTCGAGCGGCCGCGTCTCGCGCAGTCGCCCCGCCCTCCTTCCGTTCCCGAGCCCCTGGCCGCGCACGGTGTTCGGGTCGCGCGGCGAGCGGAGGAACGCGGCGGCCGCCGCGATCAGTACCGCACCTCCGAGAGGTGGCGCAGATGGGTGATCGTCAGCGGCGTTGTTCAGATCGGGTGTCCCGGCGGTGGGTGGTCAGGGTAGGCGGATCAGGTCGCGGGACGCGAGGGTGCCGGTGCCGACCCGCCTTTCCCGGCGTCACTTCGTGATGAGGCCGGTCGCGGTGGCGATCCGGCCGAGGGTCTGGAGCAGGGCCGCCGCCTCGGCGGGGTCGATCGCGCTCAGCAGCTCCTGGTCGTTCTGCCGTGCCAGTGAGAGCGTCTGGCGCCGCAGTTCCCGGCCGGTCGGTGTCAGCTCGATGAGCTGACGGCGGCGGTCGGCGGTGTCCCGTACCCGTCGTACGGCATCGAGTTCCTCAAGCTCGTCGAGTATGTCGACGACGACGCTCGCGGTCACGCCGACGGCCTTCGCCAGCCCGAGCTGTGCGTGCGGCCCGCCGGACAGGAGCTCCAGGACGGCACAGTGCCGGGGGCGCAGGCCCAGCGGGGCCAGCCGATCCGCGTACCGCCCGTTCGCCCGCTGGCCCAGCTTGCCCAACAGGAAACCCACCGTGTTGGTCAAAGACTCTTCCGCCGCCACCTCGTCAACGTTAGCCTAGGCGAATGATTCGGCAACCGAATGATATGGTTCCCTCACTAAATGCCCGCCGGTTCGGCGGGCTCGTCGCACTCCTCAACGTGGTCGCGTCCGGCTACTTCACCGTGTCCGGCCTGGTGGACCCGGGTGGGCTGGTGGATGGCGGCGACCAGGCCGCGGCCAGGACCTACGCCGCCTACATGTCCGCCCGCAGCATCGTGTTGCTGGGCGGAATGGTCCTGCTGCTGGCCATGCGCGCCTGGCGGCCGCTCGGCCTGCTGCTGGCACTGAACGGAGCGGTCCAGATCGTCGACACGGTGATCGGCGCGGCCCACCATCAGGTCCCTCAGACGATCGGCCCGCTGGTGTTCGCCGCGGCCCTGCTGTCGGCGGCCTGGCTGCTCGGAGTCCGCGTTCCGTCCCCAGGACGGCTCCGGCCGACCGTACGGTGAGGACGGCCGGTGCGTCTTCGCCGTTACCCGGCCTCGCGCGTCGTGGTCGTAGGTCATTTCCCACACCAGGGTCTGCCCCGGCCTGATGCGACCGGCATGGATGTAGAGGACGTGCGCGCCCCGGCGCGCAGTGCATGTCCCGGGGAAGGTAGCTGACGGACGCGTGGACGCCCAGTGCGTCCAGCCTCCGCTGGAGGCCCGCCGAGTCGGTGAACTCGCGCAGCGTGACCATGATCGTGCTGTTTGGGAAGGCGTTCGGCCGCGCAGGCGGGCTCGGTGTGGCCGCCCAGCGCGGACGGCGCCGCCACGGCCGCCGTCGCGGCGGCCGTGGCGGTGACGAGCGCGTACCTCCATCGACGCGACGGCATCGGCCTCCGGAGGCGAGCGGCCGGGCGGGCCCGGCCGGTGAGGCGGGCGCGACCGTGTCCGGGGTGGGGCCCGGCTGGGCGTCACGGTGGTCCCGCAGCATCTTCATCTCGTGCATCGGCTGGGCCTCCTTCGGCGAGGGGGTCGTCGCCGATGCTCCGGGGCAGGTGGCGTCGCGCCCGGTTGAGACGCGAACCGGCGGTTCCCTTGGAGAGGTCCAAGGCGAGCGCGACCTCGTCGTAGCTCAGCTCGCCATAGGCGACCAGCAGCAGCACGTCGCGGTCTCTTGCCGACAGTCCCGCCAGCGCGGCGGCGAGACGGGGTCGCATTCACTGAGCGCTGACCTTGTCGACGACCCGGTCGGCGTGGCCGCCCGGGTCGGTCCCGGCGGGCGCGCGTCCGACCGCCCGGTACGCCCGCGCCTCGGTGCGGCGGTGCCTGCGGAGCAGGTTGGAGGCGATGCCGTACAGCCATGCGCGGGCGTGGGGCCGCCCGGTGTCGTAGCGGCTAAGACCGGGCACTGCGTGAAGCCAATTCCGGTGCGCGATAGTGGCGGCCGTGGAAATATGCACCACAGATATCGTCCACCCAAAGGCTGCAAGATGACCGAAATGCGCGACTGCTCCGAGTGTGGAAACACCCTCAACCGGTACAGCCCTGGTCGAATTTGTGGATCATGTGCTTGGGAGGAGCGGGCTCGGCTGGGCGAGCCGCCCGTCCTTCCGGAAGGTTTCTGGGCCGAACCGCCAATGCGCGATGCCCTGACCCGTCGTGACCTTCCGGTCATACTGCGGATCTACATGCACGCGACCCGGCTCACCCAGGAGGCCGTAGCGAACTTGATCAATACCAACCAGGGCAACGTTTCCAAGATCTTGAACGGTCAGCGGCGCCGCTTCTCGATCGGGGATTTCGAGTCGTTTCGCGACGGCCTCCATATCCCCGGCCCGCTACTCGGGTTGAAACCGGGTCTCGACGAACGCACCGGCAAGACGATCTCGACTTCTCCCGGCACAACGAGAGACCCGTCCTGGGAGGAGAAGCCAGACGGGCGCACACACCCCGCAAAGAGGCGTCCCGCCATAGACGCACCCCGCATACCGGGCGGTACTGTGAATCGAAGTCCAACTCCAGAGCAGGAGGACGACGACGTGCAACGCCGCACCGCCATGCAGATCATCGGCTCGGTGGCCGCCGGAACCGCGATTCCGCCAGGCGCGATGGAAACTCTGTTCTCCGGGCTCGATAAGGCCCTCGCCAACCCGCTCGATGTGGCCAGGTGGGAAGCCGCCGTTCACGAGTACGGCCAGTTGATCGTCACGCGGCCCGGTGGCGCGCTCATTCATGATCTGACGGCCGATATCTTCGCCGTGAATGATCTTCTCAATCGCCATCTCGACGCCACCGATCAGGCCGCCTTACTGCGCGTCACTGCCGGGCTGTCCGGTGTCCTAGCGATTGACTTGGACGACGTCGGCGACGAGCGTGCCGCTCGTGTGGCCTGGGACGCCGCCACACGCGCCGCCGACGCGTCCGGCGACCGCGACCTACGGGTGTGGGTGCGCGGCCGAGCCGCGCAAGACGCGTTCTGGGCCCAACGTCCGACCGCCGTCGTCGCCGGGCTGGCCGACGATGCCGTGGAGATCGCAGATGGGGCGCCCTCGGCCGGGCTTGCACGTGCGCACGCCGCACGCGCCTACATCGCCGCCGACCTGGGCGACACTCGGCAGGCACATGAGTCACTCAACGCGCTCAAACGATCCTTCGACGGGCTGCCGGATGAACCGAGCGGTCAATCGGTTCTGGCGTTCCGAGAGAGTCAACTCCGTTGGGCAGAGTCTTACGTTCACACGCAAATGGGAAACAAACGCGCAGAGGACACCGTGACACGGGCACTCGCGCTGTACCCCCGAGCCGCACAGACTCCCATCACGAACTTGTCCCTCATGCGGGCGACGGTACTCGTCAAGCAACGCGACATCGATTCCGGCCTATCGCACGCGATCACGGCGTATGAAGGCCAGAGGAATCGCCCTAGGGGTGTCCGACTGCTGGCCGGGCAGGTGCTCCAGGCTCTTCCCGAGCGAGCGCGGAACCTTCCCGCCGCGCGGGAGTTGCGCACGCTGACCTACGGGTAGAGCCGCACCGCGCTCCTCTGACCTGCGCTTAATGAGTTCGGCATGACGGAGGTGCGGCCCACATCAGCCAAAACCCGCTGTGGTGATCATGTCCGGATAACGTTGTCGGCGTGGCGGGGCCGGAGTGGGGTGAGCAGACTGTCGCGCCGATGTGGCTGCTGGTCGATGAAGACGGCGACGATGCGGACGGTCAAGAGGTACCTCTGGCGTTGTGCGTCGACATCGACGGTCTGTTCGTCGACCCCGAGCCGGCACCGGCGGCGGAGCACTGCACGCTGATCGGTTGCGAGCCGGCGGGAGCGTTGCGGGACACTTCTCCTAACGGACCCGATCATGCCTGGCTGGCGAGCATCATCCTGGACCCGGTACACGCTCCGGAGCGGCCACCCCCGCGCGTCTACCAGAGCTATGCGCACGGTTGCTCCTGCGCGGAAGAGCTGTGCGACGTCACCGTCCTGGGCCACCGCCCATCGCGGGCCGGGGCCGGTCTCGTCGACATCGACCTGCGCGGGTATCTGCAAATCCTGCCCGAATACCACTGGCCGCCTGCGCGGCCACCGGCCGCGCGGGCGTTCCTGCTCTCCGACGGCGACGGAAGCACCCTGGGCCGCTGCCACAGTACCGCCGGGATCTTCCGGGAACGTCCCCGCCCGCCCGTTCAGCCGGTGACTCTCCTCGGCTGCCGTCCCGCGGCTCGGCTGCAGGACCTCCTGGAGCGGAAATCAGCCCGGCGACGCTACCTCCGAGCGCTGGCCCACACCGTCGACCGGCATGGGAAGGCGGTGGCCACGAGCATCATGGTGTCGGGGACCGTGACCGCGACGTGTCCCAGCCGCCTGGGCAACGGACTGATCGACATCGATCTCGACCTCGGTGTCAGCGATCCCATCCCACGCGGCGCCCGGGAGATCTGGAACCTCTGGCACGCCGGTCGTCCCACACGGCCCAACCTGTGGTCCGGCTACGACCGGGCACTGCGCCATGAATGGTGCCGGGCAGCGATGACCTACCATCGCGGTGAACAGCCGGACCGGTCGTCCGGACGCACCTACGACCTCGACGGCAGTTACATCACCGACCTCGAAGGCTTCTACTGTGCCCTCGGCGAGGCCGTCAACGGCCCCGGCGGCTACTTCGGCTGGAATTCCCAGGCGCTCTATGAGTGCCTGCGCGGCGGGTTCGGCGCGGCCCCTCCGTTCCATCTGCGCTGGCACCGCTCCGAGGTGGCACGCCGCCACCTCGTCCCGGGTTACGACCGCCCGCCTTACGACATCCGCCACTGGGGCCCCAGGGTCACACTGCAGGACCTACTCGATGACCTCACCGACGCCGGAATCACCGTGGACCTCCTTTGACGGCGAACTTGTCACGAGGTACCGCTCAAGCCCCGCGATGCCGGGGGACGGCTGGAATCTCCTCACCGGGGTTGACCTGCTGTTCGCCCTGGTGATGACCTACCGGCTAGGCGGAGCCGATGTCCGACGTGATCGTTAAAGTTCTCCTGCCTGTTGATCACGACACGAGGGAGATGGCGATGGCGTCACCGAACAAGGTCCGCGCGGTGGTCTACCCGGCCCGCGACCTGCCCGCGGCCACGGCTGCTTGGAAGGCCACCCTGGGCACCGGCCCGGCCTGGGAGAGTCCCGACTACGTCGGCTTCATGGCGGACAACGGCGTGGAAGTCGGCCTGTCTCGCCTCCCCTGGTTCGACCACCCCCTGGTGTTCTGGTCGGTGGAGAACATCGAGGACGCCCAACGCGGCCTCCTGGCCTCGGGCGCGGTGGCCCTGGGTGAGATCGCCGACGGCTCCATGGCCGAACTGGGCACCGCCCCCATCACCAACGGCGACGCGGAAACCGGCATTGTCTCGGTCCCCGGACGCCGGCTCGCCGTGGTCAAGAACCCAGATGGCACCCTGATCGGCCTCATGCAGGACCTTCCCACCGCCTGGTAGGAGGCCTTCGCCGCGCAACGCCGAGAGGGCAAGATCGGCCCGCGAGGAGGCTGAGCGCAGAAATCAGCGGTAGCCGTCGAACTCTCGGTCGCTCCGGTCCCGACAGGGTATGGGCCGGCCAGGGCGACCTCAGCCCTTGAGGGGACCGGGTGGCTGCTTCATCCAATCCGGGATGCCCCCGCCGGTGGCCGCGCGAAACGCCCTCTCCGCCCCGGCGGCATCACCGGCATGGCAGCGGCGCAGCAGATCAACGATCACGCCGACGATGCCCTGGGCGTACTCGGGAAGTTCCTGCCCGGCCACTAACGCCTCCACCAAGGGAGCGACCGCCTCACCGAACCGAGCGTCCTGCACCAGCACGTGCCCCAACACCGTGACACTCCGGGTGTAATCCGCCAGGTAGGCGGCCCGGTTGGCGGCGGCCAACTCCCGGCGCAGCTCGACGGCTTCCTGCGAGACCGCGACCGCCTCCTCACGCTGCCCGGACTCGGCCAACCGCAGCGCGTGGTTGTTCAACGAGGCCGCCAGGTTGGGCAGGTAGGCGGCCCGGTTGGCGGCGGCCAACTCCCGGCGCAACTCGACGGCTTCCTGCGAGACCGCGACCGCCTCCTCACGCTGCCCGGTCTCGGCCAACCGGGCTGCGTGGTTGTTCAACGACATGGCCAGGTCGGGCAGGTAGGCGGCCCGGTTGGCAGCGGCCAACCCCCGGCGCAACTCGACGGCTTCCAGCGAGACCGCGACCGCCTCCTCACGCTGCCCGGACTCGGCCAACCGCAGCGCGTGGTTGTTCAACGAGGCCGCCAGGTTGGGCAGGTAGGCGGCCCGGTTCGCGGCGGCCAAGTGCCGGTAGGCGTCGACGGCTTCCTGCGAGACCGGGACCGCCTCCTCACGCTGCCCGGTCTCGGCCAGCAGGGCTGCGTGGTTGTTCAACGACATGGCCAGGTCGGGCAGGTAGGCGGCCCGGTTCGCGGCGGCCAAGTGCCGGTAGGCGTCGACGGCTTCCTGCGAGACCGGGACCGCCTCCTCACGCTGCCCGGTCTCGGC
>NZ_CAACVB010000305.1 GCF_900659635.1 Actinomadura roseirufa | reverse complement strand
GCCGGGATGGTCTGCTACCGCCCGGGTGAGCGGTCCCGGCTGATCTACCGGCTGCACCATTACCGCCGCCGCAAAGGCGAACGCGCCGCCTTCACCCTGGCCGAGTACACAAGCATGCTTCAGGCCGCTCACCAGCAGTTACCCGGCGGGAAGATCGTGCTGGTCTGGGACAACCTGAACGTCCACCACTCCAAGGCGATGCGCGCGTTCATCGACGCCCACGCCGACTGGCTGACGGTGTTCTACCTGCCCGCCTACGCGCCCGACCTCAACCCGGCTGAGAGCGTGTGGTCACTGCTGAAACGCTCCATGGCCAACTTCCTGGCCACCGACCTGGACCACCTCACCGCCATGATCAAGCACCGCCTCAAGGTGATCCAGCACCACCCCGACGTGATCGACGGTTGCCTGACCACCACCGGCCTCACCCTCAACACCACCCCCGCCAACACCAATTAACCCTGATTACTTGCGCGATCAGATCGGCCCAGATGCCGCGAGCGGAACTGAGCTGGGGCGCTCTCTACAGCGCGAGGCGGTCAGTGGCAAGGCCACGAGGTCGAGGCCACGAGCTTGGCGATTGCGCGCCCGGGGGAGAGAAGTTCGATCTGTGAACCATAGAGGGGGCCGGAGCGGTTCTTGTCGATTAGGTGAGTGGGGCCGTATGGCCATGCGCCGCGGAAGAGTGCGATCAGGTTGTCGTCTGGGTGATGTTGCAAGGCCTGGTGGACGACGTCGGCGTCGTTGCCAGGGGATGCGATCCACAGGAATGACGTGTGCTCTGCGGTCGTACTGCCTTCTCGCCCTTCCAGGTACTCGATGGAGTCTTCGAGGGTCTTGGTCGGGTGGAGAGCGGGGTGAAGGTTCTGCAGCTGGGCGTTGCGGAGTGCGGGGCCGAAGAGGTGGTCTAGGTCGGCCCTGGGCACGACGACTTCGATGCGGCTGCCGGCTGTGGTCAGGGCGTCCACGATTGTGGCGCGAAGGAGCCCGTCGGCGTCGGCGCCGATGAGGCCGGCTCCCTGTGGGTGGCTGTAGATACGAGCCACGAGTGGGCTCGGGTGTCGGTGACGTGCTCTGGCTCGTAGGGGCGGCCAGGCGAGGAGGCGGCGTCCGATGGTGAGGCGGTCGGTTGGCCCGAGGTTGAGTTTCATGCTCGCTCCGGTTCGATCTGCGTGGATGGCCCCGATCAAACCGGTGCTGTGTGAGGGCGGTAGCTGAAGGAAACGCGCCATGGTGGGAAGTGGCCACCAGCGGAGTGGCCTCGCCGACGGATGCCCGTACCAGGAACACTTGGCTCACCTGGGCCGGTGTGAGGGGTTCGGCTGGCCGAGGCGGCCGGTGACGACTTCTCCTCAATGGGTTGAACCACTCATCCTCATACTTCCCATGACGCTAACGAGTTGGATCAGTACTCTCTGTCATCGGAGGTGGTCGGATGGGAGCGGGGACTGAGCAGGCAGCGGCGCTGCTGACGGGAATCGTCTCGGACGACCTGCTGGCGCCCTACCTGCAACTGCTTGCCGATGACGGTTGTCCCAGCGCGGAGGCCGCCGACGTACTCGGCGGACCCGAGGTCGTCACGGCCCTGTTGGAAGCGGGACTGGCGTTCGTGATGCCGTCTGGTCTGGCGCTGGCTCCGCGGCTGGTGGCCATCCCGGCGGAGTTCGCGTTGCAGAGCACGCTGGCCGCTCTGTCACGCGGTCTGGTGGCTCAGCAGGAGCGGCTGCTGGACGGGCAGCGCCGGCTGATCGACCTCCATCCCTTCCCCGCGGTCCCGCCCGAGGCTGATGGGCATGTGCGGGTGCTCACCGACCGGACCGAGATCGGAGAGGTGTCGCGGGCGCTGCTGGGGACGGCCCGGCGGCACTGGCTGACGCTGGAGAACTTCGCAATGGAACGTCCCCTGGAGGAACTGGCCGGCATGCCCCCGCTGCCCACCTTCGAGGGGAAGGTCGAGTGCCGGACCATCTACCAGGCCTCCTGCGCCGAGCATCCGATGGGCGCCAAGCTGATCGAGAACAACCGGCGCGGCGGTGAGAAGGCCAGGATCGTCCCGAAGATCGGGATGAAGATGAAGCTCGTCGACGAGGCCGTCGCGCTGCTGCCACTGACGCCGACCGGGCTCCCGGCGGCGCTGCTGGTCCGGTCACCGGTTGTTGTCGTGGCTCTGCGCGAGTACTTCGAGCTGCTGTGGGAACGCGCGATCCCCCTCGGCGCCACCGAGGCCGAGGCGCCGCTCAAACCCGTGCAGAGATCCATCCTGGCGATGCTCGCCCAGGGCATGACGGATGAGAGTATCGCCCGGCGGATCGGCCTGAAGGTCAACAGCGTGCGGCGCCACATCAGTGTCATCTGCAAGGAGCTCGGAGCGGCCAACCGCACCGCGGCGGGTGCCGCGGCAGCCCGGCGCGGCTGGATCACCTAGTCACCAGCGTCTTGGAGCAGTGATGCCCGATTACCTGGATTTTGTCCCGACTGAGCGGCTCCGCCAGAATCTGGCACTGTCCCCGGACGGCAGGACCGTGGCCTACTCCAGCAATGTCGATGGAGCCTTCGACCTGTGGACCATCCCGGTCACCGGCGGGATGCCGCTCCGGCTGACCCGGCTGACCGGCCAGGCGGTGTGGCAGATCGCCTGGGCCCCCGACGGCAAGACCCTGGTGTTCACCGCCGACCGGGACGGCGACGAGCAGTACCAGCTCTTCACCATCGACCTCGACGGACAGAACATGGCCGAGATCGGTTCCGGCCCGGGCTGCCAGCGAGTTCTGGCCGACGACCCGTTCGACCCTGCGGGACGCCACCTGATCTACGCGGCCAACGATCGCGATGAGACCGTCCAGGACATCCTCACCAGGGACCTGCGCGAGGACACCGAACGCCGGATCATCCCACCCGACGGCGTGATCTTCACACCGGCGCGCGTATCCCCGGACGGCCGATGGCTGCTGGCCGCGGGCACCCGATCCAACACCGATGTCGCCGCCTACCTGATCGACCTGGCCGACCCCGCGGCCGACCCCGTCTGCGTCACGGCCCAGCACGGTCAAGGACTTTTCCTACCCGGGCCGTGGATCCCGGACTCCTCCGGCTTCTACCTGCGCACCGATCTCTGGGACGAGTTCACCGCGATCGGCTGCTACACCCTGCACGACGCCACCTTGACCTGCACCGTCCAGGACAGCTGGGATGTCGAACTCGTCGAGGCGCTCGGCGACACGCTCATCTGGACGACGAACGAGGGCGGACGGTCGGCTCTGCACGCCCGCCGCGGCGGCGCCCCACTCGCGCTCCCCGACATCCCGCAAGGCGTCATCGACACGATGAGCCTCATCCCTGACGCCGAGGGGCTCGTGCTGGAGCTCGACTCGCCCGTCCGGCCCAGCGAGATCGCCCTGCTCGACCTGGCCGAGGGGTTCCGCTACCTCACCAACGCAAGGCCGCCGGCCATGTATGTCGTCGAACCCGTCGAGCCCGACCTGGTGACGTACGCGTCCTCGGCCGGACGCCGGGTTCCGGCGCTGCTCTACCGTCCGCACACACCGGGCCCGCACCCGGTGCTGCTGAGCATCCACGGGGGCCCAGAAGCCCAAGAACGCCCCGAATACGCCTACTCCGGCCTCTACCAGTACCTCCTCGCTCAAGGCATCGCAGTATTCGCGCCCAACATCGCCGGATCCACCGGATACGGCCTCACCCACCAGAAACTGATCTACCGCGACTGGGGCGGCGCCGATCTCGACGACCTCGACCACGCTGTCCGCCACCTGCGGGCCACAAGTGGTTTTGACACCGGCCGCATCGCTCTCATGGGCGGCTCCTATGGCGGGTTCGCCGTCCTGTCCTGCCTGGCACGCCTGCCCTACGAGTGGGCCGCTGGCGTCTCGATCTGCGGCCCCTCCAACCTCGTCACCCTCGCCCGAGCGTGCCCCCCGACTTGGAAAGCGATGGTCGCGGCCGTCCTGGGAGACCCCGACCGTGATGCCGATCACCTCACCCGTCGCTCACCCCTCACCCACGCCGACAGCATCAACGCACCGCTCTTCGTGATTCAGGGCGCCAAAGATCCTCGCGTTCCCCAGGAGGAGTCCGATCAGATCGTCGCCCGCCTGCGCGACCGCGGCGTTCAGGTCCGCTACGACGTCTACTCCGACGAAGGACATGGGTTTCTCAACCGCAAAAACGAAATCAAAGCCTACCGAGACATCGCGCAATTCCTGGTCGCCCATCTGACCGCAGGCCAGGAGCAGTGGCATGTCTGATGTCCTTGCTCCTTTGTCGCTGCTGAAGAGCTCCTTGTTCGCTCCGCTGTTCATCTCCCGGGTCGTTTCCAGCGCCAGCGTGGGGTTCGGTCAGCTCGCTCTCGCCTGGGGCGTCATGGGGATGGGATACGGGCCCGGTGGTCTCTCGCTCGTCCTGGCCTGCAACGCCTTCCCTGCTCTCTTGCTTGTTGGAGGGGGTGTCATCGGCGACCGCTTTCGCCGACACCAGGTTCTCGCGGCAGCCGAGCTTCTTGCGTGTGCCTCCTGGTCGGCGATCGCGGTGACATTTCTGGCCGGGAGGGCGCCCCTGCCGCTCCTGTGCCTGCTGGCGGCCGCCGGCGGCACCGCGACCGCGATTTTCCTGCCGGCACTCCGGGGCATCACCGCAGACCTGCTCGGCTCGGTTGAGCGGGCCGCAGGCAACGCACTCCTCACCCAGGCACAGGCGGTCGGCCTCCTCGTCGGACTGATCTGCTCCGGTGCTGTCGTCACCTCACTCGGCCCAGCTTGGGCCGCCGCGGTGCGAGGCGCTCTCTGCGGTATCAGCGCTCTTCTGCTCGGCCGCCTCACCACTCATAAGGTGAAGCGCATCCGCCAGTCGGTCCTCTCCGAGATGCGTGAAGGGTGGAAGGCGTTCGGCCTGCTGTCCTGGGTATGGATCGTCACGCTTGAATGGACGGTAATTAACACGGCTGTTGTTTGTTTCGTGAAAATCGCCGGTCCCGTCTACATGGCCCACAAGCCCGAAGGCGCTTGGGCATGGGGAATGATTAGCGCTTGTGACCCCCTTGGCGCCCTGGTCGGCGCCCTTCTCGCGGCTCGGTGGCGACCGACTCACCTCATCTGGGCGCTCGTCCTGCTGCCAAGCGCTGCTTCCCTTCCCATGTTCTTCCTGGCCAACGAAGCCACATGGCTTCTGATCGCCCTGGGAGTCTTCATCTCCGGCGCGTTTCAGGCGATATACGGTGTTCTGCTGGTTACAGTCCTGCAAAGCAGGCTTCGTGTAGAAGTGCTTGCACGAGTAAATAGCTGGAATCTGGTCACGGGATACTGTCTGATGCCCGTCGCGGTTCTGGCGGCTGGCCCTATCGCTCGTCATGTCGGCCCTCAAGCTCTGTCTTTCGGCTCATGCCTTGCGGTAGTTGCGGCCACGCTATCGGTGCTTACAATTCTCCTCGTGCGACCGCGCATGGCCCGGGTAGAAACGACGCCAGAAGCGGTGCTTGTTTAGGGCAAAAGGATGCCTTTGTGAAGAGGAGTTGTGGATGCGTGAACTCAATGAGCGTGATGTAAATATTCTGCTGCGAGGTGTCCTTGATGATCGGTTACTTGATCTCTACCTTATTCTAAAGCCTTACGACACTCAGTCTTTGGAAAGAGTGAGTGCGTTGTTCGGTATGGAAAAAGTGAAGGTCCTAGTCGAGGCTGGGATGGCCAATATTCGGAGTTCCGGGAGTCAGGGGCGCCCTGCGATCTTCCTTGCCTCGCCTGACCTGGTGCTGCAGCGCACATTGCTGGGCCTCGCCCGCTCGATCGTGGCGACGCACGAGCGCATTTCGGACGCGCATGATCGTGCACGCGGTACCCGACCTTCCCCAGATTTGGTACTCGGCGGCACCATGGACCAGTTGGTTCGGATTCTCTCAGTGCCCAGCGAGATCAACGAGCTGATCCGTGTTCTGAGCAAGTCGGCGCAGCGAGACTGGCTAACCCTGGACGGCTTGCCGTACCGAGGGCCGGGGAACCTTCTGGGGGAAGATTTCGATCTGCCAGCAGACCCGGCGAAGCTCAGGAGTATCTTTCATGCTCAGTGCATAGCAGATCCGTCAGCGCTCGAAGTATGTGACCTCATAGCTCAATCTGGAGGCCAAGTTCGTCTGCTGTCAAATGTAGGTATGCGAATGAGGCTCGCAGATGAGGCGATAGCTTTGCTTTCGTTGTCGATGAACGAACCAGGCGTTCTTCTGGTTCAATCGTCGGTCATCGTCGGCGCCCTGCGCGAGTACTTCGAACTTCTCTGGAGTCGGGCAACCCCATACCGAACTCCGTTTTCCGCAGATGGCCCACTTTCGAGCACTCAATTGAGAATCCTCAACCTGCTGGTGCAGGGGCTCTCTGATAATGAGATCTCGGAACAAGTTGGCCTGAGCATTTCCACTGTGCGGCGACACATTACGACAGTTCGCGAGGAACTTGGTGCAGAGACTCGCTTTGCCGCAGGAGTGATCGCTTTTCAGCAGGGCCTGGTCGGTTAGGAAAGACGCGAGGAAGCCAGGTCTTCCCGGGCCACCCGCAGAGCCTCGGGAAACCTACGGGCAGGCTCAACCGTGCCCCTGTGGCTCGCCGGCGCACAGGAACTGGGGGGCTCGAACCATGGGGATGGCGCGGCTTGGTGAGTGAGAAGCTCCGCCGTTCAGAGGCGCATGTCGCCCAAGGCGTCGGCGATGTCGGCTGCCCGGCGGAGCAGCGCAGCCAGCTCGGCCAGCTCGCCCTGTGCCGGCCTTCTCAGACCCATGAGCACAACGGCCATGGTGTACGCCTGCTCGACCCGGCGCAGGGTGCTCGCGGGGTCGAGCAGGTCATCCAGTTCCTCCAGCAGCTCGGCGATGTCTTGCTCGTCGGCCACGGCGGCCTCCTCTGTGTTGCACGGACCTGCTATCGGGTGTGTGCCTTCAGCTCAGGGCTCGGCGATGGAGGACGGTCCCGGCTCATCTCGCAAGGCGCGCGGCTGCGGTGTCTACGGGGCGGGCGGGCTCAACATTCGTCGGATCTCCTCGGCCGCCTGCTCGGCGGTCGTGCCGATCTGGGCGCCGTGGTCGGGGCCGCTGTACCAGAAGTAGGCCGCTGCGCTGCGCCGCCAGACCACGTAATGCGGTCCGGCACCGGAGCGGATGAGATGCAGGATCTCCGTGCCGCGCGGCAGCATCGGTGTGAGGCCGGGAACGCGGTGGCGCAGCAGCAGGGCCAGTTCATCCAGCCGCTCGGCGCTCACGCGGCGCTCACCCGCTCGGCCACATAGCGCCAGGGCTCGTCGACTCCGGCCGGAACGTAGATTTCCCTGAGCTTGCCGCGGGGCGTTCTGCATCGCCACCAGCCGTCGCCCTGGTCGAGCATGGTGCCGCAGATGTCGCGGGTCCGCGGGTGGACGAGAAAGTAGAGCCCGCTCTCTTCCTGCACCTTTTCGACGTCCAGGCGCCCCTTCCGGGAGGCGCGTACCGACCGTGGGTCCTTGGGGGCGGAGTGCCTTGCGGGTGAGTAGGAGCCGTCTGCGCAGCCGATCTTGTTGCGGACGAGCCAGGCAGTAGTGGGCATCGCCTATCAGCCTCTTTCGTCGTTGCGAGTGCCGGGACACCGGTCGAGGGAGGCCCTGGGGGCGCATGTCGCAGCGGGGTGGGTGTAGTCCCAGCCGTCGCGATCCCATCTGGGCGGGATGAGGTCGGGCCTTACACCGATGGCGAGTCGGCCGAGGTCGTCCCGAGTCAGGTCTCCGATGGCTGGCTGTTCGGGTGGGATGTGATCGCCAGGGAACTGTTCTTGGACGAGTTCGTGGGCCTGGTCGCTGAAATGCGCGACGGCCATGTAGGCGGCGGCCCATCGTAGGTGGGCGGCCTGCAAGCGCAACGCGAAGCCGACCGTGCTGCCACTGCCGTCGTTCTGGTCGCCGCCGGCGTAGTCAACATGGTCGGCCAGTTCGAGTACCGACCCCGACCAGCGGAGGATCAGGGCGGTGTCGAAGTGCCCGGTGTCGAGGATCTGGTGTCTGAGGGGCCCCAGAGACTCCGGACAGCGTCTGGTCGTCTGAGTTACGCTGTGGCCTTGCGGGTCAGGTACTGGTCCTCGACTTCCTGGGGAGTCTGGTA